>NZ_CP191849.1:5700000-6020000 GCF_050956135.1 Actinoplanes sp. CA-131856 | reverse complement strand
CGCACGTCAGCGAGGACGTGCTGGCGAGCGCGGCCCGCTGCCTCGCACGCGCCGGCCGGCACGACGACGCCCGTGAGGCGCTGTCGCTCATGCGCGGTCCCGTCGAGGATTGCGGAACGGTCTTGAAGATCTACGTGGACGGCGAGGCGTTCGACGCGGCGGAGGAACTGGCCCGCGCCCTCGGCCGTCGCGGCCTTCTCGTGACCCTCTGCGATCTGCTGGCCGATGCGGGATGGACCGGCCGGGCCCTCGATCTCGCCGGCACGCTGACCGACTCCGGCGACCGGGTCCGGACGCTGGGAATGATCGGAGCGAAGCTCATCGTCCTCGGCGACCCGCGAGGACGGCGGATCGTCGAGGACGCCGAGCGCATGGCCGCTCGTGCCGGCGACGAGAGCCAGGTGCGGCTCGCGATCGTCGTCGGGCGCACCGCCGATCGTGCGCTGATCGAGCGATCCCTGCGACTCGTGCCGGAAGGGCGGCTCGCTTCGGTGGTCTCGAACATCGCCCTCGGCGGCCACGAACCGGCCACCATGCTCGGCGCCGAACTGCTCGACGATCCGGCAGAGCAGGCGGAGGTCGCATTGACCCTCGGTGAGATCGCCGTACGGGAGAAAAGGCCACAGGTGGCCCGGCGTGCGGCCCTGTACGCGGCGAACCGGCGGCTCACCGGCACCGAGTACGACATCGACGAACCCGACTTCGACCCGGACGACGTGGACCCCGAGGACCTCGACGGCGCCGCCGAACTGCTCGCACGGGCCGCGTGGATCCTCGCCGCCGCCAGCGATGTCACCGAGGCCCTGCGGGTCGCTGAGATGGCCGAGACCGCCTCCCGGGCGACGATCGATCCCGATCACGAGGAAGGGGACCGGGCACTGCTCGCTCTCGCCCGGGCCGAGCTCGGCGACTTCACCGAGGCGGAGAGTCTCGCCCGCCGCCTCGACGACGACATCCGGGCCGAAGTGCTCGGCCACACGGCGGTGCTCGCCGCGGAGAACGGCGCCGGCGAGATCGCGGCCCGGCTCGCCGAACAGGTGCAGGGCGACGTCCTGCAAGAAGTCACGCGGGTGCTGACCCGTGGCGGTGACCTCGCCCTGGCCGCGCGTGTGGCCGGACGGGCGGCCAGCTCCGATGCCCGCGTGGCGGCCCTGGCCACCCTCGCCCGGGGATATCTGGACGACGGTGACGCCGACCATGCCGATCGGCTCGTCGCCGGTGCGACGGCGATGATCCAGCCCACGCAGGACGTTCAGCTCGCCGAGACCGCGGCGGCGCTGGCGGCGGTCGCGGTCGCCGCCGGCCACGTCGGCCGGGTTCCGTTCATCGAGCAACGTCTGCCCCACAGCTGGCAGCGCGCGGTCTTCCGCGCCGAGTTGGTGTCACTGACCGTGCCCGACGGCGCCATGTCGGCGGCCGACGGCGCCGCTCAGGCCCGGACCGCCGCCGGTCTCGCCGCCACGATCACCGCGCCGTGGCCGGCCTGCACGGCCCACAGCCGGCTGATCACCGCGTGGGCGGCGCTCGGCGACGCCGAGATGGTCGAGCGTTCGGTCGGGGCCGCCGTCGCCGTTGCCCGGGCCGGCGGTGAGGACGCCGCGTTCATGCTTCCCGAGCCCCTCCTGCTCGGCATCGACGCCTTCCTGCGGCTGGGCCGGGCCGAACGCGCCGAGCAACTGGCCGGCGAGGATCCCGGCCTGAGCCAGGGCTGCTGGGCCCACCTGGCGCAACGCCTGGCCGAGCACGGCCACCTCGACGCCGCGCTGCGCGTCGCCGAGTCGATCACGCTGCCCGGCCCGCGCCGCGAACGCTGGAACCTGCTGGCCCCGGCCGAGAGCGACTATCGCGACGACGCCCTGGCCCGGGTGGTCGCGGTGATGGCGGAGACGGGCGGGCGCCCCGACGAGGCGCTGAAGGTCGTGGAGCGCATCACCGGGCCCACCGGCCGGAGCCAGGCGCTCACCACCCTCGCGATCGGCTGCCACCGGAACGGCCGCCCCAAACGGGCGAGGCAGCTCATGGCGGCCGCCCTCGCGCAGGGCGACTGGCTGATACCCGTGCGCGGCCTGCTCGCCGTCGCGCCGGAGGTCGCCCGCGGAGTCGCCACCGCCGGCTGAATCGCGGTCACGCGTGCGGACCGGCGGTCACCTTACCGACGGTCAGGGTCGCCGAGACGTCCAGGATGCGGCCCAGCGATGCCACCTGATCGTCCAGGTCGGCCAACCGGGCGCGGCTCAGCGTGTCCAAGGGCTCGACGGTGACGGCGAGGCGGCGGCCGGAACGGCGGGAGTGCCAGACGCCCGCGGCGAGGCCGTCGATCAGCAGGAGGGGGTAGTTGCCGGCCTGGCCCCGGTTGAGAGCTCGGGTGGCGGCGCGACCGGGGAAGATGCGGTCTCGCGGGTGCGACCCGACGCCGTACGCGTCGAAATAAGGCAGGAGGCGCACGCCGCCGCCGTCGGCCGGAGGGAAGGATTCGTCGCCCGGCACGACGAAGCCCTCCTCAAGCTCGGTCATGCCGGTGAACCGGGCGGCCATCCAGGCCGGGGGAGCGCCCAGCCACCGCGCCATATGGGCCGGCGTGGCCGGTCCGTACGACTGGAGGTAGTGCTGGACCAGCGCCTGGACGGCTTCGCCGGGCGGCATGGGGCGGAAACCCGGGATCCAGAGCGAGGGGCTCGTGTACGTGACGTTGCGGCCCCGGGGCAGGCCGAAGCACAGCACCCCGCGGTCGGCGGCGGTCGCGACGGCCTGGCGCCACCGGGCCCAGAACGTCTGGAAGGCCGGCATCACCGGATCGCCGGCCCACGAGCCCACCCGCGCCACGATCTCGGTGGTGAGCTCGTCCACGGTCAGACCGTCGGGCGCCGAGCGCAGCGCTTCGTCGGCAGCGCCAACGACCTGGTCGGTCTGCGCGGCGGACATGCGGACGCCGGCGGCGAACGGGCTCCGCTCCGCGGGCAGCGCCGACCGTGCGCCCGCCCACATGGCCAGGTCGGCCGACGGCAGCAGATGGACCGTTCCGCGCGGTCCGAACGTCTTGACCAGGGTCTTCTCCTCGGTCAGGGCCCGCCGCACGCTCGCCTGGGTCCCTCCTTCGACCCGCATGGCCACCGACACCTCGGCCGCGCTCTGGATCTGACAGTGGGCGCCACATATGCCGGCGACCGCCTCCGCGGGCGACGAGGCCGGTCCGATCAGATGGTGCCGCCGGAGCCGGCGCGCGATGATGGCGTCCATGCCGTCGACGGTAGAGCCGATTGCGGCCGGTCTTTGACCTGATCGTCGAGCGAGGCCTGAGAGTCGAGTGGTAGCTGTTCGATGCAATGGTTGTGGATCGATTCGTGGTCGCCATTGGCCGCGTGAGGGGATAGGCTCACCTTCGAACAGATGTTCGGTCGGGTGGGGGTGCGAGATGGCGGAAACCGGCTCCGTCCGCCGTACCCGTGGCAAGTCCAAGCAGGCGAACTGGCGGCGCGCGAAGGATGCGTCGGCGGCGGTGATTCGGCTCGAGGTCGACACGACCGACGCCTGCACCCGTCGGCGTATCGAGAAGCTGTTCGCCGCGACGTGGCAGTTGCGGCGGGCGTTGCAGAGGCAAGCCCGGTCGTGGGTGGACGCGTACTGGTCTGCGCACCGGTTGCGGGCCGCGCAGGACGGCCCGAAGCAGGCACGGGCGCTGTTCGGCTTGTCGCGCACCGGGTTGGCGCGGGCCGCGGCCGCGCATGTCGACCGGTCGCGCTGGCTGGGCCGGCACCTGAGCAAAGCCATCGCGTTGCATCTTGCGGACGAGGTGTGGCAGAGCGTCAACCGTCACCTGTTCGTCGATAGCGCCGGTACTCGGCATGGACGGCCGAGGGTCGGCTCGTGGTGGACGTCGACCCGGATTCCCGGCCGGGCCCGCTCACACACAAAGGCCAACACCTGGGAGACGTTTCGTCTGATCGGGTCCTTGGCCGCCTACCGTGCTGCCTTTGTGAGGCGGCGGCCGTCCGCGTTCGCGGTGCCGCAACGGCCACCGGGCCTGCGGGGCTGGTGGGCTTATGAAGGTCCGCTTACCGTGGTGTTTCCCGGCGCCGGCCCGAGGCCGGACCTGGTCCTGCCGGTCCGGCTGCCGCAAGGCACGGCGAAACAGCCACGTCTCGAGTGGTTTCTTGGCCGTCCGCAGCTATGGCACAAGATCGACCTGGTCCGGGTGGAAGACCCGAAAGCCGATGGCGGATGGCGTTACTACGCCCACTTGATGATCCTCGAGCGAGGGTGGAGTAGCCCGGCAGGTGCCGATCCCGCTCGGACCGCGGGTCGCCAACGCGGCCGGGATACCGAGACAAGCTTACCGGCACGACCAGCTCTCCGACGTCTATCATCGTCGCAGGGCCGAGAATGCAGCGGCAGGCCGTTCGCGCACGCAGGCGAAACGCGCTCGGGCACAGCAGATCGCCCGCGCGATCATCGCCGAGCACGGGCCCAGGCTGGTCGTCGAACACACCAACATCCGTGCCTGGGCGGCGATGTGGGGCCGCGGGATAGCGCTGTTCTCACCTGGCATGCTCATCGCCGCGTTGAAACTCGAATGTGCCGCGACCGGCGGTCAGTTGCTCCGAGCGAGGACCTGGCAAACGGCACTGTCGCAGCAATGTCCGTGCGGCGCTCGGGCGAACAAGCCCCTCTGCCAGCGGGTGCACCGCTGCACGGCATGCGGGCTGGTCGGCGATCGGGACCAAGTCGCCGCGGCGATGGCCGCGTGCGTCGAGCTGACCGATCCGCACCAGCCGGCCACGGCGCGGATCAACGAAGACTTCCGGGCTGCGTTCGCCGCCCGGGTGGCAAGAGCAGGGCTGCAAGAGGCCCTGGCGAGGTCAACCGCGACCACCGGCACGCCCCCACCGGCGCCGGCAGGTACGGCAGCTCCCCGGCAACGGGCAGCCTCTGCCGAGCGAACACGAGTCGTCACCACCGGCCCAACAGCAACCCCCGATGAGACTCCGCACCAGCGGCGACCACGCGGGACCGCCAAGGCCAGGAGACTGCACACCGAACACGGCGAACAATCACGACTCAACTCTTAGGGGTTATCTCGGGGTAACGCCCGGAGGCTCCGGGGCGGCCCGGACGGCAGGCTGAATTCGTGCTCACCGATCTCGCGAACGCCGCCACCGCCTTCGTCGACTGGCTGTCCACTCTCGACCAGTGGACGGTGCTGCTGTTCACGTTCCTGTCCTCCGGTGTCGAGATGACGTTCCTGGCCGGGCTGCTCGTGCCGGGCGAGTCGGTGGTCATGCTGGCCGGTTCGCTTCCGCAGGGTCCCGCCGGCTTCGCCGCCGTGCTCGTCGTGGGCACGCTGGGCGCCCTGGCCGGGCAGTCCCTGGGGTACGCGGTGGGCCGCGTCTTCGGTCCACGGCTGCGGGCCACGCGCCTCGGCCGCCGCATCGGCGAGGACCGGTTCGACCGGGCCGAGGCCTACCTGCGTGACAAGGGCGCCCCGGCGCTGGTGGCGGTGCGGTTCGTGGCCGTCATCCACGCCGTCGTGCCGATCGTGGCCGGTGTCGTGGGCATGCCGTTCCGGCGCTTCCTGCTCTGGTCGGCCATCGGGACCACGCTGTGGGTGGGCGCGTTCGCGGGGGTGGGCGCGCTCACCGCCGGCGCCGACGCGACCGGCGGCCTGGGCCTGGTGCTGACCGCGATCGGCGCGACGTGCCTGGGCGTGGTCCCGTTCGCCGGCCGGCTGGTGCGCCGGGTCTCAGCCGGCTACTACCAGCGCCTGCGGGGCGGCCTGCTTCATGCGGGTCCGCAGCCAGGCCAGCTGGACCGCCGTCTCACCCTCGCTGTCGCCCACGACGCCGAGCAGTTCCCGGTCCCGGGCCCCGTACGCGGCCTGGCCGATCACCGTCCAGCAGATGTCGCACTCGGACGCCATCAGATAGAGGTCCTGCAGGTCGCGTAGGAGCCCGATGCCACCCTCGCGGGTGCCCGTGAACAGCGTCGAGTGGAGGCGGTCCGGTTCCCGGGGCGCCTCCTCGGCGTACCTCTCGGCAAACGGCCGCAACCGATCCGCCTGGGTCTCGCAGATCGTGGCCTGCCGAGCGCACAGGTGCTCGATGTCCGGCTCGTCGCGGTGTGCGGCGGCGACCTCCCGGAAGGCGCCGGCCAGGTTGACCTGCGAACGGTGCAGCAGCCCCAGATAGTGCGCGAGATGCATGGCGGTCAGCCCCTCGGCTCGACGCGGACGGCCGCCACCTTGAACAGCGGCTGTTTGGAGACGGGATCCCACGCGGTCATCGTGAGCTCGTTGGCCGCCTGGGGACCGTAGTGGAAAGGAACGAAGACCGTTCCCGGCCGTACGCCGGTGAGCCGCACCGGGACCACGATCTCGCCCCGGGGTGACGTGACGGCGACCTGGTCGCCCTCGGCCACACCCAGCCGCGCGGCGTCGTCGGGATGCAGCTCGATCCAGGGGCCGGGGGCGGCCGCGTTGAGCTCGGGGGCACGGGCGGTCTTGGTCCGCGTGTGGAAGTGGTAGACGGTCCGCCCGGTCGTCAGCGCCAGCGGATAGTCGTCGCCGGGCGTCTCGGGGGAAGGCTGAAAGTCCACGGCGTGCAGGAACGCCCGGTTTCCCGGCTGCTTGGCCTTGTAGTCGCCGGCCGTAAACTCGGCGCCCGTGTTCAGGTCATGGCCGTACGACTCGCAGTAGTCCGGATCGGTGTTGAAGACACCGTCCGCGTAGAGCCGTTCCGTACCCACCGGCCACTGGATGCCGCCCGCCCGTAACGCCTCGTAGGTGATGCCCGTGTAGTCGCACGGCCGCCCCGCCGAGCACTTCTTCCACGCCTCGAAGACCTCCTCCGGCGACGTCCACGGGATCAGCGGCCGGCCGTCGCGGTCGCGGAAGTCCATGCGGCGCGCGTAGTCGAGGAAGATGTCGAGGTCGGAACGGGCCTCGCCGGGCGGGTCGACGGCCTTCTCCGACAGGTGCACGGTCCGGTCGGCGTTGGTGAAGGTGCCCAGCTTCTCACCCCACGTCGCGGCGGGCAGGACGACATCGGCCAGCTCGGCCGTCTCGGTCAGGAACAGGTCCTGTACGACGACGAACAGCTCCGGCCTCGCCAGGATGCGCCGGATCCGCGCGAGATCGGGCAGCGAGACGGCCGGATTGGTGGCGCTGATCCAGAGCAGCTCGATCGACCCCTGCTCGGCGTACCGCCAGATCTGCATGGCGTGCGTGGGCGGCGACCAGTGCGGGATGGTCATCGCGTCGACGTTCCACAGCTCGGCCAGCTCGCGGATGTGCGCCGGGTTGTCCCAGTAGCGAAAGCCCGGCAGGTCGCCGTCGCCGCCGGCCTCACGGGTGTTCTCGGCCGTCGGCTGCCCGTTCATCTGGAGCACTCCGGCGCCCGACTTGCCGATCATCCCCCGGATCAGGTGCAGGTTGTTGACCCCGCAGGCGGCCGCCGTAGCCTGGTTGGACTGGTAGAACCCTTGCAGCACGGTGGAAAGCAGCCTCTCCGAGGTGCCCAGCAGTTCGGCCGCGGCTTCCACATCTCTGGGATCCACGCCGCAAATCTCGGACACGCGACTCGGCGTGTAGGCCTCGACGGTCTTCGCCAGCTCCTCGAAACCGATCGTGCGATCCCGGGTGTACGAGGTGTCGTACCACCCGTGGTGAATGATCTGCCGAAGCAGCCCGTTGACCAGTGCGACATTGGTGCCGGGCCGCACCGCCAGGTGAATGTCGGCCTCCTTGGCGACCGGGGTCCGGCGAGGGTCGACGGCCAGCATCCGCGGCGGATTCGGCCCGCGCCGCCGGTCGAGCATCCGCATCCACAGCACGGTCTGCGTCGCGGCCACGTTGTGCCCCCACAGGGCGATCGCGTCGCAGTGGTCCACATCGCCGTAGGAGCCCGGCTGCCCGTCCGTGCCGAAACTGGCCTTGAGCGCCGCGGCCGCGGTGGCCGTGCACAGCCGGGTGTTCCCGTCCATGTGCGGCGTGCCCAGGCCGGCCTTGCCGATCACCCCGAGCGCGTAGTACTCCTCCAGGAAGAGCTGCCCGCTCGTGTAGAACCCGAACTTCCCCCACCCGCCGGGCCCACGGGCCAGCTCCCGCGACCGGGCGACGACCCGCCCCATGGCGGTCTCCCAGTCGGTCTCGACGAGCCGGCCACCGTCCCGCACAAGAGGCCGGGTGAGCCGGTCGGCGCTGTTGTTGGCCTGCCACCCGTACAGATCCTTCGGATCGAGCCGCCCCCGGTTGACCCGATCCTCAGCCCGGCCCCGAACCCCCACGATCCGCTCACCGGCGACGGCGATGTCCATCGCGTCCCCGTTCGAGTGCAGAATCGAGGCCGACGGCACCCACCGCGCCACCGCGTCCACGGTGACGTGCTCATCGACCCGTACCGGCCATTCGCGCCCTGGCCCATAGGGCGTCCGCACACCCCACGGATCCAAGATCCGATCATCCATGAACCGCCGGATACCCCGGCCGGTCCGGCTTAGTCGTAACCTTCCGTGGTGACCAGCTGGGATCGGGCCTTCCACGCGTACGGCCCGGCAGGTGGCGGCCGAGAGCTGCTGGACATGCTCCGGTGTGCGCCGCGCTCGCCCCCGCCTCGCGCGACGACGAGGCGGCCATCGAGGTGCTGCGGTCCGCCTTGCTCGATCCGGCCGCGCTCGACCGCGCCTTCGGCGACACGCGCCTGCACCAGCTGCCCCGCCTCAACCTCGCCGTCGCCGGGGCTCTCTCCGGGCTTCAGGCGTGGTGACGGCGTCCAGCAGCTCGATCAAGTGGTGGTAGGGATGGCCGGTGGCCCGGGTGAGGCCGATCTCGCAGGTGCGGTTCACCGAGGCGTGAGCGGTGTGATCGGCGGCGATCACCGTTCTCGCCTCGGCTGCGGTGGCCGAGGCGGTCAGCTCGGGGTGCAGCATTCCCCGGTCGCCGGCGAAAGCGCAGCACTGCCAGCCCTCCGGCACCTCGACGCGGTCGGCTATGGCTGTGGCTATCCGGGTGATCGGCCCGTCGAGGCCCAACCGGACGGATGAGCAGGTGGGGTGCAAGGCCAGTGACGGGAGCCGGCGCACGATGGTGAGGCTCGGCAGGATCCGGTCGGCGGTGAAGGCGACCGCGTCGACCACCGGTGCCTCGCCCGCGAGGCGGAGCAGGCCCTCGGTGCAGGAGGCCGCGTCCACGACGATCGGGACCCGGGTGCCGTCGACGGCCGCGCGCACGCGGTCGCGCATCACCTCGTAGCCGTCGGTGAGGCCCTTGGACGACCACGGCGTGCCGCAGCACAGGTCGCCGATGCCCTCGGGGACGTGCAGGCGGACGCCGGCCCGCTCGGCCAGCGCGAGCATGGCCGCCATCACGCCCGGGCTGCCGGGTGCCGGGGCGAACATGGTGTTGAGGCACGACGGCAGATAGACGGCGTCGGCGCCGGCCGCGGGCTTCGCCCGTCGGCGGGCGCCTCCGCGGGGCAGGTCGCGGCTCCAGCCGGGGATGCTTGCGACTGTACGGGCGGCGCGGGTGGCCTTTTCCGGAAGCGCAGCCGGAATGACGGCGGCGGTGTCGAGGGCCAGGTTCATGGCTCGCGTCGTGGCGTCCCAATGGCGGGCGGCGGTGCTCCAGGCCTTCTGGGCGGCGCGGCCGTGAGAGAGAGCCCGCAGGCGCTTGGTCAGGTCGCCGGTGTTGATCAGCACAGGGCACGCCGTGGCGCACATGCCGTCGACGGCGCAGGTGTCGACCGCGTCGTAGCGGTATTCGGCTTCGAGCTCGCGGGCCAGGTCGGTGCGGCCGTCGGCGTGGGCGGCGGCGATCTCGCGGCGCAGCACGATGCGCTGCCGGGGTGTGGTGGTCAGGTCGCGGCTGGGGCAGACCGGTTCGCAGTAGCCGCATTCGACGCAGCGGTCGACTTCGGGTTCGACGGTGACGACGGGCTTGAGGTGGCGCAGGTGGGCCTGGGGGTCCTCGGTGAGCAGCACGCCGGGGTTGAGGGTGCCGGCCGGGTCGCAGAGCCGTTTGACCTCGCGCATCACCTCGTACAGCTCGTCGCCGAACTGGCGGCGCACGAACGGGGCCATCACCCGGCCGGTGCCGTGCTCGGCCTTGAGGGTGCCGCCGCGGGCCAGGACGGCGGTGACCATGTCCTCGGTGAAGTCGGCGTAGCGCTGGACCTGGTCGCCGGCGCCGAACCGTTCGTTGAGCATGAAGTGCAGGTTGCCGTCCTTGGCGTGGCCGAAGATGACGCTGCGCTCGTAGTCGTAGCGGGTGAACAGCTCGTCGAGGTCGTCGCAGAGTCCGGCCAGGGCGGGCACCGGCACGGCGACGTCTTCGAGCAGGGCGACGCTGCCGGTGGGCCGGTTGCCGGCGACCGTGGCGTACAGGCCCTTGCGGATGTGCCAGAGCGCGGCCCGCCCGGCCGGGTCGCGGCTGAGCCGGGCGCCGGGGAACAGCCGGCGCGCCTGCTCTTCGCGCTCGTCCAGGGCGGCCGGGTCCGGCTCCTGCCACTCCACCAGGAGGGCGGCCTGGCGGTCGACAGCCAGGTGACGCAGCGCCTCGTCGGCGCCGGGGTCCAGCTGAGCGACGCGCAGCGATTCCGCGTCGAGCAGTTCGACGGCGGCCGGACCGGCGGCGACCAGGCCGGGCATGGCGTCCATGGCCTCGTGCAGGCTGGGGAACAGGACCAGCCCGGTGGTGGCGGCCGGGTGCACGGGGACGGTGCGGAAGACGGCCTCGGCGACGAAACCGAGGGTGCCCTCGCTGCCGATGATCAGGTGGGCGAGGAGTTCGGCCGGGCGGTCGTGGTCGAGGAAGCTGTTGAGGCCGTACCCCATGGTGTTCTTCATGGCGTACTGCTCGCCGATCCGGCGTACGGAATCGGCGTTGGCCCGCACCCGATCGCGCAGCCGCGGCAGGCCCTCGGCGAGGTGTGGTTCGAGGGCGCGCAGGCGTTCGTCGGCATCGGGGGCGGCGGTGTCGATGATGGTGCCGCTGGGCAGCACGACGGTCATCGATTCCAGGGTGCGGTAGGTGTTGGCGTGGGTGCCGCAGGTCATGCCGCTGGAGTTGTTGGCGATGACGCCACCGACGGTGCAGGCCGATTCGCTGGCCGGGTCGGGGCCGAGCTTGCGGCCGTATGGGGCCAGGCGCGCGTTGACCTGGCGCAGCACCGCGCCGGGCTGGACCCGGACGCGCTCGCCGTTGTCGAGGACTTCGATGGCGCGGAAGTGACGCCGTACATCAGCAAGCAGTTGATCTGTGCCGGCCTGCCCGCTGAGGCTGGTGCCGCCCGAGCGGAACGTCACGCCCAGACCGAGACCGGCGGCCGTCCGGACGAGCGCGGCGACCTGATCGGCGTCGCGGGGAACGAGAACAGCCTGCGGGGTGAGCAGGTAGTGGGAGGCGTCGTGGGCCATGCCGAGCCGGTCGGTGGCACGGCTGCGGACGGTTCCCGGAGCGGCCCGGTCCAGCGCCGCCAGGACACGATCGACCATGTTCGGGATGCTATATCGGATCCATGAGCAACGAACGCATCGCCGTCATCACCGGTGGCCGCAGCGGTCTGGGCGCCGCGGCCGCCGCCAGGCTGACCGCCGACGGGGTCCGGGTGATCACCCTCGACCTGGCCGGCGGGGCCGACCTGCGCGTCGACGTCAGCGACTCGGCGGCCGTCCACGCGGCCGCGGCCGAGATCGGCCCGGTCGACATTCTGATCAACTCGGCCGGCGTCGTCGGCCCGAACGCGCCGCTGTGGGAGATCGACCGGGCCGGGTGGGACCGGACCTTCGCGGTCAACGTGCACGGCACCTTCAACACCTGCCACGCCTTCGTGCCCGGCATGCGGGAGCGCGGCTGGGGCCGGATCGTCAACATCGCCAGCATGGCCGGCAAGGACGGCAACCCGAACATGTCGCCTTACTCGGCCTCCAAGGCGGCGGTCATCGCGCTGACCAAGTCGCTCGGCAAGGAGCTGGCCACCAGCGGGGTGCTGGCCAATGCCATCGCGCCGGCCGTGATCGAGACCCCGATGAACGCCGACACCAGCCCTGAGGCGCTGGCCCACATCACCGGCCTGATCCCGATGAAGCGGGTGGGCCGCCCCGAGGAGGTGGCCGAGCTGATCGCCTGGCTCGTCTCCGACAAGGTCAGCTTCTCGACGGGCGCCGTCTACGACATTAGCGGCGGCCGCGCCACGTACTGACGCGGCCGGGAAAATGTGGTTCTACTGACGCTTGTGTGGGTGGTTTCAGGCAGTAACGACAGCGCACGCCGTTGTCCCGCTTAGGTTCTGGCTTGTCGAAGGTCAGAACGGTAGATAGCGGGACAACGGCGTGCGTAATACCAGGGTATGGGCTCGGCTGCTCGGACTTCGGAAAGCAGTCGTTGAGCGTGTCGAGTTCGACGAGCAGCAGGACATCCTCGTTGCGGCGGTCCGTCCGGCTCGAGGTCAGCGACGCCGGTGCGGGCTGTGCCGGCGCCGGTGTCCTGGCTATGACCAGGGCTCGGGCCGGCGTCGGTGGCGGGCATTGGACCTGGGCACGACCGTCGCCTACGTCGAAGCGGACGCGCCGCGAGTCTCGTGTCCGGAGCATGGCGTGGTGGTCGCCGCGGTGCCCTGGGCTCGGCACGGGGCCGGGCACACCCTCAGCTTCGACCAGAGCGTGGCCTGGCTCGCCACGACCTGCGCCAAGAGCGCTGTCACCCAGTTGATGCGGATCGCCTGGCGCACCGTCGGCGCGGTCATCAGCCGGGTCTGGGCCGACACCGAGCGGCAGGTCGATCTACTCGACGGACTGAAACGTATCGGCGTCGACGAGATCTCCTACCGCAAAGGCTATAAATACCTGACCGTGGTCGTCGACCACGACACCGGTCGCCTGGTCTGGGCCGCGCCCGGCGCGGACAAGGCAGCCCTGGCCGCCTTCTTCACCCGGCTCGGGCCCGAGCGCTGCGCGGCGATCACCCACATCTCCAGTGACGCCGCCGGCTGGATCCGCGAAGCCGTCACGGAACACTGCCCGCGAGCGATCCGCTGCGCGGACCCGTTCCACGTGGTCGCCTGGGCCACCGATGCCCTCGACGAACAACGCCGCACCGTGTGGAACCAAGCCCGTGGCCACGCACGGGGCACTACCCGCGCCAACAACCGCAACCACCGCCCGCGCGGTGACGTGAAAACCCTTAAACGCGCCCGCTGGGCGCTCTGGAAGAACCCCGAAAACCTAACCGAACGCCAGCACGAACAGTTGGCCTGGATCGCTAAGACCCACCCCGCCCTGCACCGCGCTTGGGCGTTGAAAGAAGGACTGCGCACCGTCTTCGCGATCGCCCACCGCGATCCCGGCGAAGCAGTCGAAGCCCTCGACCGGTGGATCAGCTGGGCACGCCGCTGCCGGCTTGCTCAGTTCGTCAAACTCGCCCGAAGCATCACCCGTGACCGCGACGCGATCATCGCGACCATCACCAACCGGCTGTCCAACGCCCTGGTCGAATCAACGAACACCAAGATCCGGCTCATCATCCGCCGAGGCTTCGGCTTCCACTCAGCCCACGCGATCATCGCCCTGGCCATGCTCACCCTCGGCGGTCACCGACCAGAGCTACCTGACCGATGACCCCGAAACCACCCACACATCGATCACAAGAGCCGAAAATGTCGTACCCGGGACGTAGGTTGTCGGCATGACGGAGACCGCCCTCAGCGAAGCCGACTTCGCCGCTGCTGTCGAGCAGGCGCAGACCGCCGCCAAGTCGTATTACGACACCGGTGACGTGCTGATGACCGACGCCGACTACGACGCGCTGCTCGACCGGATCACCGCGGCCAAGCGGGCGCATCCCGAGTGGGACGACCGCGGGGTCACCACGCGGGTCGCGGCGGGGGTGTCCGGTGGTGGCGACGTCCGCCATCCGGAGCCGATGATGTCGCTCGGCAAGGTCACCGGTGAGGACGAGGTGCGGGCGTTCGTCGCGAGCCTCGGCGGTGATCCCTGCCTGGTCGAGGTCAAGCTCGACGGGCTGGCGATCCGGGTCGCCTACGAGTCGGGGCGCCTGGTCCTGGCCGCGCTGCGCGGTGACGGCAGCACCGGTGAAAATGTCACCGGCCAGGTGCTGCGGGGCATCGCCGGGCTGCCGGGGCGGCTCGACAGTGCGTGGACGGGTGAGATCCGCGGTGAGGTCTACATGACCGTCGCCGACTTCGAGGCGGCCAGCGCCAACCGGGTGGCCGCCGGCGGCAAGGCCTTCATCAACTCGCGCGGGGCGGTGGCCGGGTCGATCCGGGCCGCCGATCGCAACTATGAGGCGCCGATGACTTTCGCGGCGTACGACATCTCCGGCGATTTCGCCTCTCACCAGGAACGCATGGCGCGCGCCGTCGAGCTCGGCTTCCAGGTCGCCGGGCGGCTGGCCACCGGTGAGGTCCAGGTCGCCGGGGACGCGGAGGCCGCGCTGGCCGCCGTCGCGCGCATCGGTGAGCTGCGCCGGGGCCTGGAGTTCCCGATCGACGGGGCGGTGCTGACGGCCGATCTCGAGGCGACACGGCGGCGGCTCGGTTCCGGCAGCCGTACGCCGTACTGGGCGGCCGCCTTCAAATATCCGGCCGACACGGGCTCCACCGTGCTGCGCGACATCGAGGTGCGGGTCGGGCGTACGGGGCGCATCTCGCTGCGGGCCGTGCTCGACCCGGTCTTCGTCGACGGCACCACGATCACCTACGCCACGCTGCACAACCCGAAATTCGTCGAGGAGCAGGGCCTGGCCATCGGGCAGACCGTGGCCGTGTGGCGGGCCGGCGACGTCATCCCGCGGGTCACCGCGCCCATCGGCGAGCAGCCGCACGGCCTCACCCCGTGGGCGCCGCCCGAGACGTGCCCGCAGTGCGGCGAGCCCTGGGACAAGTCGAGCTTGCTCTGGCGCTGCCACACCGCCTCGTGCAGCGCCACCAACGCGCTGGAATATTGGTGCAGCCGCGAGGCCATGGACGTCGAGGGCGCGGGCGAGGCGCTCTGCGTCGCCCTGGTCAACGCCGGGCTCGCGACCGACGTGGCCGATCTCTATTCGCTCACCGAGGAGCAGCTGGCCGAGCTGCCGGTCGGCAACACCAAGGCCGGTGGTGTGGTACTGCTCGGCAAGCTGAACGCGGCCAAGGTCGTCGCGTCGCTCGAGCACAGCAAGTCCCAGCCGTTCAACCGGGTCATCACCGGTTTGGGCATCCGGATGACCGGCCGCAGCGTCGGCCGGTGGCTGGCCGCCCGCTTCAAGACCATGGAGGCGCTGCGCGCGGCCACGGTCGAGGAGATCGCCGAGATCGACAAGATGGGCCTGATCAAGGCGCAGCACGTCGTCGACGGCCTCACCGCCATGTCCGGCGTCATCGACCGCCTGGCCGCGGCCGGCGTCACCATGAGCGTCCCCGAGACCGAGGGCGAGAAACCCTTCGAGGGCCGGACGTACGTGGTCAGCGGCAGCGTCCCGGGCTACACGCGCACCACGGTCAGCGAGCGCATCGAGCAGCTCGGCGGCCGGGCCAGCGGCAGCGTCTCGGCCACCACGACGGCGCTGGTCACGTCCGAGACCACGACGGCCAAGGCCACCAAGGCCGCCAAGCTGGGCATCCCGATCATCGACCCGGCCGAGTTCGCCCAGATGCTGGCCGGCTGACCATGACCGGCGAGTGGATCTACAACCACCGGCCGGAGGGCGCCCGGTTCCTTCCCGGCCGGGTCGCCGAGCCGGCCCGCACCGAGATCGAGGACGACATCTGGGCCTGGGTCGTGCGCGGTGAGGAGGACGCGGCCGAGTTCGCCGGCTACCTCGACGGTGACGAGGTGCGTGCGGGCGTCACCGACGAGGATTTCGACGAGGCCGCCCACGAGGCGCTGCCGGAGAGCGAGCAGGAGGCGGCCTATCTGGCCGCCGTCGAGCACCTCATGGACGACGTCGTCTTCCCGGTCCTGCACCGGCACGGCATGCGACCCGACTGGAACCGGACCCTCGCGATCCGTGTGCTCGTGAGCGGCGCCCATTGGTACGCGCCGCTGGCGCAGACGTGAGATCGTTCCGGATCGACCGGGCTCCGGCCGACTACCTGCGGGAGGCTGGGTCGATCTTCGCGGTGTTCGACCGGCAGGACTCGGGGAACGTGTCCTACGGGGTCGAGTGGGACGGCGAACGGCTCTTCGTCAAGACGGCCGGGAGCCCGGAGCGCGCCGAGCGCCGCTGGGCCCTGCTGCGGAACGCGGCCCGGATCGGCCAGGCATATCGGCACGAGGCTCTGCCACGCCTGCGCGGGGCGGGGAAGTGGCCGGCGACTTCTACGACGGGTCCCTGATCTACGACTTCACGGCACACCGGATGAGCGTGGTCGACCTGGAGCACTACCGGCCGGGGCCGTACCGGAACGAGATCGGGCGGATGTTGGGGTCGAGGCGGTTCATGGCGCCCGAGGAGTTCACCGCGGGCGCCATGATCGACCAGCGCACGTCGGTGTTCACTCTGGGGCGCACCGTGCTCGTCCTGCTGGGGGACGGCACGACGGAGCGGGCGGCGTTCCGGGGGACGGCGGCGCTCTGGGAGGTCGCCGTGCGGGCGTGCCGGCCGGCGCCCGTGGACCGTCAGG
Source organism: Actinoplanes sp. CA-131856 (assembly GCF_050956135.1). Classification (GTDB taxonomy): domain Bacteria; phylum Actinomycetota; class Actinomycetes; order Mycobacteriales; family Micromonosporaceae; genus Actinoplanes. The sequence continues at coordinate 6,003,393 of NZ_CP191849.1, read as the reverse complement.
GCGACCTGGCCGCGTTCGGCGGCGAGTGGCGGGAGGCCCGATCGGGTCAGAGGTGACCGGTGTCGTTGAAGGAGGCCAGTGTCGGTGGGTGGCCGGCGTCCCATTGGACGATGGTCAGGGCGCAGTTGTCCTGGTTGAGGCCGATCCAGCGCCAGGGTGGAGCGTCCAAGGCGTGGCGGACGAACCAGCCGATCACGAAATTGTGGGTGATCAGCAGGTGGTCGCCGGTGACGTCGAAGTGGGCGACGGCGGCTTGCAGGGCCCGGGCGTCCTCGTCGCGCTCGCCGGCCGGGACGCTGTCGAGCCAGCCGTGCCAGCGGGTGGGGTAGAGGTCGCGCTGGGCGGGGGAGGGGACCGGGGTCCGGTCGGTCATGTGGTCGCAGCTGTGCCGGGGAACCCGCGGCAGAGAGGAGGCGACGATGTCCGCGGTCTGGGCGGCCCGGGGCAGCGGGCTGTGGTGGATCGCGGTGAACGGGACCTCGTCGAGGCGGCGGGCGAGGCGTTCCGCCTGCTCACGGCCGCGCGGCGAGAGGCCGTCGCCGCCGGGGTCCTGTTCACCGTGGCGGACGAGGTACAGCTTCGTGCGGGCCATGGTCAGCACGGTAGATCACGAGCGCACGGCCACCAGCGCGGTCCGGCGTCGTGCGACGGCGGGCGGCCGTGGTGCGACTGCGGGCGGCGGCGGGCGGCGGCGGGCGGGCGCTGGGCGGCGCGGTGGGTCAGCGGCCTGGGTTGCGGCGCACGGCGGGGAGACGGCTGGCCCGGATCGTGGCGCGGCGCGGGCCGATGATCTGGCCCTGGTCGTTGACCTCGATGCCCTCGACCTCGTACCACGTCTCGCCGTCCTGCTGGAGGGGCGCGGAGGCCAGCACCCGCTCGATCCGGATGCGCAGCGGGCCGCTGCCGAAACGGTAGTCGGCCTCGGCGAACGTCCAGATCTGGCCGGTGGACGGGTCGTGGGTGGTCATTTCACCTCATCACCTCGGGGCGGCGAGCGCGCCTGGAAGGAAACTGAGACCCATCATGGACCGCGGGCATGGGCGTGCCAAGCGCAAATGCACGTGCATATGCAATCGCCCGACGGAAGATTGTCCGATTGGCCAGCCCGGCACCCCCGGAACGCGCCACCCGTGCCGGGTCCGTGGCGCCCGGCCGCTAAATCGGTTGACCTCAGAAGGCGGGCTTCCGGCCCGTGACCTTCTGCCACAGCCAGCCCGCGGGGACCGAGCGGCCATAGAGGACGTATTCGCTGACCACATGATTGGTCATGGTGTCGAGCAGGTCGCGGCGGGCGATCCGGCGGCCCGCGAACAAAATCTGATCTCCGGCCCGCAGGCTGATGTCGTCTCCCGGGCCCAATGTCGACTCCTCGCCCCGCAGCAAAAGCAGCGGCACCGCGGCGACCCGCTGATCACGATCGTGCGGGCAGCGCATGAGGTCGCCGAGCGGGGCCGCACCCGAGTGGAGCCACGACATCAGGGCCGGCGCCTCCCGCTCGGTCAGCGTCACCTTCCACAAGCCGTCCAGATGGGAGCCGCAGTGCGCGCCCAGCCGGTCGATCGTCCCGGCCGCCCACTCGTCGCCGCGTGCCGGCATCTCCTGGAGGAAACGCCAGGTCAACGGTGTGCTCAGCTGGGCGTAGATCTCCCGGGCGGCCATCTCGGCCGGCACCAGCAGCCAGTCCACGTCCATCGTGGCGAACAGCGGCGCGTTGCGCGGCCGGTTCTGCCGGGCCCCGATGAACAGCGACGGGTTCTCCTTGCGGGCCGCCGCCACCAGCGACAGGTTCGTGGCGTCGTTGTGGGTGCCGGCCACGAAGCCGACCGCGCCGGCCAGGTCGGCCCGGGCCATGACCGACGGCTCCGAAGCGTCGCCCTCGATCACTCCCGGTTCGGTGGCGGCGAGGTCGATCACGGTCACCTCCAGGCCGTCGGCCCGGAGGTCCTCGACCAGCTTGTGCCCGAACCGCCCGTACCCGCAGACCACCCACCGGCCCGACGTCGGCGGACGGCCCCGCTCCGGCAGGGTCGCCCCCTCGCCGCGGATCAGCCAGGCCAGCAGCTGGAACGACGAGGGCTGGTGCAGGGCCAGGCGGATGTGGTCGCCGAACCGGTCGAACGGGTTGACCACCGTGGGCGAGCCGAACGCGCGCATCCGGTGCTCGATCACCGGCGACACCGTGCGGGCGATCACCGGCAGGTTCGGCCTGATCAGGGCGGCCGTCATGGCCACGGTCAGGTTGACCTCGTCGTTGTTGGTCAGCGCGATCACCCCCTCGCACTGCGGATGCTCGAGGCCGGCCGCGCCCAGCATGTGCGGGTTGGCGCCGTCGGCGACCAGGCCGGGCACGTCCGCGAAGTAGGCGTCGATGTCGAGCGAGTCCACATGCTCGGGGGTGTTGTCCAGCACGACCAGCCGGCGCCCGAGGGAGTCCAGGGCGTGCCCGAGCAGCTGGCCGGTCTGCCCATAGCCGACGATCAGCAGGAACGGCTCGCGCATGTGCACGACCTGCCGGGTGAAGCGGCGCAGGGCCAGAGCTTCGCGGAAGGCCCGGTCGCGTACGAGGGTGAGCAGCGAACCGATCGCATAGGCCCAGCCCACGACGCTCAGGTAGATCGACGCGATCACCCACAGGCGCTGGGCCCCGGTGAAGGCGTGCGGGATCTCCCCGTACCCGATGGTCGTGGCCGTGTAGCTCATGAAGTAGAACGCGTCGAAGAAGCCCATCCGCGTCGGGCGGCCCTGCGGGTCCTGGCCGGGCATCAGGGTCAGGCCGAGCACGCTGATGGCGAAGATGAGGATCAGGACGATGAGCGGGACCCGCATCCGGCGCAGGATCAGGAAGATCGTCGACGACGGCTCGGTGGGCCGGGTGACCGTCGTGCGGCCCTTCGGGTGCGGCTTGCTGCCCATCAGCGGCGGTTGAACGACACGGTCTCGATCACCAGGAGCGCGACCGAGACCAGGTTGGCCAGCAGCGCGCCGCCCGAGAGCGACACCACGCTCGCCGTCGCCTCGCCGGTCATGCCGGCGCCGGAGATCTGCGTGGCGTAGACCCAGGCCAGCGTGGCGGCGATGAGCTGAAGGTCGGCGACCAGGCTGGTGGCCAGGTGGACGGCACCGATCTGGGTGCGGTCGCCGAACTTCAGCACGGTCGCGATCAGGTTGACCACGACCGCGGCGAAGAGCTCGTACTCGTTGTGCAACGCCGGATCGGAGATGTCGCCGATGAAGAATCCGAAGTTGAGCGTGGCAGCCAGGAGCACGAAGAAGCCGAAGATGACCTTTTCGAGACTCACGGCTTCAACCTAACGGGGCGAGGCGTCGCGCGCGCGGTGGAACTCGCTGCGGCGGCGCCGCTTCTCGGTGTACATGGCGGCGTCGGCCTGTTCGAGAGCGGCGGCGAAGCCGTTCTTGGGGACCACGGCGGCCCAGCCGATCGAGGCCGCGACCCCGGCCACCTCCATCTCCAGGTGGACCCGGGCCATGACCGTCTCGGCGTCGGCCTCGGTGCACTGCGGCAGCAGCACGCCGAACTCGTCGCCGCCGAGACGGGCGACGACGTCGGTGTCGCGGACGGCGCCGGCCAGGGCGGTGGCGGCGGCCCGGATGTAGGCGTCGCCGGCCGCGTGCCCCTGCGTGTCGTTTATCGCCTTGAGCCGGTCGAGGTCGACCATGGCGATGACGGTCGGGTCGGCCAGCCGCTGGTACAGCTCCTCGGCCCGGTCGAGCAGCCGCTGCCAGGCACGGCGGTTGGGCAGGGCGGTCAGGGCGTCGGTGTCGGCGCTGACCTGCTCGCGCAGCAGCGCCCCGGCCGAGCGGTCCTGGGCCCGGTCGGCCGACAGGGCCGCGGTGAGCAGCTGCCCGAGCAGGGCGAGCAGCGGCTCGGCACCCGTCATCCGGGAATCACCGGCGTGGCTGTTCGGGTCGAGGCCGCAGATCGCGCCGAAGACGGAACCGTCGGGTTCGGTGATGACCGCGCCCGCATAGGTGTTGATGTCGATGAGGTCGTTGACGCCCGCGGCGGCGTACAGCGGAATGGTTTGTGCCTCGACGGCGACCGCCGGCGTCTCCCGGGCGGCCATGTGGATGCAGAAACTCTGCTCCCAGGGGTGGCTCTCGCCCTGCTGGAGCCCGTAGCCGTTGCCGGCGTCGAGATAGAGGTAGGTCTGGCGGCCGTTCTCGACGCGGGTGACCGCCCAGAAGGCCAGCGGCATGTTCTCGTGCAGATAGTCGAGCACCAGGCGGGCCGCCCGGGCGAACGTGCCGGCCGGGGCCGGTGCGGGCGCCGAGGACGGCACCGCGCGGCGCTCCTTGGTGACCTTGGGCGGTGGTTCCTGGTCCGGTTTGGGGGCGGTGGTGGCGTCCACCGGCAGGGTGAACGTGAAGCGGGAGCCGCCGCCGGCCGGGTTGTCCGAGGCCTTGATCGTGCCGCCGTGCCGCTCCACGATCTTGAGGCAGATGCCGAGGCCGAGGCCGGTGCCGCTGTATCCGGCGCCGCGGTGGGCCCGGTGGAAGTTCTCGAAGACGGTGTCCTGCTGGTCGGCCGGGATGCCGATGCCGTTGTCGTCGAGCGTCACGGTGACCATGTGGTCGGCCCGCGACGCGCCGACCGTGATCTCCGGGCTGACGCCCGGCGCCGTGTACTTGATCGAGTTGCTGATCAGGTTCTCGAGCAACTGCCGGGTCAGCACCGGGTCGGCGTACGCGGCGCCCAGCTCGCCGATGTGGAAGGCCGGCTGCGGGGCGCCGGTGCTCTGTGCCTGGTCGATCCGGGCGATCGCGATGTCGTTGACCACCGCCCCGAGATCGACGACCGACGGCGCGATCGAGGCGTCACGGGCCGTCGTGTACGCCAGCAGGTCGTTGATCATGTCGCGCATGCGAGTCGACGCCCGGCGGATGCGCCGGATCCCGTCCTCGGCCTCGGCCGTGGCCGGGTGATCCGGGAAGTCGGCGAACGCCTCGGCCAGCGCCTCGCTCCAGCCGTCGATCGTGGCCAGCGGGTTGAGCAGGTCGTGGGCGACCACGCCGGCGAAGTTGGCGAGCTCGGTGCGGTGCCGTCGCTCGGAGGTGACGTCGTGGAAGACGGTCACCGCGTAGCGGTTGCCGTTCGTGGCGGCCGGGATGGGTGTCGAGTTCACACTGAGGATCCGGCCGTCCGGCAGGGCCGGATTGCGGATCAGCACGTCCATGCCGCGCACCTCGGCACCGGCCAGCGCCCGCCGATACGGCATGTCCTCCGGGTCCAGCGGCTTGCCGTCGGGGTGGAACAGCCCGTAGTACTCCGGGTGCCGCATCAGGTCGGACGGGCTGACCATGCCGCCGATCAGTCGCCGTACGGCCGGGTTGCGCAGCAGGATGCGGCCCTGCTCGTCGGTGACGGTCAGGCCCTCGCTCATCGAGTCGACGATCGTGGTCATCAGCTTCGCCTGGCCGGCCGCGGCCTCCTCGGCCGCGCGCAGTTCGCGCAGGATCGTGTTGCGCTCATCGCGGCCGAGCGCCAGGGCCAGACCCACAACAGCGATCATTCCCACGTACGCCTGAGCGACCAGCGCCCGGGCCGGATGCGAGCCGATCAGCGCGAACGGCCCGGTGCCGCCCAGCGTGTAGAGCACCGCCACGGCGCCGAAGGTCAGGTCGTGCAGGATGACGAAGCCGGTGTGCAGGCGGGTGCCGGCCCAGACCGTCATCGCGATCAGCGAGAACGCCAGCGGCAGCCGGTTGTCGGTGCCGAAGACGGCCGTGTACGCCGCGATCGACAGCACGATCACGGCGATGTACTCCAGCTGCTTGCGGGGCGGCAGTCTTGTCCAGATCAGGCGCAGCGACGGCGTGCGCCGCTGGTGGACGAGATAGCCGAGACGCAGGCCGGCGGCCCCGATGAGCAGGATGCTGACCGTGTTGCGGGTCAGCCAGACGGCGGTGGCCGGCCCGGAGTAGACCCCGTTGATCACCCACACGCCGGTCGGCCCGATCAGCGCGCCCACCGCGGTGGCCACGAACGACGCGGCGACCAGGCGCCACAGCTCCTGGGGCCGGGCCAGCGGACGGTTGCCGCCGCCGCCCCACAGGCCGGGCAGCCATCGCCGGAAGAGGGTGACGAACAGGCACGCCTGAGCCAGGTTGGCCACCACGAACCAGGCGGCCAGCGACGCGGGCGCGCCGGTGGCCGTGTTCACGCCCATGGTGACGGCCGCGATGGCGAGCCCGTCGAGCCAGCGCCAGCGCGAGTGCCACTGGGCCAGGAACCAGATCGCCGAGACGCCGGCCGCCGGCCAGACCATGCTCAGGTTGGTCTCGTCCATGACCGTCTTGCGGCCGATGTAGGTGGCGGCCGTGTACAGGACGGTGAACAGGAGCGTACGCAGCAGGGACGCGCGCAGCGTCATGCCCGCACGCAGCTCAGCCATCAGCGCACCGCCCCCTCACAGGTCTTATCGACCCGCTGCGCGTTTCGATGAGCCGCTGCGGTAGGTGCGTTCTGTGCTACACCGCGTGCATCAAGTCCTAACGTCCGTTCTCAGCGACGACACAGGATGTGATCCAGAGCGGAAACACCGCCGAAACATCTTCCCCCGTACCCATGCGCCGTGGAGGCAGAGACAGGGGCAAATGTGAAACGTATCAAGCTGAGCATGGCAGTCTTGCTGATCGCCGTCGGAGCGCCCGCGCCCGCCGCGGCCCATCCCGGCGGTGGTTTCGCCGCTCCGACGGCGGCGGACCGGCCCTTCTACCGTTTCTGGACCACCGGTGGGCTGATGACACCGGAGTCGGCCGCCGCCCAAGTCGCCCGGATGGCCGCCGCCGGCGCCGGGGGAGTCGAGTTCAACCAGGTGACATTGGGTGCGGCCGCCTACGATCCGGCCCGGCACGACTGGACGAACGACTCGTGGGCCACCGCCATGAAGGCCACCTTCGACGCCGGCCGCCGCAACGGCCTCCAGGTCGACCACATCTACACGCCCGGCTGGTCGGCCGGCACCACGACCGTCTCGCCGGACGGCCCCGGCTCCGACCAGAAGATCGCCTTCGCCCGGCAGGTCGTGCCCGGCGGCTCCACCTTCACCGGGCCGGTACCCGCGCCGCCACTGCCGGCCGGGGTGACCAAGCGGACGTTGCAGGCCGCCGTCGCGTACCGCTGCGTCGTGACATGTGCCGAGACCGTGCCGCTCCTGCTTCCGGGCTCGGCGGTCGACCTCGCCGGGAAGCCCGGCTGGACCGCGCCCGCCGGCGGCACCTGGGTGGTCGTCGGCAGCTGGATGATGGGCACCGGCCACACCGTCGGCCTGGCCGGCACCGCCAGGACCACCTATCTCGTCGACCACTTCTCCCTCGACGGCATCACGGCGATCAAGCGGTTCTGGCAGGACGAGGTCCTCACCCCGGCGCTGGAGAAGTCGATCCGGTCGGCCGGCGGCTCGCTCTTCTTCGACTCCCTCGAACTCAACAGCTCCGGCGCCCAGGTGCTGCACTGGACCCCTGACTTCCTGCGGCAGTTCGAACGCCGCCGCGGCTACTCGCTCGTGCCGTACCTGCCGGCCGTCGCGGTCAGCGACCCGGCCTACGACTTCCCGGGCGACACCGGCGACCGGGTCCGCGAGGACTACCGCACCACGCTCAACGAGCTGTTCCGCGACTACCACCTCAAGCCGCTCGCGGCCTGGGCCCATCAGCGCGGCCTGACGCTGCGCGGCCAGCCGTACAGCTCGTGGGGGCCGTCTCCGGTCGACATGCAGGAGCTGGCCGGGCTGCTCGACGTGGCCGAGGGCGAGGACCGCTCGTTCACCAGCGGCAGCGACGTCAACCACCTGGAGAACCGCTCGTCCGACGTCTGGCGGGCCCTGGCCGCCTCGGCCGCCCAGGCCGGGCACAACCTGCTCTCCACCGAGTGCTGCGCCGAGGGGCAGGCCCACCGCTATCCGCGCGCCACCCTGCTGTCGCACGTCAACCAGCAGCTCGTCACCGGCGTCAACATGATCGTCTGGCACGGCTGGGGCGACACGACGCCGGGCGCGGCGCGCGCGTGGCCCGGATTCTCGCTGTTCAACGGCGGGGTCGCGGACGCGTACGGCCCGGTCAGCCCCACCTGGTCCCACGACCGGACGATCAACGACTACGTGGCCCGGCTCCAGACCGTGCTGCGCCGTGGAGATCTGCGCGACGACGTGGCGATCTACCGGCAGGGCGGCGGCCACAGCCTGTCCGGCGCCACGGGCGATCTCTACTTCACCGACCAGTCCCTGGCCCGGGCCGGATACACCTACGGCTTCATGGGCCGTACGCAGGTGGCCGACCCCGCCGCGACGGTCCGCGACGGGAAGCTGCTGTCCCTGGGCTACAGGGCCTTCGTCCTGAACAACACCCCGAACGTCAACTACGAGACCACGCTCGACCTGGCCACCGCCATCAGGATCCTGTCGTGGGCCCGGTCCGGCCTGCCGATCGTCGTGGTGGGAGAAATCCCTTCGCGGGTACGGGGTCTGGCGCCGGCCCAGGACGGCCGGCTACGCGCCGTGATCGACCAGCTCCGCCGCAACCGGAACGTGCGCGTGGTCAGCAGCGAGGCCGGCGTGGCCCCGGCGCTGGCCGCGGCGGGAGTGCGGCCGGCGGCATCCTTCGCGCGGCCGTCGCCGTTCCTGAACCTCCGGCGTTCCACCCCCGACTCGAACTACTACTTCTTCTGGAACAACAGCGCCACCCCGGCCACCTCGACGGTCACGCTGGCGGGGGAGGGGCGGCCTTTCCGGTACGACCCGTGGAGCGGCGCGGTCACCCCGATCACCTCCTCCACCCGGGTGCCCGGCGGCGTCCGGATCGACATCTCGGCCACCAGCGGTAACGGGGTGCTGGTCGCGCTCACCAAGGGCAACGAGGACACCGCGCACGCGGCGTCACCGTGGATCTCCACGGCGACCGGCGCGGTCTCGCCGCGATGGGAACTGGCCGTCACCTCGTACGAGAAGGGCGCGACACCCGAGACGACGAACAAGCGTGTCCTGCCGTCGATCGCGCTGACCGGCCCTCTGCCGGACTGGCAGTCCATCGCCGGTCTCGAAACGATTTCCGGTACGGCGGTCTACAGCACCACGATCACCTCGCCCCGGGGCGGGCGGGCGCTGCTCGATCTCGGCACGGTGCTCGGCACCTACTCAGTCGAGCTGAACGGCGAGAAACTGCCGCCGGCCGACCTGATGGACCCGTCGGCGATTCAGGTGCCGCTGCGAAAAGGCGCCAACTCGCTGCGCGTGCACCTCGCGACATTGCTCGGCAACGCGGCCTACGGCTCCCGGCAGCCCTACGGCCTCATCGGACCGGTCCGGATCCACTAACCACTCAGAAAGGAATCCCGCATGCGTAAACGTCTGATCGGCGGGGCGGCGGTGCTGGCACTTTTCGCACCGTTCTTCACGCCCGTGGCGGCACAGGCCGCCGTGGACTGTTCGACGGTTCCGTGGATGAACAAAAGGAAGTCGCCCGAGCAACGGGCCTCGGCCCTGCTCGCGGCGAGCACCCAGCACCAGAAATACCGGTGGCTGGTGGAGCAGCCGGCGAACAGCCCCACCCAGACGGAATGGCAGGGCGGTGTCGTCTATCCGGTGCAGGTGCCGTGCACGCCGACCGTGGTCTATTCCGACGGCCCGGACGGTGTGCGTTTCACCCCCGGCGTGACCGCGTTCCCGGCGACCATCGCGCAGGCCGCCACCTGGAACGAGTCGCTGGCCTACGCGAAGGGGAAAGCGCAGGCGGCCGAGGCGTTCGACAAACAGAAGAACGTGCTGCTGGCGCCCGGACTGGCCAGCGGCCGGACGCCCTTGTCGGGGCGGACGCCCGAATATCTGGGTGAGGACCCGCTGCTCACCGGCCTGATCGCGGCGGCCGGATCGCGGGGCATCGAGCACGACTCCCGGGTGCTGGCCACGCTCAAGCACTACGTCGCCAACGAGCAGGAGACCGACCGGCAGACCAGTTCGTCGAACGCTTCCGAACGGACGCTGCGCGAGATCTACGACCTGCCCTTCGAGATCGCGATCGACCGGGGTGCGCCGTCGAGCGTGATGTGCTCCTACAACCAGATCAACGGCACCTATGCCTGCGAGAATCCGCGCCTGAACACCGTACTCAAGCAAGATGTGGGGTTCGATGGCTACGTCATGAGCGATTTCGGGTCGGTGCACTCGACCGCGGCCTCGCTCGTGAACGGCATGGACCAGGAGCTCAACCGGCCGATCTGGTTCACGCCGGCCAAGCTCGACGCGGCGCTGGCGGCCGGGGAGATCACGCAGAGGCAGATCGACGCCGCCGCTTTCCGAGTCGTACGGTCGTACATCAAGGGCGGTCTTTTCGATAATCCGCTGCCGGCGGCCCCGGTGGCCGACGCCTCGACGGCGGCGCACAAGGCAGTTGCTTTGAATGTCGCCCAGCAGGGATCGGTCCTGCTGAAGAACAACGGGCTGCTGCCGCTGTCGCCGCGCCAGGGCGACGAGATCGCGGTGATCGGGGCGACGGCATCGTCCACGCCGACCGATGGCATCAGCGCGAGTTCGGTCTGCTCGCTGCCGTGGCGATTCGGCAACCCGACCACTCTGCAATGCGAGGATCTGGTGTCGCCGGAAACGGCCATCCGTGACCGGGCGGCCCGTTCGAAGGCGTCGGTCACGTTCAACAACGGAAGCGACATAGCGGCCGCCGCGGCCGCGGCGAAATCGGCCGACGTGGCGGTCGTCTTCGGATATCAGCGGGCCGGCGAATTCACCGACCTGGCCGACCTGCGCCTCCAGGGCAACAGCGATGAGCTGATCGCCGCGGTGGCGGCGGCCAACCCCCGCACGGTCGTGGTCCTCCAGACCGGCAGCGCGGTCGAGATGCCGTGGATCGCCCAGGTGCCGTCGGTGCTGGAGAACTGGTACGGCGGCGAGCAGATGGGCACGGCGATCGCCTCACTGCTGTTCGGCGACACCAGCCCGTCCGGCAAGCTGCCGATGACCTTTCCCAAGTCGCTGGCCGACACGCCGACGGCCGGCAGCGCGGCCCAGTACCCCGGCGTAGTCGACGCCAACGGCATCCGCCAGGTCGACTACAACGAGGGACTGAAAGTCGGCTACCGCTGGTATCAGAGCGAGGGCATCCGCCCACTGTTCCCGTTCGGCCACGGCCTGTCCTACACGTCGTTCGCCTACTCCACCCCCAAGGTCACCTTCGGCTCTCACGGCTTGAAGATCAAATTCACGATCAAGAACACCGGCCGCCGTACGGGCACTGAGGTGGCCCAGGCATACGTCTCGCTGCCCGCCGCGACGGGCGAGCCGCCGTCCCGCCTGATCGGCTGGGAGCGGGTCACCCTGGCCCCGGGCCAGAAGAAGACAGTGGAGATCGCCCTGAGCCGAGCCGACCTGTCCGACCTGCACCTGCTCCAGTACTGGAACACCGCCCGCAAGTCGTGGACAACAGCCCCGGGCACCTACGGCATCAGCGTGGGAGGCTCCTCCGACACCAGAACAAAAACGTCATTCCGCATCCACTGACCACCGGTGGGGCGGCCCGGCCGCCCCACCGGCTCTTCCGACGTCCCGCCCAGCAATCGCAACCATCAGCGAACGTCAGTGCCGGTCGAACAGCTCGTGGCCGGCATTCCGACTCGGCTCCCTCCGTAACCGTCGGCTCGCCGGCCATTTCGAGAAGGTACCTCCCGTGAGCGACCAGCTGCGATGACTGAAGCACCCACGGCCGACGAACTCGCCCGGGCGGCCACCGCCCGCTATGGTGCTGGGCTCTTCGCCGGAGCGGGCGACCATGTCGAGTCTGCCGACCCGGTGTTCTACGACCACATCACGCTCATCGACGGCGGCGGTGCGGCACCGATATTGCCGGAGCTGCGTTTCGAAGCGCCGGTCGGCTTCGCGCGACCAGCGTCATCACATGAGGCGGCGGGCGCGGAGACGGCGGCGGACTTCGTGCCGGCTACGGCGCCGCTCGGCGCGGCGGCCGTGGTAGTTCGTGCACATGCGGCATCCGTCGCCGCGGTCCCGGCCGCAGAGCGTTCGCGTCGAGGCTTCCCAATGGCAGCCGGCCCCGGCGCGGACCTGGACGGCGCCGGCGGTGTCCGGGCTGCTGAGATCGCATGGCCCGAATCGGTGGTCGTGGACGGGAACGCCCGTCACCATCGGATGTTCAGTTACTCGCGGGAGCGCGCGTTTCTGTTGGGCGGGGCCTGGGGTGCGGGACTGTTCGTGGCGGTCTTCTTCGGCAACGACGCGGCCAAGCCTGTCGTACCCCGCCGCTAAAGTCCCCTCCATGGCATCGCTGCGCACTGAAGACTGGGACGCCGGTGTGGGCGCCCGCACCCGCCACGACGGCGACGAGTTCATCGACCTCGACCTGTGCGAGACCACGCTCGAGGGCGTCGAGTTCGACAGGTGCACGTTCCGCAACGCCCGCTTCAACTGCGCGGTCCTGACCGACGTGGCCTTCCTCAACTGCACGTTCGTGGCCTGCAACTTCTTCGACGCCGAGCTGACGAACTGCAAGCTGGTCGGCAGCTCGTTCGACCGCTGCGCCTTCGACCTGACGACGGCCGACGGCGGCGACTGGTCCTTCACGTCGCTGCGCGCGGCCGACCTGTCGACGGCCACGCTGACCGGCCTGCGCATGCGCGAGGCCGACCTGACCGGAGCCCGCGGCCAGGGCGCCACCCTGACCGCCCTGGACCTGTCCGGCGCCCAGTTCCATCAGGCCGACCTGACCCGCGCCGACCTGCGAGGCAGCGACCTGAGTTCCCTCGACCCCACCACCACCGCCATCCGCCACGCCGTTATCACTCCCGACCAGGCGGTGACGATCGCGTCGGCCCTCGGCTTGGAGGTGCGCGTGGCCTGAGACCCGCCGTGGCATCATGCTGGGCCATGGATCATCAGGGGCGATTTCACCAGGCGGCGCTGGCACTGGACATCCCGGACGACGAGATCCGCCGGTTCACCGAGCACCTCCGCCTGTCGATCCGGCTGAGTGGGAGTGCCGGCGGTGCCGTGGTTGGTCAGTTCGGCGGGTCGCCGCGGCTTCCGGACGGCGTCGACTGGCCGTACGCCGACGGGAAGCCCTTGCCCTTTGTCTTGTTGGTCGACTGTGCGGCGGTGCCGCGCGTCGACGGATTGGCCCTGCCGGCCGACGGCTTGCTGCTGTTCTTTCTCGACCACGAGAAGGATCACCTGGCCGCGGAGAGCGGCGAGCGCGGGTACGCGCGCGTCATTCACGTGCCCGCCGGTCTTGATGGTCTCCTTGACCAGCAGTACGCGGTGAGCGCCACGCTTCTTACCGAACTGCCCGACTGGCTCGGGACGAACGAAGCGGAAGAAGAGGACGAGGACGACGACCTGTCGCCGTTTCAGGAGCAGCTGGCTCGTGACCTGGAACGCGACCTGCCTCATCGGGCCGAGCTGAGCGCCCTGGCCGGGAGCCTGTGGCCGCCGGCCGGTGGGCTGGCCAGCGCCTACATCGGCGGGTACGCCGACGAAGGGGTGATCACTAGCATCGCCGAGCAGGTCCTTGCCGGGCGCGAGAACATTCCGGTGGCGAAGTGGTATTCACATGTGGAGAAGGAGAAGCACCGGCAGATGAGCGAGTGGGTGTCGCTCGCCCGGTTCTCGCTGCCTGACGAGTACTACTACGGCAGCTTCGTGATCCGCCACGACGATCTGGCCGCCGGGCGGTGGGACAAGGCGTACTCGGTGACCGAGTTCAGCGAATAGGCGCGGGGAGAACGATGCGTGTTCTGATCGTGACGGCGGGATCGCGGGGCGACGTCGCTCCCTTCACCGGCCTCGGGCAGCGGCTGCGGCAAGAGGGGCACGAGGTTGCTTTGGCCGCGCACGAGCGGTTCGGTGGCCTCGTACGCGAAGCGGGGCTCGAACATCGGGTGCTGCCCGGCGATCCGGTCGAGCTGACGCGGGCCCGGACGGCGGCGCCGTCGCCGGAGGAGGCCCGGGCGGTGTTCTCGGCCTTCCTCGAGGAGCTGGGCGACGGGGTCGTGGCGGCGGTGGGCGCGGGGGCCGATGTGGTGCTGACCGCGTTCGGGCCGGCGCCGCTGAGCCGGGCCGTGGCTGAGCGGGCCGGGATTCCGAGCGCGGGGGCCTATCTGGCGCCGGGGGTGCCGACCAGGGAGTTCCCGCCGCCCGGGTGGCCCGCGGGTGGCGACAACCTCGCGGCGGGGCGTGAGGTGCTGGCTCGGACCGGCTCGCTCTACGCCGGCGTGCTGCGGCGGCTCGGCCTTCCTTCCGCGGAGCCGCCGGAGGACTGGCCGATCTTCCACGGCTACAGCCCGGCGGTGGTGCCGCGACCCGCGGACTGGCCGGCCTCGGTCCGCGTCACCGGATATTGGTGGCCGGCCTCGCACCCTCAAGAGCCGACTGGGGAACTTGTTGACTTTCTGGAGGGCGGGACGCCGCCGGTGTTCATCGGGTTCGGGAGTATGACGCCGGAGCAGGGGCGGCTCTCCGAGCTTGTCGCGGCGGCGATCGAGCGTGCGGGGGTGCGGGCCGTCGTTCAGGCGGGGTGGGCCGGGCTCGGGGCGGCCGGGGCGAACATCCTGGCGGTCGGTGACGTGCCGCACGAGTGGTTGTTTTCCCGGGTGGCGGCGGTCGTTCATCACGCCGGGGCCGGGACGACCGGAGCGGGGCTCCGCGCGGGAGTGCCGGCGGTGGCGGTGCCCGTGCTGGTGGACCAGCCCTTCTGGGCCGCGCGGCTGCACGATCTCGGGGTGGCGCCACGTCCTCTGCCGATGAGCGAGCTGACGGCCGACGCGCTCGGCGACGCGCTGCGCGAATGCCTCGACCGGCCGAACTATCGTGAGCGGGCCGCCGAGCTCGCCCTCCTGATCAACGCGGAGGACGGCCCGGCGGCTGTGCTCGAATTCGTAGACCGCTAGAGCGCCGCTGAGCCGAACCAGCGGGCCAGATGGTCGTCCAGGTCGCGCTGGTTGTCGCCGATCCAGGCGATGTGGCCGTCGGGGCGGACCAGGGCGCACGGAACGTCCAGGGCGGCCTCGGGATCGCCCAGGTAGTCGACCCTGTTCGACCAGGCGCCCGCGGTCAGGCGGCCGGTGCGGTCGAGCAGCAAGCCTCGGCCTCGGTGCATCCGGGCGTAGACGTTGTCGACGTCGGGCAGGCGGCGGCCCAGCAAGCCGGGGCCTTCGCCGAAGTCGTAGCGCACGCCGATCGCGCTGATCATCTCCAGCAGATGGCGGTTCACCTCGTCGAAGTCCATCAGCCTGGTGAAGAGCCGCAGGAGGGGTGGCGAGGCCACCAGGTCTCTCTGGGCGCGGGTGTTCTCGAGCACGTCGGCCGCCACCGGGCGGCGTTCGGTCTCGTACGTGTCGAGCAACGTCTCCGGCGCCCAGCCCTTGATGTGGGCGGCCAGCTTCCAGCCCAGGTTGAACGCGTCCTGAAGGCCCAAGTTCAAGCCCTGGCCGCCGATCGGTGGGTGGATGTGGGCCGCGTCGCCGGCCAGCAGCGCCCGGCCCACGCGGTAGCGCTCGGCCAAGCGGGTCGCGTCGCCGAAACGGGACATCCAGCGTGGGGAGTGCGCGCCGAAATCGGTGCCCGCGAAGGCGTACAGCTGCTGCTGGAAATCTTCCAGAACGGGTGGGCCGGTGACTCCGGCCGCGGGGACGACGATCCGGTAGTAACCGGCGCCGGCCGGTCTGATGTTGACGCGCCGGTCCGTCACCTGGGCCGGTGGTGTCGCCAGCGCCATTTCGCCCATCAGCGTGTGGTTGCGGGAAGGCTCGCCGGGGAAACCGACCCCGAGCAGTTTGCGGATCGTGCTGTGCGCGCCGTCGCAGCCGACGAGATGGCGCGCGCGCAGCCGTTCCCCGCCGGCCAGTTCCACGGTGACGCCGTCGTCGTCCTGGTCGAGGCCGATCACCTCGCAACCGGTCCGGATCTCCGCGCCGAGCGCGGCCGCGTGCTGGGCCAGCAGGCCGACGACGACCGGTTGGTGGACGCCGAGCAGATAGGCGTACGGCGAGTCCAGGCCCCCGGGCGCGGGCTTGTCGATGGCGGCGAAGTAGGCGCCGGCCGGGCGTTGCCGTCCGTGTTCGCGGACGCGGTCGAGCAGGCCGCGCATCGCCAAGAGCTCGAGGCTGCGGATGTGGAGACCGACGATGCGGTCGTACGAAGTGAGGTCGGTTTCCTTCTCGAGAACCAGAACCCGAACGTCGTGCAGCCGCAACTCGGCGGCCAGCATCGCGCCGGCCGGACCGCAGCCGGCGATGATCACGTCAAACATCGATGGTGCCTTTCGGGAGGGCGAAACGCGCTCCCGGCGACGTCTATGTCAATCGCCCGGCCGTGACGGCAAGGGGGAGCGCCCACAGCTTTACAGCGTTCATGGGTCTCACCTCCTCGGTCAGTGTCGCGGCTCGCGGAACATTACCATGCCGCCGATTCGGGGAATTGACATCCGTCACTTTCATCACCAGGATTGGGAGCGCTCCCAAACGGATGGAGGCGGTTGTGCGGATATTTCGGCGTGTCCTGACCGGCACGGTTCTGGTGGTGGCGGCGGCTACCGTGGGCAGCGTGCCGTCGGGGGCGAGTGCTGCCGCGGAAAAAGGCGCCGCGGTGGAAAGTGCCGTCCGGGTCGACGTCGACGCCCGGGCCGGCCTGGCGAAAGTCGGTGACGTCGCGCTCGGGGTCAACCACGCGATCTGGGATTCGCAGCTCGGCACGCCGGCCGTCGCCGACCTGCTGGGCGACGCGGGCGTTCAGATGGTGCGTTACCCGGGCGGGTCGTACGCGGACATCTACCACTGGAAGGACCACACCGCGCCCGGTGGCTACGTCGCGCCGGACACCGACTTCGACACCTTCATGGCGGGAGCGCGCCGCACCGGCGCCGAGCCGATGATCATCGCCAACTACGGGACGGGCACGGCGCAGGAGGCGGCCGACTGGGTGCGCTACGCCAACGTCACCAAGGGGTACGCGGCCAGGTACTGGACGATCGGCAACGAGAACTACGGCAACGGGCACTACGGGTCGGCCTGGGAGGCCGACGACCACGCCGACAAGAGCCCCAAGGAATACGCGGCGCACGTGGTGGCGTACGCCCAAGCAATGAATGCCGTTGATCCTTCGATCAAGATCGGCGCCGTGCTGACCATGCCGGGCAACTGGCCCGACGGCATCGTGGGGGCGGGCGACGAGGGCAGCTGGAACCAGGAGGTGCTGACCCGGGCCGGCGCCGCCATCGACTTCGTGGACGTGCATTGGTATCCGGGCGCCGAGGCCCTGACCAGCACCGCGCACATCAAGGACGCGGTTCACCTGCTCAAGCAACAGATTCAGACGTACGCCGGTGAAGGCTCCGAAAGAATCAAGATCAGCATGACCGAGACGAATGTCGACGTCGGGCGCAACACGCAGCCGGGCGCGCTCTTCCTGGCCGACGCCTACAGCGGCCTGCTCGAACAGGGCGTCTTCACGGTGCACTGGTGGAACGTCCACAACGGCCTCGGCACGGTTTCCGAGGTCGCGGGGCACACCGACTACGGCGACTACGGCCTGCTGTCCAGCGGCAACTGCAACGCCGACAACACGGTCTGCCAGCCGCCGCTGAACACGCCGTTCGCGCCCTATTACGCCCTGTCGCTGATGGGCGACTTCGCCCGCACGGGAGACCAGTTCGTCGGCACGGGCACGGACGACGCGCTGGTCAGTGCCCACGCCGTGCGCCGCGCCAACGGCGACCTGGCCGTGCTGCTGATCAACAAGGACCCGTCGGCGGGCCGCACGGTGACGCTGAACTACCACGGCTTCACCCCGGCCGCGGGCGCGCCGGAAGTCTCCTCGTTCGGCAACGGCGACGACGGGATCACTACGGGCGGCAGCGGGCAGACCCTGTCGCCGTACGAGATCAAGCTCGTGACCCTGCACCCGGCCGGGCCGGCAGCGGCCGGGCCGAAGGCCCCGGGCCAGCCGACCGCGACCGTGGCCGACCGCACCGCGACCATCTCGTGGCCGTCGGCCGGCGCCGGCCTGAAATACGAGGTGTACCGGCAGAACGGCGGCATCAGCGAGCAGCTCGGCGAGACCACGGCGACGTCGCTGACGGTCCGTAACCTCGAACCGGGGCGCCGTTACACGGTGAACGTGCTGAGCCGTGACGGAGCGGGACGGCAGTCGGCGAGCTCACCGCCGGTGACCTTCACGGCCGGCACGCCGGCGTCGTCGGCCTGCACGGTCAAGTTCCGCGACACCAACGACTGGGGCAACGGCTACGTGGGCTCGATCGACATCACGAACAACGCGGCGGCCCCGGTCAACGGCTGGACGCTGACATTCACCTGGCCCACCACGTGGCAGTCGGTGAGCAGCGGCTGGAGCGCGACGTGGGAACAGACGGCTCGCACGGTCCGCGTGACGAACGACGGCAGCCTGGCCGCCGGCGCGACGGCAACGGTCGGCTTCGTCGGCGCCTACAGCGGCCCGAACGTGTTGCCCACGGCCTTCACCTTGAACGGCACCTTGTGCACTAGCGTTTAGCGGCCTCGAGGACGGCGAGGGCGTCCGCGGTCACCCACGGGTTGGGGCGGCGGGCGCTCACGCCGCCCCAGTCGACGGCGTCCGGGCTGGCGGTGGTGAAGAAGCGCGCCGGCGCGGGCCAGCCTCCGTCGACCCGTCGCGACTCGAGCAGGCCGAGCCCGTCGGCGGCGGGATTCTTGTCGCAGTTCCCTCCGCCGCCGGGCCGCTGCCAGTGCAGCCGTCGCTCGGCCAGGGCGTCGCAGCGCTCGACGGCCAGAGGGTGTTGCCCTGCTGGGAGGCGCCCCGCCATTTGGCGTAGACCCCAGCCTGCTCAGCCCCTGCGGATCGGTTGGGGCCGCTAAGAGTTCGGGAAGGGTGGGCGGTCCTGCTGGCAGACAGTGCCCTTCGGGGGCAGGGCGCCGCCGATCAGGTACTTCGTGTACCAGTCGGTGACGCACGCGCTGAAGCTGCTCGTGTGGCCGAAACCGGTCATCGTCAGCAGGCGGGCGTTGCCCAGCTCGCGCTCCATGCGCTGGGCGAAGGCGTACCGCGTCGCCGGGTCGTACGTCGGGTTGACCAGCAGGACCGTCGCCGACGTCCTGCGGTTCCACGGGCCGTTGTAGCGCTCGGTGGTCCGCGGCCAGTTGGCGCACCCGACCTCGCCGAACGCCTCGGCCCGCCCGAACGTCGGGTGGGCGGCCTCGAACACCTTCGCTATGCCCGGATAGACGGCCGGGTCGCG
Source organism: Actinoplanes sp. CA-131856 (assembly GCF_050956135.1). Taxonomy (GTDB): domain Bacteria; phylum Actinomycetota; class Actinomycetes; order Mycobacteriales; family Micromonosporaceae; genus Actinoplanes. Next base: position 5,984,133 of record NZ_CP191849.1, on the reverse strand, counting down.
CGGCAGCGGCGCGTCGGCGCAGTTCACGGCGTAGAAGGCGTCATTCCCGGTGTACGAGTACGCGTCCGGCAAGCCACCGCGTGCCGGCGGGGCCGTGAGCTTTCCGGGGGAGACGGGGGAGGCGCGCAGGGGCGAGGGCGCCCCGGTGATCGTGTCGTACGCGAGCCTCAGCACCTCGGCCGTCTCCGGGAACGACGTGACGTCGTACATGCTGGAGGAGATGTAGCTGGTGAAGTCGTCGAGGGTGACCTCGCCGTATCCGGGGAGCGTCACCGGGCCCTGCCGGAAGCGGAGCCTGACCTTCTCGTATTTCGCCTTGGCGTCGCCGGACAGCGCGCAGGCCGGGCCGGCCGCGTCGCACGCGCGCAGGAAGCCGCCGAGGGCGATCTCGAAGCCGCCGGCGCGGTCGAACTTGTTGGCCAGGCGCCGGTTCGTGCGCTGGTCGGGGTCGACGTTGCCGTCCAGCACGACCGCGCGGACCTTGCCCGGGAACAGGTTGACGTACGTGGCGCCGAGGTGTGTCCCGTACGAGTAACCGATGTAGTTCAGCCTGGCGTCGCCGACCGCCTGCCGCAGCAGGTCGAGGTCCTTGGCGACGTTGAGCGTGCTCATGTGCGCGAGCAGCGGGCCCGCGTCGCGCTTGCAGGCCTCCGTGTACTCGTAGTTCGCGCGCAGCGTGCTCGCGATCTCCTGCTTGCTGAGCGGCACGAGCTTCATCTGCGCCAGCAGCGCCTCGGCCTCGGCGTCGGTGGCGAAGCACTGCAACGGGTCGCTGGCCCCGATGCCGCGCGGGTCGAAGCCGACGATGTCGAAGCGGGCCAGCACGTCGGCCGAGACCAGCTGGTCGGCGACGGTGACCATGCCGCGGCCGGCACCGCCGGGGCCGCCGGGGTTGACGAAGATGGTGCCGACGCGGTGGGCGGGATCGCCGGCCGGGCGGCGGGCCAGCGCGATCGTGGTGGTGGCGCCCCGGGGCCGGTCGTGGTCGAGCGGCACCTGCTTGGTGGCGCACTGGTAGCCGGCGAGCTCTTCCTCGGCGCAGGCGGCCCAGGAAAGCCTGGGCGCGGCCTGCGTGGCCTGCGCGGCCTCCGGCACGGCGATGAGGGCGGTCAGGACGGCGAGTGCGGTGGCGACCTTCGATAGTTTCATCGTTCCTCCCGCGGGCCATCGTTCCATGACATCGACCATGATCGTTGTCCCGGAGGCGACGTGACTCCCGTCTCGCGCACGCATCAGCGCCGGTGCGCCCGGGTAGAAGCAATGCCGTACAGGTCAAGATCAAGATCTAAGTTCTGGAGGTACGTCATGAGCGACGCCGCCGAGAAGCGTGAAGAACTCGAGGAGCTCGCCAAGGAGCGCGTCGAGGACCTGCCGGGCGAGACCGCGCTCGGCCACCGTGACCCCGAGGCGGGTGGCGAGGGTGACCCGCAGGACTACGAGGGCAACCGCGACGTGAAGCTTCCCTGACGCTTCTCTCAAGCTCACCGGGGGCCAACCGATACAGGCGGCATGGTTCTCCGCCGCTCAGGTCAGCCGTCCGCCGCCCTGTCCTCCCGTCTGATCGACGGTCAGGCACAGGGCGGAGGCGTGCTGGACCGGTTCACCCGCCTGGCCTCACGACTGCTCGGAGCGCCCGTGGCAGCGGTGTCGCTTGTCGGCGACGACCGTCAGGTGTTTCTCAGCGTGGTCGGCGAACCACCCGGGCTTGCCTATTCGCCCTGTCGGCACGTGGTCGAGGCCGACGCGCCGCTGATCATCGGCGACATCCGCGCCGACGGTCGGGTCCGAGACCGGGCCGAGCTGACCGCGCTCGGCGTCGCCGCCTACGCGGGCTACCCGTTGCGCAACTCGCGCGGAGAGACGATGGGCTCGTTCTGCGTCATCGACGTCGAACCCCGGGACTGGACCGCCGACGACCTGTCCACCCTCGGCGACCTGGCCGCGGCCGCCGAGTCGGAGCTGGCCGCCCGCTTGGCCGACACCGAGATCCGCACCCGGGCGGCCCGGGCCCAGGCCCAGCTCGACACGGCCAGGGCGGTCACCGTGGGCGGCCTCGAGGCCCGCTTCCGCTCGATGTTCGAGTCCTCGCCCATCGGGGTGGCGCTGGTCGGACTGGACGGCTCGTTCCTGCGCGTCAACGCGGCCATCGCCACCATCACCGGATATAGCCTCGACGAGCTGCTCGCCAGCAACTTCCAGTCGCTCACCCATCCGGCCGACCTCGAGGCGAGCCTTGACATGGTCACCCGGATGGTCGCCGGCGAGGCGCACACCATGCGGGTGCACAAGCGCTACATGCGCCGCGACGGCACCGCCGTGTGGTGCATGGTGTCCGTGGTGCTGCTGCGCGACGACGAGAATCGCCCGCAGCAGTTCCTCATGCAGATGGTCGACATCGACGTCGAGCGCCGCAGCCAGGACCACGCCGACGCGCTGGCCGCCCGCGAGACCTACCGGCTGCGGACCACGATCAACATTCAGCGCGAGGTGGCCGCTGTCGCCTCCGACCGCGGGGAGGCCCTGCGGCTGATCGCCGAGCGCACCTTGACCGCCATTCCGGCCGACGGCGCCGTGGTCGGCCTCATCGACGGCGCGGTCCTGCGGGCCGCGGCCCAGGCCGGCTCGCTGGCCCGCCAGGCCATGCCCGAGGCACCGATCGCGAACTCGCTGTCCGGGCTGGCCGTCCGCACGAGGACGACACTGCGCTGCGACGACACCACGGCCGACCCGCGCGTCGAGCCGGCCATGTGCGAGGCGCTCGGCATGCGCTCGCTGATCATCGCGCCGCTGCTGGTCGAGGGGAACCCGGTCGGCGTCCTGACCGTCTCCAGCGGCCGGCCGAACGTCTTCGACGAGGCCGACGAGCAGCAGCTCACCCTGCTGGCCGACGCCCTGTCGGGCGCGCTGCGCCACGCCGAGGAGGCCGAGCACCGGGCCCGCCTGCTGCGCCAGGCCAACGAGGCGGTGGCCGCGTTGCAGGACAGCGAGGCCCGGTTCCGGTCGGCGTTCGACAACAGCCCGCTCGGCATGGCCCTGACCAGCCTGCGCCCCGACAACCCGGGCATCGTGCTCCAGGCCAACGCGGCCATGGCCGCCATCACCGGCTACTCCATCGCCGACCTGGTCGGCGGGCACGTGCACCAGTTCCACCACCCCTACGACCACGCCGAGACCGACCGTCACCTGGCCGCGCTGTGCGCCGGCGAGGTCGACACGGCGATCGTCGCCAAGCGGTACAAGCACGCCGACGGCCACATCGTCTGGGTGCAGATCCACGGCGCGGTCGTCCGGGACGAGGCCGGCGTCCCGCACTATCTGGTGACCCAGGTGCAGGACGTGACGGCCAAGCGCGCGACCGACGAGCAGCTCCGCCAGCGCGCCCAACTGCTCGACCTCACCCAGGACGCGGTGATCGTGCGCGACCTGAGCGGCCGCGTCCTCTACTGGAACCCGGCCGCCGAGCGCGTCTACGGCTGGCCGGCCGACCTGATCGTCGGCCACGACCTGGACAACCTGCTCGGCACCGAGTTCACCGACGGCGCCGACCGCCGCTCGGTCACCGACACCCTGCTGAGCGACGGCCTGTGGGCCGGCGAGATCGACCACAAGCGGGCCGACGGCCGCCGCGTGCGAGTGCTGTCCCGCAAGGCCGTGCAGTGCGACTCCGAGGGCAACCCGTTCGCCATCCTGTCCATCAACACGGACGTGACGGCCAGCCGCGAGGCCGAGCAGGCCCGCGACGCCGCGATCGCCGACCTGAACGAACGCAACCAGCAGCTGGAGGACGCCAACCAGCTCAAGCAGGACCTGATCGGCATGCTGGGCCACGAGATCGGCAACCCGCTGTCGTCGATCCTCGGTTACACCGAGACCCTGTCGGAGACCTGGAACGTCCTGCCGTCCGACCGCCAGCGCGCGATGCTGGGCGCCATCGACCGCAACGCCCAGCTGCTCAACGGCATCGTCCGCGAGGTGCTGGCCATGGTCACCCTGGACGCCGGCAAACTGACGGCCAACCCCGAGCCGGTCACGGTGCGTTCGCACCTCGAGGCCGTGGTCACCACAACAGACCCGGGCGTACGGGCTCTGGACCGTTTCGGATCGTCCAGCCGCATCCAGGCCCGCATCGACTGTCCGGCCGCCCTGAGGGCGTCGGTGCAGCCCGGTCACCTCGACCAGATGCTGACCAACCTGATCTCCAACGCCGCCAAGTACGGCGGCGGCGCCACGACCCTGACCGCCGAGGACACGAACGGCCAGATCCGCATCGTGGTCCGCGACAACGGCCCCGGCGTCCCGGCCGAACTCCAGCCGAACCTGTTCACCCGCTTCGCCCGAGCCGAGTGCACGGCCCAGACAGTGAAGGGCACCGGCCTGGGCCTCTACATCGTCCGCGAACTGGCCCGAGCCAACGGCGGCGACCTGCGCTACGAGCCGGCCCCCGACGGCGGCTCCATGTTCGTGATCACGCTCCCGCCCGCCGTCTGAGCCGGCCAGGCACGACCGTCCGGAAGGCGTTCCCGCTGACACCAGCGCGCTGATTCCGGATGAGACGATCACGGGACCCGAGTCCACGGGCCGGTCTCGATCGCGGCCATAATCACCGGCCTGAGGATGGGCGATCGAGGGGGCTCGGAAATGGCGTCGGGCAAGGGGCTGGTCTGTGCGGATCCGACCGTCATGGCGTGGGAGGACGGGGAGCGGGAACGCTGGCTGGCCCGGGCCGCGGCGCTCGACCACGGGCGTGCGGAGGACGGCTGGGCGCGCGAGGCCACCAACGCCGACCGGCTCGCCGATCTGAACCCGGTGCAGGTGCCGTGGCTCTTCGCGGCGGGGCCCGCGCCGGTCGCCCGGGCCATGCTCACGCCGGTCCTGCTGCCGCAACGGCAACGGCTGGACATCGTGCGGGTCGCGGTGGCGCGCTTCGAGCTGGACGCGCTGGCGTTCGCCCTTCATCAGGTGGGTGACAGCCCGGACCACCTCGGTCTCCTGCTGCTGCCCTTCCGGGGGCCGGAGCCGGCCGTTCTGGCCGCCGGATGGCTGCGCCATCTCGGGTCCGCCCGGCTGTGGGCGCGGCTCTGGCTGCACCGGCATGCCACGGCGGCGGCCCGGGCCCTGATTCCGGCCGCTTCCGGAAAGCCCGGCCGGGCGCGGCAGAACGCCGAGGACGCGCTCCGCTACCTCGTCCGGGCCGGGCACGAGGCGACCGTCGTCAAGGTGGCCGCCGGCTACGGGCTCGCCGACTGGCAGCCGGCCGCCGAGGCCGTACGCAAGGTGAAATTGCCTGACTGGGAGCTGCCCGAGCTGCGGCGGGCCGGCGGCGGAGCGCTGGCCGGGGACGAGGTGGCCCGGCTGGTCGAGGCGCTGACGCTGACCCGGCTGGACGACGCTCCGGAGCCGGCGCCGGGCGATCCCGAGGGCGACGGGCTGCCGATCGTGGTCGAGTCGTCGGCGGCCGCGCAGCCCGAGGTGCGGGCGCCCGAACCGGAGGCGGCGGCGCTCATGGCCGCCTGCGACCGGGGGAGCCTGGCCGAGTTCGGGCGCGCCCTGCTCGATCAGTGGCTCACCGCCGACATGCCGGCGTCGCAGGCCTGGGTCGTTCTCGCGCAGGCCCATCTCGGCGACGACTCCACCATGGACAAGCTGGCGCCTCTGGTGCGGTCGTGGCCGGCCCGCAGCCGGTGGGCGCGGGCCATCGACGGACTGGCCGTGCTGGCCACGGTCGGCACCGACGTGGCCCTGCGGCATCTGCTGGCCATCGAGGAGGGCATGTACGGCGGGCCGACGAACGACCGCACCCTCACCTATCTTGCCCAGGCCGCCGCCCGCCGGGGCCTGTCGGTCACTCAGCTGGCCGACCGCCTGGCCGTCACCCACGGCCTCGACCGGGGCATCACCCTCGATTACGGGCCGCGTTCCTTCACCGTGGTCACCGACGACCACCTTGTCCCGCACGTCGTCGGCGCGGACGGCCGCCGCCTGGCCCGGCCGCCCAAGCCCGGGGTCAAAGACACCAGACCCGAGGGCTTTCAGGATTTCGTACGCCTGAAGAAGGAGCTCCGCCTCACCGTCGCGGCGCAGACCGCGCGGCTGGAACGCGACATGCTCGCGCATCGGGTCCGCCCCGCCGCCGGCGTGCGGACGTCGCACCCGATCCTCGGGCCGCTCGCCCGGCGGCTGCTCTGGGCCGAGCCCGGTCGCCGTCTGCGGATCGCCGAGGACGGCAGTTTCGCCGACGTCCACGACGCGACCGCGCTGGTCGGCGACGACGCCCCGCTGCGCATCGTGCATCCGGCCGAGCTGGAACCGGCCGAGCTGGCCGATTGGCGGCAGATCTTCGCCGACTACGAGATCCTGCAACCGTTTCCGCAGATCAACCGCCCGGCGGTGGCGTTGACCGGGGCGCAGCGGGCGGCGACGAGCCTTCCGGGTTTCGGCCCGGTCGCGACCGATGCGGTGGTGGGCCTGATGAACCGCGGCTGGATCGGCAACGGCTATCACGACGCCAACGCGCTCAACACCCACACCCAGTTCGCGCACGCGCTCCCGGGCGGCATGGCGCTCCTGATCGAGGTGGAGCCGGGCGTCACCACGTCGGCCGTCAACACCGCCGGCGAGCAGCGGATCACCGAGATCTGGGTCGATGACGCCCGCTCCGACCACTGGCAGGTCATCCGGACCACCCCGATGGGCGCGTGCGACGCGGCCGCCCTGTCCGAGTTGCTGACGGCCCTGGACGCAACCCTTCGGTTGCTATAAGTTGGGTAGCAACCAAACGGTTGCTACTCAGGAGGCAGTCATGGCGTTCCCCGATCGCATCGAGCGCACCCTCGATCTGGCCCAGCCGCCGGAGCGGGTGTGGGCCGCGCTGACCACGGCCGAGGGTCTCGGCACCTGGTTCGGCCACAGCGCCGAGGTCGACCTGCGGGTCGGCGGGCTGATCAAGCTGGCGTGGACCAGCGGTGACACCGGCACGCTGACCATCGAGCGGCTCGAGCCGCCGCGCGTGTTCGGTTACACGTGGGCCATCTCCGGGCTTCCGGAGGGCGACCCCCGGCGGACGTACGTCGAGTTCACCCTCGAAGCCGCCGGCGAGGGCACCACCCTGACCATGGTCGAGAGCGGCTTCGCCCAGCTGCCGGACGACGCGCACAAGGCCGCCTTCGAGGGCAACACCGGAGGCTGGGCCAGCGAGCTGGACGAGCTGGTCGCGTACCTCGATGGCCGGCTCTGACCCCGAGCTGGTCGCGCAGGAGGTCTTCGCCGCCCTGGCCGACCCGACCCGCCGCGAGATCGTCGCGGCGCTGGCCACGGGCGGCCCGGCCACCGCGACCGACCTGGCCGCCCGCCTGCCGATCAGCCGGCAGGCCATCGCGAAACACCTGAACCTGCTGGCCGAGGCGGAGCTGGTGATCGCCGAGCCGGGCGAGCGGCGCCGCGTGCGCTACCGCGTCCATTCCGCACCGATGAAGGTGGCCCAGCAGTTCCTGGCCGCGCTCGCCCGCGACTGGGACGGCCCGCTGGCCACCCTGAAGGAGACGCTCACATGAATCCCGACATCGTGTCGCGCGGCGAATGGCTCGCCGCCCGGCAGCAACTGCTCGTCAAGGAAAAGGCGCTCACGAAGGCCCGCGACGCCGTCAACGCCGACCGCCGGCGCCTGCCGATGGTCCGCGTCGACAAGGACTACCGCTTCGAGGGCCCGAACGGGACGACGACGTTCATCGCTCTCTTCGAGGGCCGTCGCCAGCTCGTCCTCCACCACTTCATGTACGCCGATCATCCGTGCCCCAGCTGCATGTCGGCCGCCGACGGCATCAGCGGCCTGCGCCAGCTGCACGCCCGCGACACCACCCTCGCCGCCGTCTCCCGGGCGCCGTACCCGGAGCTGGCCACCTTCCGTGAGCGGATGGGCTGGGTCTTTCCCTGGTATTCGTCGCACGGCACCGACTTCAACGACGACTTCAAGGCCACCGACCGTACGGAGGGTGAGGTGCCCGCCATCTCCGCCTTCCTGCGGGTCGGCGACGACGTCTTCCACACCTACTCGACCTTCCGCCGGGGGATCGAGGAGTTCCACAACGGCTACCGCTATCTCGATCTCACCGCGCTCGGGCGCCAGGAGGACTGGGAGGAGCCGAAGGGCCGGGCTGTGCCCCTGGGCATGCAGGTCGGCGGCCCCAACATGCGCCTGCCCGATCAGACCGGGCGCTGATTTGCCCGGATTGTTCCATGTGAAACATGCCCGCTCTACCTCAAGAGAAGCGTGGAGGCGACCCGGCGGACGTACGGCTGCATACCGGTGATCACCAGCCGGACCCCGCGGCCGGCCGCCGCCCGTCGCAGCGCGAGGAGGGTGCCCACCCCGGCCGCGTCCAGCAGCGGCACCCGGGACAGGTCCAATATCAGTGAGCCGCCGGCCGGCGTACGGGCCAGCAACGGCTGAACGCCGGCGCGGAGCCGGGCCGTGTTGTCCCGGTCGAGTTCGCCGATCACCCGCGCCTGGCCGCCCAGCTCCGGGACCACCCGCAGCCACCCGGGCTCGTCGGCCTCGCCCGGCCAGGGCGGCACCGTGTCGGTCAGCAGCGCCTCCCGCAGCCAGCCCAGGGCCCGGCTCAGCAGCCGTGACACGTGCATCTGGGAGATGCCCAGCTCGTCGCCGATCTCCTGCTGCGTGTGGTTGCCGTGGAAGCGCATCGACAGCAGGTGCCGCTCGCGCTGCGGCATCCGGTCGAGCAGGTCGGCCAGGCTGACCCGGTCGGCCACCAGATCCATGTCGCGGTCCGGCGAGCCGAACATGTCGCCCAGCTCGCCCGTGCCGTCGCCGGTGGGCTGGCTGAGCGAGACCGCCTTGTATCCGGCCCCGCTGACGACCGCGGCGCGCACGTCCTCCTGGCTGACGCCGCAGCGGTCGGCCAGCTCGCCCTCGGTCGGCCACTGGCCCCGCTCGGCGGTGAGGTCCTGGCGGGCCCGGCCCACGGCCAGCGCCAGCTCCTGCATGCGGCGCGGCACGTGCACGTTCCATCCGGTGTCACGGAAGTGGCGCTTGATCTCGCCGGTGATGACCGAGACGGCGTACGCGGTGAACGAGCCCCGCTCCGGGTCGTACCGCTCCACTGCCTTGACCAGGCCGAGGCGGGCCACCTGGGTGACGTCGTCGGACGGCTCGGAGCCGAAGCGGTAGCGGCGGGCGAGCCGGTCGGCCATCGGCATCATCCGCTCGATGGTCGCGTCGCGGAGCCGGCGGGCCCCCGACTCGGTGGCGGCGGCGTCGCGGTCGGCGGCGTAACTCTCGGCGATGGCGTCGAGGTCTTCCAGCGTGGAATACGCGGACATGGCTGATCCTCCGGTGTCTGTCCGCGGACACAGGGCGGAGGGCTTTACCAGCGGCACCTCTGTTTCCCGGGAGAGCGGTTCTAAACACCGGAGGTTTTTTCGTCACTCAGCCGGGAAGCCAGGTGGCCATGCCAGTTGATCAGCAAGCGCTCGCCACCAGCCTGGAAACCCTGAGCACGGCCGGCCTCTCGACCGACCGCCGGAGCCTGGAGGACCGCCTCGACGAGGTGCTGACCGCCGCCCGCGACATGCTCCACGTCGACGGGGTCGGTCTGATGCTGGTGAACGAGGCGGGCGAGCTGCGGGTGGCGGGCGCGTCGATCCCGGCCGGGCTGGCGCTGGAACGGGCCCAGTTGCGGCTGGGCCGTGGGCCGGCCATCGACTGCGTCCGCGGGGAGCGGACCGTGGCCGTTCCCGATCTGGCGGCCGGCGACGACTACGCTCCGGTCTGGGCGGAGCTTCGGACGGGCGGGGAAGCGGCGCGGGCGGTACTGTCCGTTCCGGTGCTGGTCGCCGGAACCGTCGCCGGCACCCTGAACGCTCTCCGCTTACAGCCGCAGACCTGGGAAACCGACAGCGTCCGCGCCGCCGAGGCGTACGCCGGGGTCATCTCGGTGTTGCTCCGCCTCGGCGCCAACGCCCAGGAGTGAGGATGCGCGATGCCGAACATTGATCCGGAGGTCCTGGCCAGCAGCCTGCGGCGGCTGGAGAAGCTCGACGGCCCCGACGTCTCGGGCGCGGTGGCCGACGTCGTGCACGCGGCCGTCGACCTCTTCCAGGTGACCGGCAGCGGCCTCATGATCGCCGACGAGGAGAACAGCCTGCACTACGTGGCGGCCAGCAACGCGCCCAGCAAGATCATGGAGCAGGCGCAGAGCCACGCCGGCGAGGGGCCGTGCGTGTCGGCGTTCGTCCACAACCGGGTGGTGCACACCGACGACCTGCGCGAAGATCCGCGCTGGCCGCGCATCCGGGAGCCGTTCCTCGAGCACGGGGTGGTGGCGGTGCTGGGCGCGCCGGTGCGGCTGGGCGGGGTGCCGGTCGGCACCCTCGACGTCTTCCTCGACCGGCCGCACGACTGGGACGACACCGAGGCGGCGGCGCTGGAGCGCTACACCGGCCTGCTCGAGTCGACGCTGAGCGCGGCGCTGGCCGCGCAGCGGGCGGGTGAGCTCGCGGGCCAGCTGCAGTACGCGCTCGACTACCGCATCGTCATCGAGCGCGCGGTCGGCTATCTGATGGCCCGCCACGAGACCGGCGCCGAGGAGGCGTTCGGACTGCTCCGCGCCACCGCCCGCAACCAGCGGCGCAAGGTGGCCGACGTGGCCCGGCATCTGCTCGACACCGGCCGCCTGCCCGATTGAGAGCCGCGCGGAGGGGTAGTCGGGGCCCATGGCTGAGGCGACGGTTTCCGATCTTCTGGTGGAGCGCCTGACGGCGTGGGGTGCCGAGCGGGTGTTCGGCTATTCCGGTGACGGCATCGACGGCGTGCTGGGCGCCCTGCGGCGGGCCGGGAAACCGGAGTTCGTGCAGGCCCGGCACGAGGAGGCGGCGGCCTTCATGGCGGTCGCCCACGCCAAGTACGCCGGTGGCGCCGGTGTCTGCCTGTCCACCCAGGGGCCGGGCGCGGTGCACCTGCTCAACGGCCTCTACGACGCGAAGCTGGACAGCCAGCCGGTCGTGGCCATCGTGGGGCAGCAGGCCTCGACGGTGCTGGGCAGCGCGTACCAGCAAGAAATTGATCTGCAAAGGCTCTTCGGCGACGTCTGTGCCCAGTTCGTGCAGACCGCCTTCACGGCCGAGCAGGTGCCGATGCTGATCGACCGGGCGTTCCGGGCGGCCCTGGCCACCCGCGGCCCGACCTGCGTCATCCTGCCGCACGACGTCCAGTCCGAGCCCGCGCCCGACCCCACCGAGCACGAGCACGGCGTCCTGGTGACCAGCCCGGGCCTGCGACCGGCGCGGCTGCTGCCCCGCGAGCAGGACCTGCGCGAGGCGGCCGATCTGCTGAGCTCGGGGGAGCGCGTCGCGATCCTGGTGGGTCAGGGAGCGTACGGCGCGGCGGGCGAGATCGCGGAGTTGGCGGACCGCCTGGGCGCGGGCGTCGCGGCGTCGCTGCTCGGCAAGCCGGTGCTCGACGAGAACCTGCCGTTCCACGCCGGGGTGATGGGCCACCTGGGCACCACGGCCAGCGCCGAGCTGATGCGCGGTTGCGACACCCTGCTGCTGATCGGCACGAACGACCCGTGGACCGAGTTCTACCCGGCGCCCGGCCAGGCCCGCGCCGTGCAGATCGACATCGACGGACGCCGCCTCGGCGTGCGCTATCCGGTCGAGGTGCCGCTGCTGGGCGACGCGACCGCGACCCTGCGCGAACTGCTGGGCCTCGTCAAGCCGGCGCCGCGCAAGGAATGGCGCACAAAGGTCGAAGGCTGGGTCCGGCGCTGGCACGAGATCGCCTCCTCCCGGGCCGAAGCGGCCGCCGAGCCGCTCAATCCGCAGCACGTCGTGCGGTCGCTCAACGGTCACCTGCCCGCCGGCGCGCGGGTCGCGGTGGACGTCGGCTCGGTCGTCTACTGGTACGCCCGGCACCTGCGCCTGCCCGCCGGGGTGCCCGCGCATCTGTCCAGCACCCTCGCCTCCATGGGCTGCGGCATCCCGTACGGCCTCGCGGCCAAGCTCGAAGCCCCGGACCAGCCGGTCGTGGTCCTCTCCGGCGACGGCGGCTTCCAGATGCTCGGCCTGGCCGAGCTGGCGACGGTCGCCGCGCGCTGGCGCGACTGGCCCGACCCGCGTTTCGTCGTCTGCGTGCTCGACAACGGCGACCTGGCCGAGGTGAGCTGGGAGCAGCGCGAGATGGAGGGCGAGCCCCGCTTCGCCGCCTCCCAGGACCTGCCCCGCGTGCCCTACGCCCGCTACGCCGAGCTGCTGGGCCTGCGCGGCATCGAGGTCACCACTCCCGGCGCCATGACCGACGCGTGGGAGACGGCCCTGGCCGCCGACCGTCCCACCCTGATCCACGCCGTGGTCGATCCGGCGATCCCGCTGCTGCCACCGCTGCAACCGCAGGAGAAGATCGACCAGATGTACTCCGGTCTGGCCGCCGAGAACACCGACCTGGCCCGCCGAGCGGCCGAACACCTGCGCCGGGAACGCGCCGGCGAGGACTGAGCCGCTGTCCTCGACGTGTGGTCACGACGGCGGCGCGGCGTCCCGCTGGGCGGCGATCACCGCTTCGAGCAGGCCCGGAAAACGGGTTTCGACGTCCCGCATGCGCAGGACATTCATGATCGACGTGCCCTGATAGTGCTGGCGGATCAGTCCCGCCTCGCGCAGCACCCGGTAGTGGTGGGTCGCGGTGGACTTGCTCACCGGGACCTCGATCTCGGCGCAGCCTTTGGGACTGAGTTCGAACAGCCGGAACACGATGTGCCGGCGCACGGGGTCGGCCAGGGCGGACAACACCCGGCTCAGATCGAGTTCGTCCCGCTCAGGGTGCTCGAACGTGCGCATGCTCGCTCTTCTCTCCGCGTACCGGCCTCGCCGTCGACATAATACGATAGGTGTCGTACTACGATGATCATCGTAATACTGCCCGCCTACCCTCCGGAGAGTTCCGATGCGCCAGCTGCCCTTGTCCGCCGAAGCCACCGACATCCTGCGCGGGCCCAACCCGGCGGTGCTGTCATTGCTGCGCCCCGACGGCGCGCCGTTCACCACCGCCACGTGGTATCTGCTCGAGGGCGAGCGGACCATCCTGGTCAACAACCAGAGCAACCGCGTGCGGCTGCGGCACATGCGCAAGGACCCCCGGGTCGCCCTGACCGTCCTGGCCGAGGACTGGTACACCCACGTCAGCCTCATCGGGCGCGTCGTCGGCATCGCCGATGATCCGGAGCTGGCCGATATCGACCGGATCGCGCGGCACTATACGAAACGCCCCTTCGAGGACCGCGAAACGCCCCGCAGCAGTGTCCACATCGAGATCGAACAGTGGCACGCCTGGGGCGCTCTGCGCCCGGCCGACTGATCGGTGACCCGGCTGGCGGAGCGTTGATACGGTCCCGCGCATGAACCCCGAGGACGTTGCTCATCGATATCTCGCGCTGGCCGACGGCCGGCTGCCCGGCTTCGTCAGCGGGCTGCACATCGTCGGGTCGGCCGCGATCGGGGCCTGGCAGCCGGGAGTCAGCGACGTCGACACCGTCATCCTGACCTCCCGCGCGGCGTCGCCGGACGACCTGGCCACGCTGGCCGAGATCCACACCGAGATGGGCCGGCCTTACTTCGACGGCGTCTACCTGTCGCCCGACCTGGCGGCGACGTGGCCCGGCGACCGCCGCGTGGTCCCGTTCGCCGTCGGGGGCGCCCTTGTCACCGACCGTCCGTGCGGCGAGCTCACCCCGGTCGTCGGGCTGATCCTTCGGAAGTACGGCATCGCGGTCCGCGGCCCGGCCCCCGACGTGCGCGTCGACCACGACAGCCTGCGGCTCTATCTGCTCGGCAACCTGGGCGGCTTCTGGCACGACCAGGCCGCGCAGATCGCCGGGGCCCTGCCCTCGATCACGGACGAGGTCCTCGACCCGGAGACCGTGACCTTCCACGTGCTCGGCCCGGCCCGCCTGCACTACACGCTGGCGTATGGCGACATCATCTCCAAGTCCGCCGCCGGCGACTATCTCGCCAAGATCTTCCCGGAGTACGCCGAGACGGCCGCCAAGGCGGTCCGCTGGCGGGCCGGCGCGCCCGAGCAGTTCACCCGGGCCGACCTCGAAGCCGCCGGCCGCTCCGTCAGCGCGGTCGTCGAGGACGCCCAGCGGCGGTTCTAGCCGAGCGGGGAGACCAGGCTGCGGGCCACCTGAAGGTCGGTGATCAGCACGTTCACCCAGCGGCCGCGCAGGGCGGCCCTGATCGCCGTGCTCTTGCGCGCGCCGCCGGCCACGGCGACGCGGCGGGGGACCGCCCGCAGCGTGTCGGCGCCGATGCCCAGCACCCGGTCGTCCAGGCCGGACTCGATGTGGTCGCCGTGGGAGTCGAAGAAGCGGATGCAGACGTCGCCCACCGCGCCCGCCGTGCGCAGCGCCGGCAGCTCGCCCTCGGCCACCGCGTTGCCGCTCTCGCGCAGCAGCGGCGACGGCTCGATGCTGCCGATGCCGACCAGGGCCATGGTCAGGTCGTCGCAGGCCTTCAGCACCGGCTCGATGTTGGGGTCGGTGACGAACATCTGCCGCATGTCGGCCGAGGCCAGCAGGCCCGGCGCCTGGAGATAGACGGCCTGGGCGCCGGTCAGCGCGGCCAGCCGGCCGGTGATCCGGGTGGCCTGGGTCTGCGCCGTCACGTTGCCGACCCCGCCGAGCATCTGCACGACCTGGTCGGCCACCTTCGTCGGGCGCGGGTGCATGGCCTCGACGGTGGCCAGGATCGTGGAGCTCCAGGAGGAGACCCCGATGCGCTCGCCGCCCATCAGGGTCGTCTCCAGATAGACGGCGGCGGCCGCGCCCAGCGCCCGCATGATCTCGGGCTCCCCGTCCTGGTCGTCGGTGTCGGCCACGATGACCTCGGTGAGGCCGTACGCCTGCTCGATCTGCTCCTCGAGCTCGGCATAGACCCCACGCGGCGCGATCACCGTGGTGCGGACGATGCCGAGCTCGACGGCCCGTTTGAGGAGCCGGCTGACCCGCGGCTGGGAGATGTGCAGCTGCTGGGCGATCTGCGGTTGCCGCATGCCACGCTCGTGGTACATGCGGGCCACCTTCGTGAGCAGACGGATCTGGTCGGTGGCGATCTCGTCCAGCGCGTTCGCTTCCATGCGGAGCAGAATATCCATTCAGTGGGAGGCGGTTAACGGACCGTCAGGATGACCCGCTGGTAGTGCTTCAGGGCAGGCGTGCCGCCGTCGGTCACCTCGAAGATCAGGTGAATCGTGTCGCCGGTCTTCGCGTCGGCGGGCACGATGAGGGAAACGGTCGGCTTGTCCGTTGCGGACAGGGTGACCGTGCCCGCGTACGTGTCGGCGTCGGTGTACTGCCACCACTTGTACGAGAGGCGGTCACCGTCCGGGTCGGATCCCCGCCCGTGCAGAGTGACCTGGCGGCCGGCGCCGGCGGACAGGGAGAGGCCCTCCCGTACGGAAGCCCGCGGGTTGTGGTTGGCGTCGCGGTAGCGCGGCGTCACGCCCCAGTCGGCGCGGGCCGCGAAGTCGTTCTGCAGGTCGGCCACCCAGCGCGTCTGCGGGTACGCCCGATCGGCCGCCCCGGTCGCCGGGTTGATGTCGGTGGTGTCGATCCAGCCCGACGCGTTCGGCGCGAACCGGCCGCCCCAGCCGCCGTAGGTCGGGTCCTCCGACGAGCGGAGCCCGTTGAAGTCGAGAAGGTAGAGGAACGAGGGGGAGTCGCCCTCGGAGATGAAGTCGTGAACGGCGTACGTCAGATTCTGATCAGGCCGCCAGCGGTTGTTCTCGTCGTCGCCCGGTGTCGGCTGCCCGTCGCGGTAGGTGCGGTAGAGGGAGAGCAGCGCGCCGTGCCCGGTCAGGAAGTTCTCCTCCATGTACGGAGCCTTGAGCGCGTACTGCAGCGACGCCGGCACCTGCCGCGTCCACAGGTAGGCGAAGCTCCAGAACTGGCTCTGGTTGTCGACGATCTTCAGATCGGGCCAGTTCGGCTTGATGTAGTCGTCGAGCGTCGCGTCCTGGTTGAGGATGTTGTAGATGACCACCTTGTCGCTGATCTCGCGTTGCAGGGCGGGCCATTTCCGGGTGCCCTGATACTTCTCCTGGATGGACTTGAGCGCCCGCGCGGTCGTGTTCAGCCCGCCCCATGACTGGATGTAGAGCGGCCCGGGCTCGTCGGCCAGGATCCGCTTCTCGATGAGCCGCGAGCCCTCGGTGACCTGCGCCATCTCGCTGACGTTGGTGACGTTTCCGATTTTGTACAGCGACCGCAGCCTGGCCGGCGTCGGATATCCGGGCGCGTGGCGCCGCAGGTTCGGGTAGAGCTTCGCGTACAGGTCGATGTACTCGTTGACCCAGGCGGTGCCGGTCCACCGGTACGGCGCGACGGTCGACCCGTCGCCGGCCCAGTGATATCGCGAGCTCGAATAGACGATGCCCTCGATGTCGAACTCGTTGGCGTAGTACAGGAACCGGATGAACGAGTCCATGTCGTCCACCTCGCCGTCCTGCGAAACGATGATCCGCGGCTTGGCGGAGCCATGGTCATGAGCGTGCGCCGGCGTCACGCCGGCGAGGGAAAGGGCCACGGCCAGCGCCGCGGCGATCAGCAGACGGGCTCTCATGCGCACTCCTCATGAATAGAAATTCATAAGCGCATCGGTACCGCGATCGCACCGTAATGAGGCCGTGACCGAGGAGTCAAGGGCACCGGGCCATTGACATCCACGACATCCAGCGTTCACAGTAATCGCATGGCCAATCGCCTATGAATGGATATTCAGCATGAAGGTGTTCCCCCGCCTGAAGGTGTTCCCCCGCCTGGCGGCCGCCCTGCTGCTCGTGGCCGCGCTCGCCGCCTGCTCCAAGGTGCCCGGTGTCTTCGTTTACGAGAAGGACGGTCAGGCCGCGACCGGCGAGAAGGCGGCCGACGCCAAGTCCTTCGTGGACGGCAACTGGGCGCAGAAGATCGTGCCGACCGTGCGGGAGAAGGCGGTCGACGTCACCACGGTGGCCGCCGCGATCGAGAAGGACCCCGAGGCCGCCGGCAAGCAGTACGGCCACCAGGCCGGCACCGGCAGCCCGTTCGCGTACATGGTCAAGGGCTCCGGCACGATCACGAAGGTCGACAAGTCGGTGCCCACCGGCCCGGTCACCGTCGAGGTGCCCCGTGCCGGCGGCAAGCCGCTGACCGTCACCATCGCCACCGGCCCGGTCATCGCCGGCACCGCCGTCCGCGACGCCGTCGGCTTCATCTCGTTCGGCGACTTCACCAACCAGATCGAGTACGCCAACGTCGCCAACCAGATCAACGACCGGGTCAAGACCGACGTGACCGCCAAGGCCGACCTGGCCGAGGGGAAGAAGGTCACCTTCCACGGCGCCTTCTCGGCGCTGCCCGGCGGCGGCGTCTTCCTCGTGCCGACCGAGCTCGAGGTGGGCTGATGGAGATCCTCGAGGCCCACCACATCAGCAAGAACTACGGCGGGGTGCGCGCGCTGAAGGACGTCACCTTCACCGCGTACCGGGGCAAGGTCAACGTCCTGGTCGGGGAGAACGGCGCCGGCAAGTCGACACTGATGAAGATCCTCTCCGGCTCGGAGCAGCCGTCGGAGGGCGAGATCCTGCTCGACGGCGAGCCCGTGCACCTGGGCAGCCCGCGCGACGCCCAGGCGCGCGGGATCGGCATCATCCACCAGGAACTGAGCCTGTTCCCGAACCTCTCGATCGCCGAGAACATGTTCGCCGGGCGGGAGCTGCGCCGGGGAAAGCGTTTCGTCGACGCCGCCGCACAGAACAAACGCGCCGCCGAGGTGCTCGCCCGCCTCGGGCAGGGCCATCTCAGCCCGACCGAGGCGGTCGGTGACCTTCCGATCGGGCAGCAGCAGCTCGTCGAGATCGGCCGGGCGCTGCTCGAGGACGTCCGCGTGCTCATCATGGACGAGCCCACGAGCGCCCTGTCCAACCACGAGGTCGACGTGCTGTTCGAGGTGATGGCCGACCTGCGCGAGCACGACGTCACGGTCATCTACATCTCGCACAAGCTCGACGAGTTCCGCCGCATCGGCGACTGGGTCACCGTCTTCCGCGACGGCCGCCTCGTCGCGCACGAGTCGATGGCCCGCACCGACACCGGCTGGATCGTGCGCGAGATGGTCGGCCGTGACCCCGACTCGCTCTACGTCCGCAACAGCTCGCCGGTCGGCGACGTTCTTCTGGAGGTACGTCACCTGACCGTGCCCGGCCCGGCCCGCCCGCTGGTCGACGACGTGTCGCTGACCGTGCGCGCCGGTGAGGTCGTCGGCCTCTACGGCCTGATGGGCGCGGGCCGCACCGAGCTCGTCGAGACCCTCATGGGCATGCGCAAGGCGGCCTCCGGCGAGGTGCTGGTCAAGGGGAAGGCGGAGCCGAAGGGCACCGTCCAGGCCCGGATGGCGGCCGGGCTCGCGCTCGTGCCCGAGGACCGGCAGCGCGACGGCCTGGTGCAGACCATGTCCGTGCGCGACAACATCCTGCTGGCCACGGTGGGCCGGATGACCCGGGGCGGGCTGCTCGACGGGGGAGCCGAGCAGCGCACCGCCAAGGACAAGGTCGGCGAGCTCGCCATCAAGATCCCCGGCCTGGCCTCGTTGGTCACCTCGCTCAGCGGCGGCAACCAGCAGAAGGTCGTGCTGGCCCGGGCCCTGCTGACCGAACCGGTGGTGTTGCTGCTCGACGAGCCCACCCGCGGTGTCGACGTCGGCGCCAAGGCCCAGATCGCCGCGCTCATGGCCGACCTGGCCGTGCGGGGCTTCGGCGTCCTGTTCATCTCCTCGGAACTGGCCGAGGTCATCGCCATGGCCGACCGGGCGCTGGTCATGGCCCAGGGCCGCGTCACCGCCCAGTTCGGCGCGGCCGAGGTAACCGAAGAAGCCCTGGTGGCGGCTTCCGCATCCGACAGCGTCCTGGAGGCTCGCTCATGACCGACACCCACGTGGCCCCGCCGAAGAGCCCGGCGGCGCCGCCCGAGCCGAACCAGGGCAACCGGGCCCTGGCGCGGGCCGCCCTGTGGCTGCTGCGCGGACGTACCCTCGTGGTCCTGGTCGTCCTGGTGATCATTTTCAGCGCCATCTCGTCGGAGTACCTGACGCAGAGCAACCTGATCCTGATGACCAAGCACGTGGCCATCAACGCGATCCTGGCCATCGGCGTCACCTTCGTCATCCTGACCGGCGGCATCGACCTGTCGGTGGGCTCGATCGCCGGCCTGGCCAGCATGGTCTGCGGTGGGCTGCTCTTCACCGGCCTGGCCGTGCCCGGCGGTCACCTGTTCTTCTCGGTCGCGGTGGTCATCCTCATCGGCATCGTGGTCGGGGCGCTGGTCGGCGCGGTCAACGGTGTGCTGGTCACCCGGTTCCGGGTGGCGCCGTTCATCGCCACCCTGGGCATGCTCTACGTGGCCCGGGGCGTGGCCCAGCTGATCAGCGACGGCGGCACCTTCCCCGACCTGGCCGGTTCGCCGGCCCGGGGTAACCAGGGCTTCCACATCATCGGCGTGGACAGCTGGCTCGGCATCCCGGTCGCCGTCTGGATCATGATCGTGGTCGCCGCCGCGGCCATCGTGGTCACCACCAAGACCCCGTTCGGCCGCCGGGTCTACGCCGTCGGCGGCAACGAGCGGGCGGCCGTGCTGGCCGGCATCAGGGTCAACCGCGTCAAGATCGCCGTGTACGTCATCTCGGGCGCCTGCGCGGCCCTGGCCGGCCTGCTCCTCACCTCGGAGCTGGGCGCGGCCTATCCCGACACCGCCACCACGTACGAGCTGAACGCGATCGCCGCCGCCGTCCTGGGCGGCACCGCCCTGGCCGGCGGCCGCGGCACCATCGTCGGCACCGTGATGGGCGCCTTCGTCATCGGCTTCCTCAGCGACGGCCTGGTCCTGATCGGCGTCTCCACGTTCTGGCAGTCAGTGGTGAAGGGCGCCGTCATCGTCTTCGCCGTGGTCACCGAGCAGGCCCAGCAACGCCTCCAGTCCTCCTTGAGCAAACGAACCGCCTGAAGCCCTGCCCGCCCCACCCGCGCTGCCCCCTCGTCCCGCCCACGCCTCACCCGCGCCGCCCATCCGCGCCGTCCGCCTCCCGTCCGTGCCTCACCCGCGCCGCCCATCCGCGCCGTCCGCCTCCCGTCCGTGCCTCACCCGCGCCGCCCACCCGCGCCGTCCGCCTCCCGTCCGTGCCTCACCCGCGCCGCCCAGCACCTCCCGTCCGAGCCTCCATTTCGAGAGGAAAAAAGATGAAATTTCGGAAACTTATACTGCCGATCGGCGTCGCCGCCGTTCTTGCCCTGGCCGCCTGTGGCGGCGGGGACGGCGACGGCGACGACAGCTCGTCGTCCGGCAGCACCCCCGCCGCGTCCAAGCTGATCGTCATCATCACGCCGTCGCCGGACAACGTCTTCTTCAAGGCCGAGCAGGACGCCGCCGACGCCCAGGCCAAGAAGCTCGGCTACGAGACGCTCGTGCTCAGCCACGACGACGACCCGACCAAGCAGAGCCAGGAGATCGACACCGCGATCTCCCGCAAGGCCGCCGCGATCATCCTCGACAACGCCGGCGCCGATGCCTCGGTCACCGCCATCCAGCGGGCCAAGGACGCCAACATCCCGACCTTCCTGATCGACCGTGAGATCAACAAGACCGGCGTCGCGGTCGCCCAGATCGTCTCCAACAACGCTCAGGGCGCCGGCCTCGGCGGCCAGGAGTTCGCCAAGCTGATGGGCAACAAGGGCGAGTACGCCGAGCTCACCGGCAAGCCCACCGACACCAACGCCGGCGTCCGCTCGCAGGGCTACCACGGCATCCTCGACCAGTACCCGGACCTCAAGATGGTCGCCCAGCAGACCGCCAACTGGGACCAGGCCGAGGCGCTGCAGAAGACCCAGACGATCCTTCAGGCCCACCCGAACATCAAGGGCATCATCGCCGGCAACGACACCATGGCGCTCGGCGCCTGGGCCGCCGTGCAGGCCGCCAAGAAGGACATCGTCGTGGTCGGTTTCGACGGCAGCCCCGACGTCGTCAACTCGATCCTCAAGGACGGCATCAAGGCCACCGTCCTCCAGCCGGCCAGCAAGATCGCCGAGATGGCCGTGACCCAGGCCGACGAGTACATCAAGACCGGCAAGGCCAGCCAGCCCGAGAAGCAGTCCATCGACTGCGTCCTGGTGAACGCCGACAACGCGAAGTCGGTCACCAACTTCGCCGTCTCCTGAAACACAGAAACGAGAGGAACACCCATGCTGGTCGCCGACCCTACGGCCGCCGCCGCCTGGCATCGATTCCGGCAGGACTTCGCCGGCGCCGCACCGCAGCGCCGCCGCGAGATGCTGCGGCAGCGGGCCAACCAGTCGCGCACCACCGACCTTCAGATGATCGGCCGGGCCGGCCTGGGGCACGTGGGCGGCGACATGTCCGTCCTCGACATCCTGACCACCCTGTTCTTCGCCGTCCTGCGGGTCGATCCGGAGAAGCCGGAGTGGGCCGACCGCGACCGGTTCGTGCTGAGCAAGGGCCACACCGCCGGCGCCCTGTACGCCACGCTGGCCGCGGCCGGGTTCTTCCCGGTGGCCGAGCTGGACACGTTCGCCGGCCCGCTGTCGGCCCTCAACGGCCACCCCAACCGGGTCAAGGTGCCCGGGGTGGAGACCAACACCGGCCCGCTCGGTCACGGCCTGCCGGTCGCGGTCGGCATGGCCGTGGCGGCCCGGCTCGCCGCGTCGTCCCGGCACGTCTACGTGGTGCTGGGTGACGGCGAGTTGCAGGAGGGCAGCAACTGGGAGGCCGCGATGACGGCCGGGCACCGTCGCCTGGCCAACCTCACCGCGGTCGTCGACCGCAACCGCCTCCAGCAGGGCGCCCGCACCGAGGACACCAACACCCTCGACCCGCTGGACGACAAGTTCAGAGCGTTCGGGTGGGATGTGGTGGAGGTCGACGGGCACGATCACCTGGCCCTGCTGGAGGCCTTCACCGCCGCGCGCGGCGAGCGCCCGCTGTGCGTCATCGCCAACACGACCAAGGGAAGAGGCGTTTCCTTCATGGAGGACCGCGTCGAGTGGCACCACAAGGTGCCCAGCGCCGCGCAGATCGAGGCCGCGACCGTGGAGCTGGCCCGATGAGCGCGCCCACCCAGGAGGTCTTCGACTGCCGGGTCGCCTTCGCCGAGGAGCTGATCGCCCTGGCCCGCGAGGACGAGCGGATCGTGGCGGTCTGCAACGACTCGGTGGGTTCCAGCAACCTCGTCGGCTTTCAGAAGGAGTTCCCGGACCGGCTCATCAACGTCGGCATCGCCGAGCAGGACATGGTCGGTGTCGGGGCCGGGCTCGCGCTCAGCGGCTACGTGCCGTTCGTGTGCGGCGCGTCGCCGTTCCTGACCGGGCGGGCGCTGGAGCAGATCAAGGCCGACGTGGCGTACAGCCAATCGCCTGTGGTCCTGTGCGGCATGAGCCCGGGCATGGCGTACGGCGAGCTCGGCCCGACCCACCACTCGATCGAGGACCTGTCCTGGCTGCGGGCGATCGCCGGCCTGGGCATCGTCGTTCCGGCCGATCCGGCCGAGACAAGATCGGCCGTACGCTGGGCCGCGGCCGCCGCCACACCGGTCTTCCTGCGGATCGGGCGGTTCAAGGTGCCCGCGGTGACCGATTCGTTCGAGTTCGGCACGGCGGGCCTGCTGCGGGACGGGAGCGACGTGACGGTGGTGGCGACCGGGACGATGGTCTCCCGCGCCCTGGAAGCGGCTTCGGCGGCGGCGGAAGAGGGAGTCTCGGTGCGTGTGCTGAACATGTCCACCATCGCGCCCCTCGACGAGGACGCGATCCGGCGGGCCATGCGCGAGACCCGCGCGATCGTCACCGCCGAGGAGGCCACGACGACCGGCGGGCTGGGCGCGGCGGTGGCCGCCGTGGTGGTCACCGAGCCGGCCCCGGTGCCCATGCGCATGCTGGGCGTGCACCGCGAGTTCGCGCCCACCGGCACGACCGCGTTCCTGCTCGAACACTTCGGGCTGACCGCGGGCGACATCCGGCGGGCGGCCGTCGAGCTGTCCCATGCCTGACGACCTGGTCCTCGCGATCGACCAGGGCACTTCCTCGACGAAGTGCCTCCTGGTCTCGGCCGGCGGCGACGTCGTGGCGAGCGGGTCGGCACCGGTGCCCATCCGCTATCCCCGGCCGGGCTGGGTCGAACAGGACGCGATCGAGATCCTCGACAGCGTCCTGGCCGCGGCCACCGAGTGTCTGCGGGACGCTCCCCGCGCGCGGATAAGGGCGGTCGGCCTCAGCAGCCAGCGCGAGTCCGCGCTGATCTGGGACCGGCACACGGGCGAGCCGCTGGGCCCGGTGCTGGGCTGGCAGGATCAGCGGGCGGTCGGCGTGTGCGACAAGCTGCGCGGCGACGAGGCCCGGATCCGCGCGATCAGCGGCCTTCCGCTCGACCCGATGTTCAGCGCGGCCAAGCTGCGATGGCTGCTCGACGGCCATCCGGGCGCCCTGGCCGGCACGATTGATTCCTGGCTTCTGTACGCCCTGACGGGCGCCCATCAGATCGAGGCCGGCAACGCGTCGCGGACCCAGCTGCTGGACGTCCGGAAAGGCAGCTGGAGTCCCGAACTGCTCGACCTGTTCGGCATCCCGGCGTCCGCCCTGCCGACCATCACACCGTCGAGCGGAGAGCTGGGCCGCATCGGCGAGCGCGGGGGAGTCCTCGAAGGCCTCCCGATCACCGCGGTCTTGGGTGACTCGCACGCGGCCCTCTACGCGCACGGGCGCGCGGCCGACGGCGGCGTGAAAGTCACCTACGGGACCGGCTCGTCGGTCATGCGCCTCGGCGACGCGCCGTCCGGAGTCTGCCTCACGATCGCGTGGGATTCCCAGCTCGCCGCCGAGGGCAACATCCGCTCGTCGGGAGCAACGATCGCTTGGCTCGCTTCGTTCTTATCCGTTACGCCATCACAAATCGGGCAGATGGCCGCGACGGCATCCAGCGACGGCGTCTTCCTCGTCCCCGGGTTCGGCGGGCTGGCCGCGCCCTGGTGGGACGACACCGCGGTCGGCCTGATCAGCGGCCTCACCCTGGGCACCCGCCCGCCGCAGCTGGCCCGGGCCGCCGTCGAGTCCATCGCCCACCAGGTGGCCGACGTCGTCGACGCCATGGGCGGCGCCTCCGCCATCCTGGCCGACGGCGGCGCCTCGGGCAACGACACCCTCATGCAGATCCAGGCCGATCTGACCGGTCTGGTGGTGCGCCGAGCCCGTACGGCAAATCTCTCCGGTCTTGGTGTCGCCTTTCTGGCCGGCGGCCTGACGCCGTCGGTCGCCTACGACGAGTTCGCTCCCCGCGCGGCCGCCCCCGGCGCCCGCGATGCCTGGCGTGACGCC
The DNA here is from genome assembly GCF_050956135.1 of Actinoplanes sp. CA-131856. Classification (GTDB taxonomy): domain Bacteria; phylum Actinomycetota; class Actinomycetes; order Mycobacteriales; family Micromonosporaceae; genus Actinoplanes. The sequence goes on along the minus strand of NZ_CP191849.1, from coordinate 5,959,715 downwards.
GTGCGCCGCGCCCTGTCCACCAAGGAGTCCCGATGACCGAGTACCCCCGCTTCGGCGCCGGACTGTGGCACTTCGCCACCTACGTCGACCGCTACGCCACCGACGGCTACGGCCCCGCCCGCACCACCCTCGAAGCGATCGAGCTGGCCGGGCAGGTCGAGGACCTGTCAGTGGTCGACCTCAACTACCCGTTCACCCCCGGCGTCGGCCTCTCCGAGGTCAAGGACGCCCTCGCCGCGCAGAACCTGTCGGCGATCGGCATCACCCCCGAGATCTACCTGCGCAAGTTCAGCCGCGGCTCCTTCACCAACCCCGACCCGGCCGTCCGCAAGGCCGCGCTCGACCTCATGCACGAGGCGGCCGGGATCGTGCGCGAGCTGGGCGCCGACTACGTGAAGATCTGGCCCGGCCAGGACGGCTGGGACTACCCGTTCCAGGTCGACCACCGCACCCTGTGGAAGCTCGCCGTCGACGGCATGCGCGAGCTGGCCGGCGCCCACCCCGACCTCAAGTTCGCCATCGAGTACAAGCCGCGCGAGCCCCGCGTGAAGATGACGTGGGACTCGGCCGCCCGCTCGCTGCTGGGCATCCAGGAGATCGGCCTGGACAACGTCGGCATCCTGCTCGACTTCGGGCACAGCCTCTACGGCGGCGAGTCGCCGGCCGACGCGGCCCAGCTCATCATCGACCACGGCCGCCTCTACGGCATGGACGTCAACGACAACCTGCGCGGCTGGGACGACGACCTGGTCGTCGGCACCGTGCACCTGACCGAGATCTTCGAGTTCTTCCACACCCTGCGCAAGAACAACTGGGACGGCGTGTGGCAGCTCGACCAGTTCCCGTTCCGCGAGGACTCGGTGGACGCCGCCCGTACGTCAATTGGCATCTTGAAGCGCATTTATCGCGCTCTCGACCGCCTCGACACGGTCGCGTTGGCCGAGGCGCAGGAGCGCCAGGACGCCATGGCCGCCCAGCGCCTCGTGCAGAACGCCCTCTTCGGCGAGGTGAAGGAGTAGCCATGCGCCTGCGCCTGCTGGCCGCCTGCGCCGTCGCCGCGTCGCTCGTCATCGCCGCGCCCGCGTCCGCGCACCCGTCCGCCTCGTCCCCGGCGAAACCGCGCACGGTCGTCACCACCGACATGGAGCAGGACGACCTCGCCTCGCTGATCCGCTATCTGCTCTACACCAACGACCTCGACACCCAGGGCATCATCTACACCAGCAGCAAGTTCCACTGGGCCGGCGACGGTAAGGGCACCGAGTTCTTTCTGCCGGACCGCGAATACACGACACCGCAGACGTCGTGGCGCTGGACCGGCACCCGGACCATCCAGGATCAGGTCCTGCCGGCGTACGCCAAGGTCTATGGGAATTTGAAGCGTCACGACGCGGACTATCCGTCGCCCGCCGAGCTGCGCTCCCTCGTCCGGGTCGGCAACATCGACTTCGAGGGCGAGATGTCGGCCGACACACCCGGATCGAACCTGATCCGCGATCTGCTGCTCGACAAGGACCCGCGCCCCCTGTACCTGCAAGCGTGGGGCGGCACCTCGACCATCGCCCGCGCCCTGACGTCCATCGAGGACAGATACGCCTCGACGCCGCAGTGGAAGCGGGTACAGGCCGCCGTTTCCGCCAAGGCGGTCATCCTGGCGAGCGGTTTCCAGGACGAGACGTACGCGAACTACATCTCGGTGAAGTGGCCCGCGCTGCGCGTCGAGGAGCTTTCGGCCGGGTACGCCACCTGGGGTTACAACTGCAACTGGGGCGGCGCCGGCAACGTGCGCGGACTGCCGGCCGACCGCGTCTACTTCACCGGAGCGTGGACCAAAGCCAACATCCAGATCGGGCCGTACGGGTCGTTGTACCGCTCCTGGCTCGACGGGCAGGCGATGCCGGGCGACCCGCTCGACATCTTCGGCATCCCCTCGGAGGCGCCGAAGGGCTGGTGCAAACCGCTGAAGCCGTACGACTTCCTGTCCGAAGGGGACAATGTCGCCTTCAACCCGTTGCTGGGCTGGGGCGGCCGGGTCACCCAGGTCTCCACCTCACCCAACCTGTGGAAGCTGGCCCCGACCGAGAAGGACGCCTCCGGCGCCGACGTGCCGAACCTGACCACGCTCCGCTGGGCCGCGGCCGCCCAGAACGACTTCGCGGCCCGCATGAAGTGGACGCTCACCCCGTCGTACCGTCGCGGCAACCACGCCCCGTCGGTCCAGGCAACCGACTCCGTGCGCGCCAGGCCGGGCGCCTCGGTCTCGTTGTCCGCGCGCACCTCCGACCCGGACCACGATCGGGTGGCGGTGCGCTGGTGGCAGTACCGCGAGGAAGGCACCTATCCCGGCGCGGTCACGGTGACGGCTCGCGGCAACCGGGCGACAGTGAAGGTGCCGTCCGACGCCAAGGCGGGCCAGACCATCTCGGTCATCGTCGAGGCCACCGACAACGGCGAGCACCCGCTGACCCGCTATGACCGGGTGACCATCAAGGTGGTCACCGCGTGAGGTGACCGACCCGTTCAAACGCCGGATCGGGCCGCGCGTCAACCGACGCGCGGCCTTCCCGCCGCTGCGTCAGGCGCGATTCGAGCTCGGCTCGCGCCGGTCCCAGGTCTCCTGCGCCACGAGCACTCCGCTCAACGGCCAAGGACGCCTTAGTTAGGCTGGCGGCGTGGGGCCGACCGGAGCGCACGTCACCGCCGAGCAGGTTCCTGCGCTGTTGCTCGCTGCGCTTCCGTCATTGTCAGAGGAGTGGGGCGAGGTTGCTGACGACAACGCCGACCCGGGTTCTCCCGGTGGTCGTCTTGGCTACCTGGATGCGGCATGGGTGGTGGGTCACCTCGCCGACCGCCTCGCAGCCGGGGACACGAGCGAGTTCGATGCCGCCTTCGACTACATCGAGCACCTGATCCTCCATGGTGACCCGTACGTCTCTGAGTTGGGCGTGATCGGTTATCTCGAAGGCATGCAGATGCACACCGTCACCTCGCGGGGCGTCGACCCAGAGGCGTTCCGGCGTTGGCTCCGCCCGCTGTCGGCGAAGTATTGGGAAGCGATCAGCAAATTCTGCGAGCTCGGTACTCCCATCCCAGACACTCGGCCTGGCTGACAAGGCCGCTGTCCGGTCGTGTTTCGCGGTCAACGCTCCGGTGCCGACAACGTTCTATCGTGGCCTGGCGGGTTGTGGCGTGTCGCAGCGCTTTGGCAAGATCGACTTGGGAGGGGTTCGTTGCCGTACACATGGGTTTCGTCGGGTGGTGGACCTTTGCTTGCCGCTCCGCAATCGGCACTATCGCTGTGGACCGGCGCTGACAGCACGGACGGACCCGTGGAGACTTGGGGCGACTACGGTCGGGCCTGTGCGGTCGACGGTTACATCGGTGTGGTCGCCATCGGTCAGCAGCAGGCGCTGGTTCTGGGCGACGAGCCGGCGACGACAACGTACCTGCCCTCGGAACGGCTCTTCCTGCGGTGGGCCGCGGCGGATGAGGAGGACGACTTGGTCAGCGCTGCACGCCAAGCGGTACGCAACGGCGTGGAGTGGGATGCCGATGAAGATGTCCGCTGGGTGGTGGACGGGCCAGTCGTATTGTTCGATTCGGCGTGGCCCGGAACGGAGTTGGAGGCCGACAACCACCTCGTGGTGGAACTGCCCCCGGGCACCTATCGAGCTCGGGCGGCACACCGTGCTGATGGTGACAATTGGATGATCCTCGTTCAGCTTCAGCCCGTGCTCTGACCTTGCCCGGCCGAAGACTGGCGCGTTACGGCGGGAGGCGTCCGGTCGTAGCCGATGTGAGACCGATACGTCGGACTGACCTTACGATCGGTCCGTGACGAATCTGAACCTGCTCAACGAAACGGAAGGGATGCTGTGCGTCTTCGTGGAGCCGTTGGGCGAGGACTTCTGGATTGCCCCATCCCAGCGACTCTTGTTCACAGCAACGACGAGTCAGCCATCAGTCGAATGCGTGTGGCACAGGCAGGGCGTGTCTGTGTGGATGGATGACGCTGACGCCTACGGCTTCACCGTCACCACCGACACCGGCGAGGCTGTCGAATGTGGCTACCAGCGGCCACCTGGAGCGTTCTCCGCCGACTGACAAGCGCACGCTCATGCCGCGGATAAGGCGCGTACCGACGCGTCAGCCGGGGCACCCGTGATCCCCAGGTGGAATGGCGGTCGACGCGCCATCCGGGCCTCCGGGTGGGCTGATCCGGGACGACGCCCGTAACGGGGATGGGTGCGGCACGGGAGCAGATGGGGAGCAGCAGGGTGATCCCAACTGCATTGACCACGCCCGGTCCAGGGCGAGAAACGAGATCTGGGCCCCGCACGGGTCTGCGGGCCGCCCGAGGTCACCGCGGTCGTTGCAGGCCGTCCAGCATCAGGTTGAGGGTGAAGGTGAAGCGGTCCACGGTCGAGCCGGAGGTCAGCTCGGCCGCGTAGCGTCTGGTGTTGGGGAAGGTCTCGGGCAGGCCGGTCAGGCGGGCCATGAGTTCCTCGCGGCCGGCCACCCAGTCCTTGTCGCCGCGGATCAGGGAGACCTCGAGGCTGTGCGCGTTGACGTACAGGTTCAGGGCGTCGACGGCCCAGGCGGCCGTCTGGGGATCGATCCCGCCGGTGAGCAGGATGGCGAACATTCCCTCGCCGACGCGCAGCGTGTCGGTGTTCGCTGGGGCGGCGGCCAGGGCGGCCCGCGAGATGCCGGGGAAGCGCTGGTACTGGTCGCGCAGCTGGGTGCAGACGCTGATGATCTGCTCCCGCCAGATGGTGGGGTCGGGCTCGGGCAGCTCGATCCCGGCGCACAGCCGGCCGATGAGCAGCTCGTCCAGGTCCTCCTTGTTGACCACGTGGGCGTAGAGCGACGACGGTCCCGTCTCCAGCGCGGTGGCCACCCGCCGCATCGTCAGGGCCTCGTAGCCCTCCCGTGCCACGATCGCGAACGCCGTGTCGAGGATGGCGTCGACCGTGATGGGTTTCTTCGTGCCGCGGGACGGGCCGCGCCGCAGCCCGGGCGCGGCCGGAACGGCGCCGAACTGGTGGCGCGCGGTGCGCCGCTGCTCCGGGGTCGGTGACATAAGGCCAGCTTAGCGCGTGACGAACAGTGTTCTGTTTCACTAAGAACACCGTTCCTATTGACCAGAACACCGTTCTGATTCACTGTCGCCGTATGCGTACATCACCGCGATCCCTGCGGGAGGCGTGGGTGGCCCTGGCCGGGCTGTCCGCCGTGTTCCTGTTCGAGATGCTCGACAACTCCATCCTCACCGTCGCCCTGCCCACGATCGGGCGGGAGCTGCACGCGTCGGCGACCACCCTGCAATGGGCCACCGGCGCCTACGCCGTCGTGTTCGGCGGGCTCATGCTGGCCTTCGGCGCGGTCGCCGACCGGTACGGCCGGCGCCGGGTCATGCTCGTCGGGCTCGCCCTGCTCGCGGTGGCCAGCCTGGCCACCGCCCTCGTCACCACCACGGGCGAGCTCATCGCGGTCCGGGTCGCCATGGGCGTCGCGGCCGCCATGACCACCCCCGGGTCGGCCGCGCTCGCCTTCCGCCTGTTCGACGAGGACGGCCTCCGCGTCCGGGCCTTCAACATCATCTCGACGGTGGGCATCGTCGGCCTGGCGGTCGGGCCGACCGTCGGCGGCTTCGCGCTCGCCATCGCCCCCTGGCAGGTGCTGTTGCTGGTCAACGTGCCGATCGCCGTGCTCGCCATGATCGGCGTGTGGTCGGGCATCGCCCCGGACGACGCGAAGGGCCTGCACACCGATCCGGTGGACGTCGCCGGGGCGGTCCTCGGCACCGCCGCCATCGTGGCCGCGCTGGTCGCGCCGACGCTGTTCGTCGAGGAGGGCGCCGCCGCGTGGGCGCCCTGGGCCGTCACGGCGGCGGCCGTTGTGGCCGCGGTGCTCTTCGTGCTCCGCGAGCGCTCGGCCCGGCACCCGCTCGTCGACCTCAAGCTCGTCGCCCACCCGCTGGTCGCCAGTGGCCTGGCCTTCAAGGCCGCAACCGGGCTGGCCATCGCCGGCGTCGGCTACCTCATCTCGCTGCAGATGCAGCTCGACTGGGGCTGGTCGCCCGGTCTCGCCTCGCTCGGCATGCTGCCCCAGGTCGTCGTCCTGATCGCCGGTGGTGCCCTGCTCAACCCGCTCGTCAAGCGCGTCGGCCTCGAACGGGCCGGAAGGTTCAGCGCGGCTGCGGTGGTGGCCGGCCTGGCCGTCTACGCGCTGCTCGGCAACCACGGCTACCTCTGGGTCGCCGTCGCCCTCGTGCTCATGGCGGCCGGCCTGCGCGTCGTCGGTGTCGTGGCCGGCACCAACGTGCTCCGCGGGCTTCCGGAGAGCCGTACGTCCATCGGTGTGGCCCTGACCGACACCGCTTCCCAGGTGAGCAGCGGCGCCGGCCTGGCCGCGGCCGGCACGATCCTGGCCGCCATGTTCACCGGCCCGCTCACCGCGACGCCGTGGAGCGCGAGCCAGACCGCGCAGTTCCACGGCGTTGTGACGACCGCGGGCCTCACGCTCACCGTCGTCGCGGCGGCGCTGGTCGGCTGGGGAATCCTCAGAGGCGCCGGCGGCCGTGATAGCGCGTCACCGAGCCGTCCGGTGCCGTCACACACCGGTAGTGCTTGAGGAAGTCCCAGAGCAGCGGGCACTCCTCGGCCATGGTGTTGTGCGACCGGTAGAGGTTCTTCGTCAGCGTGACGACCGGGATGCCGCGGACCTGCCAGGACCAGGTCTGGAAGCGACGGCGGTAGCCGCTGCGCCCCTCCTGGACGACGTCGGCCAGGGCCAGCCCGTTCACCCGCAGGTGATAGCGGGCCCAGCTGTCGAGCTGGTTGTCGATGTCGTCCCACAGCGTGCCCTCCAGGAAGGCCAGATCGCCGTAACCGTAGATCTGGTAGGTGGGGATCGGGCGGTTGCTGGCCGGATAGGCGACGCCGTCGAGGGTGACGGTGCCGGCGGCGTCGGGGGCGGCGGTGAACGAGGTCGAGGCGACCGCGGCGAAATACTCGGGGAAGGCGATGGCCAGGTTCTGGGTGACCGAACTGCCCGCCGACTGGCCGGTCGAATAGAACCGGGTGGGGTCGACGTCGTACCGGGAAATGATGGTGTCTCGCAGCTGCCGGAAGAAGGCCAGCGAGTCGCGGTGGCTGACCGACACCGAGTTCACACTGTATTGCTCGCAGACGACGACCAGCAGGAATCCCTCGCGGTCGGCGACCTTCCACCACTGGGTGGCGTCGAGGAACACCTTGTCGGTCTGGCTGTTGCCGGGCCAGACGAACAGCACCGGCGCGTTGCGGCGGGCCGATCGCGGGCGGTAGACGAGATATTCGCGGACGAAGCCGTTCACGGTCATCGTGTGCACCTCGATGCCGAGGCGGTCGTAGTCGGCGCGTTCGAAGAGCTGATTTCCGTACGCGAAGAAGTTCTCGTACCGCGTGTAGAAAGTCAGGAAGTCAAGGATCTGGCGCGTGGACACCCGTTCACGCCGGACGACCGTCCTGGCGATCGGGCCGGCGTGCGACGTCATCCAGCGGTCGCCGCGGTTGGCCTTCCTCCAATAGGCGAGGCTGGGGCCGATGGTGCGGCCGGGATCGGCGTACAGCGTCGGCAGAACCGTTTCGTCGTAGCGGATCAGATCGAAGCCGGGCGGGAACACGACGGGTGTGTAGCCGTCGGTCTCCCCGCCGAACGTCCGTGACGCGTATCCGTCGAGGAATTCCTGCTCGAGGCCGGCCGATTCGACGTACGCCTGGGAAATGACCCGGAGTGGGTGAGCGACGGCCCAGGCTTCGAGCGCGGGGCCGCCCGCGCCATAACCGACCAGATAGTGCAGGCCGAAGATGGAGAAATAGCGGTTGCTCTGGAAGAAGGCCATGGCCGCGCCGACGTAGGCGGCCTCCTCCTCGGGGGTCCCCCAGCCGCCGGGCCCGGGTTCGAGGATGAACAGGCCCTCCTCCCGCTCGTCGGCGATCCTCATCCACTCGCGGATCACCTTGTCCGGCCCGGCGATCACGGTGAAGTACGAGCGGATGGGTGTTTCGGGCGAGATATAGACCTTGGCCGTACGGCCTCCGCCGAACGATTTCGTCCAGAGGCCGGCCATCTCGCGGGGGAGCTTGTTGGCCCGGGAGTAGTCGTAGTCAGGGAACGGGCGCCCGTCGAGGGAACGGACTTCGGCGGCCGCCGGCGATGGGGCGAGGGTCGCGGCCACGGCGAGGGCGGCGCTGCCGCCTAGGAGGGTGCGTCGGTCCATGAGGCGTCCTTTCGGGGTTCGAGGTGGTCGCGGGCCCGGCTCAGGGCGAGCCGCGCGTGCTCCTTGCCGCCGACCTGGGCGACGAGCGTGGCCCGGGGGATCTCCAGGGCGTACGGCAGGCCGGGCGGCAGCGCGCCCAGGATGCCGGGGATGTCGATGCCGCCCTCGCCGGGGAAGAGACGCTCGAAACGGGCGGTGTGGATGAGGCCCTCATTGGTGGCCGGCACGGCCGGGGGCGCGTCGCAGACGTGCACGAAGTGGAACCACTCGGCCGGCAACTGCCTCAGGTCGGCCACGCTGGAACCCGATCGCGCGAAATGCAAAAGGTCGACGAGAATGCCGGCGTTGGACTGGGCGGCGCCGCGCAGAACCCGTACGGCCGCTTGGAGATCGGGGGTTTCCGTCCACGAGGGAAACTCGAGGTCGACCGTGAGCCCGAGCGGCCGCGCCATCTCGCACAGCAGCGCGAACCGGTCGGTCTTGCGGGCCCGGTCGGGGTCGGGCAGCTGGCAGATGACGTGCCGGGCGCCGAGCTCGGCCCCCGCCTCCAGGAAGCGCTGGAAGTCGCGCGGGTCCTCGTCCGGGCTGATCCGGGCCAGCTCGATGTCGAGCACCTCGATGCCGGTGGCGGCCAGGCGGACCTTGGTCGTGCGCATCAGAGCCGGGTCGGTGGCGAGCGGATAGTGCGGCTCCTGGGGCGTGACCCGGGTCAGGCGCAGGCCCACGTAGCGATATCCGGCCTCGGCGGCCGCGTCGACCAGCTCGGGCGGCGACAGGCTCAGCGCAGTCAGGTGGGCCAGCGAGAAGTCGTGGCGCTGGTCCGGTTCCTTGCGCCGGCGGAGGTCGAGCAGGCGGCGCTCGCGGTGGGCGGCCATCCGGACGGGGGCGCCGGCCGGGCCGTACCCGTCGTAGCCGCCGAGGCGCTGAACCACCGCGAAGAAGACGCGGTGCCCGAGCATCTCGGTGGAGAAGTGCAGATAGGCGCCGTGCTCGTCGCGGTCGTAGAGGATCGAGTGCTCGCGCAGCGCGGCCAGAAATCCGGGCTCCAGCTCGAAACGGGCGTCCAGGTCGGCGTAGTAGTTGTCGGGGATCTTCAGCACGTGCTCGCGCATCGCCCGGGCGGCGGCGATCGCGTCGCCGGTGCGGAAGGCGACGTGCTGCGGATTGGGGATGACCGGGGCCCAGTCGCCGCGGCGCATCGGCGCGGTGTTCAGCGTGATCCGCACCCGGCGGGCGGGGTCGGCGGCGGCCCGGCTCAAAATCGGCCCGAACGGCGCCGCGATCTCGGTGGTCCTCTCGGCCTGCAGGCCGAGCACGGCCCGGTAGAAGAGTGTCGACTCGTCGAAGTCGTCCACCGAGTCGGTGAGCGACACATGGTCGATGCCGTCGATCCCGTCGTCTTTCGGGGCGTCGACCGCCTCGAAGTCCTGGAGCCAGCTCTCGTCCCGGACGAGGAAGATCGACGTGCCGTCCGGGGCCGCGATCGACGCGAGGTCGGCCTCCTCGGGCCGCCGCAGCCGGGGGAGCACCGGGGCCAGCAACCGTTCGGCCCGTGCGGTCGAGCGGGCCGGATCGGCGGTCTCGACGGCCAGCGCGCACACGGTGGCGGTGCCCGGCGTCACGGTCCGCTGCGCGGCGAAGTTGAGCAGTATGCGCGCCGTGCCCTGCTGCCACAGCTGCACCGGCTTGGACCGATGCTGGCCGGAGTTGACGAACCCCAGCGCCGCGAGCGCACCCGAGACCTCGGGGCCGGAGATGTCGTCCACGGCCAGCTCGGTGAAGACGATCCCGGTCAGCTCGGGCGGCTTGTCGGCCGCCTTCAGGTCGAGCACCGAGCGCATCCCGTTGATGGCGGCGTGCCGCGGATCGGCCTGCCGGTACACGTCGTTCGACACTTCGAGCGACAGCGGACCGTCGTAGCCGGTCTCCTCGACGTAGCTGGCGAAGCGGGCGACGTCGAGCTCGCCCAGGCCGGGGAAGAGCCGGTGGTGCCGGCTCCGCTCGGCCACGTCCATGCTCGCGCCGGGCGCGTCGGCCAGCTGGACGTGGAAGATCTTCTCGCCCGGTACGACCCGGATGCTCTTCGCGTCGGGTTCCTTGATCAGCACATGGAAGCTGTCCAGGCAGAGCCCGAGCGCCGGGTGATCGGCCCGCCGCACGATCCGCCAGGCATGGGCGGCCGTGTTCACGAACCGCCCCCAGGCCAGCGCCTCGTAGGCCAGCCGAAGCCCGTGCCGCTCGGCGACACCGGCCAGCGCCCGCAGCTGCTCGGCGGCCAGATCGTCGTCGTCCACCGCGTCACCGGACATCGAGGAGCTGACGACGACGGTCCGGACGCCGATCTCGGCCAGCACGGCGAAGGTCCGCTCGGCCCGCCGCAGGTTGCCGCGCAGGACGCCCGGCGGCACGGCTTCGAAATCCGCGAACGGCTGGTAGGCGTCGACCGCGAGCCCGCGCCGCGCACACTCGTCCTGGATCCGCCCCGGACTCCACGACGAGCTGACCAGATCACTCTCGGCCAGCTCGACCCCGTGGAACCGGGCCGCCGCGGCCGCCGCCAGCTTGTCCTCCAGCGTGCCGGAGAGGCAGTGGGTGGCGATGGCCAGCCTCGCCCCGGACGGACGTACTGGATAGTCCATTAGCGACCGCGTCATGGCGTGACCATAACTTCGAGCTGCTCTGCGGTCCAGTAGGTCCGCAGAGCGGACCTCTTAGTTGACCCCGGCCGTCAGCTCGCCGAAGAGCCGGCTGGCGGCCGGAGACCTGAACTGCCGTTGCAGTTCCGCGCGGGCGAGCTGCTTGCGGAACTCGCCCGCGTACGAAGCGTCGCCGGCGTTGTGCATCATTTCGGTGATCCAGGTCGCGAAGGCCTGGTAGTTCCAGACGTGGCGCAGGCACGTTTCGGAATAGCTGTCGAGTAGGCTCGCGTCGCTCGTACGGACCTGATGAATGACCGCCTGCGCGAAGACCTCGGCGTCGTGCAGCGCGAGGTTGATTCCTTTGGCGCTCATCGGCGGAACGATGTGCGCCGCGTCCCCGAGCAGATACAACTTGCCGTACCGCATGGGTTCGTAAACGACGTTCCGCAGCGGAACGATCGTTTTCTCGGCGATCGGCCCCCGCGCCACCGGCCGCCCGAAACGCGCGTCCAACTCACTCCAGATCCGCTCGTCCGGCCACGCGGCGACAGTGTCGCCCGGCCCGCATTGCAGATAGATGCGGCCGGCGTCCGCGCCCCGGGGAATGAGCCCGGCGAGGCCCCTTTCGTGAATGGCCATTCCCGACGGGTCGGCCGGCACCTCGGCCAGCACGCTCAGCCAGGCGTAGCCGTACTCGTGGCTGTACCGCGTCAGCACACCGGCCGGAATCGAGGCCCGGCTGACACCGCGATCGCCGTCGCATCCGGCGATGAAGTCGCAGCCGATGACGCTGTCCCCGAAGCGCACGACATCACCCACCGACGCGTCCTCCACCCCGAAGCGCAGATCGCCGCCCTCGCGGAGGAAAAGGTCGGTGAGGTTGCGGACGAGCACCTGCTGCGGGCAGAAGACGCTGTCGCTGTTGTCGTCGCCCTCGAAATCGACCGGCAGCTCTTCCCCGTCGATCCAGAAACCGCTGGCGTCCTCGGTCGAGAGCCCCTTTTTAACGACCTCTTCGAGACCCCACTCGCGGTACATTCGCACGCCGCGACTGTCGATGGTGCCCGCCCGTTGCCGTTTCTCGACATAATCGCGGCTGCGCTTCTCCAGAATGACGCAGCCGATGCCGTTGCGCTGAAGGAAATTGCCGAGCGTCAGCCCGGCCACGCCCGCCCCGATGATGGCGACAGTTGTTTTCTCGGTCATGCCCCCACTATCGGGGCCCGGGCGCTCGCGGCCCACCGGCAGCGGGACACGGCATAGCGGAAACCCGCCAACTACGACCGCAGGTAGCGCCCCGGCGTCTGGCCGACGATCTCGGTGAACGCGTCGATGAAGCTGGACGGGTTGGCCCACCCGCACTCGGCCGCGGTCTCGGTGACCGACATGCCGCTGCCCAGGTGGACCAGGGCGTGGTGGACGCGGAGGATCGTGCGCCACCGGTGAAAGCTCATGCCCAGCTCGGCGTGGAACAGCCGGCTCAGGGTGCGCTCGCTCGCGCCCACGGCCCGGCCCATCTCGGCCAGGGTGGCCGCCCGTCCCGGATCGGCGTGGAGCAGCCCGGTGACCGCCCGCAGCCGGTCGTCGCGCGGCTCGGGCAGATGAAGCGACTGTTCAGGCGTCTCGGTCAGCTCATCGATCACGACCGCCCGGAGCCGCTCGTACGCCCCGGCCCGGCTCTCGGCGCGCCCGGTGAGGGCCAGGAGCGCCTCCCGCAGCAACGGCCCGACCGCGAAGACGCTCGGCTGATCGGCCAGCCCGTCACACAGCTCGGCCGGAATGCCGACGAGCCGCACATCGGTCCGCCCGTAGAAATGATGCGAATGCTCGAACCCCGGCGGCGTCCACGTCACCCGATTGGCCGGAGCCACCCACGTACCGGCCTCAGTCGTGATCGCCACCGCCCCAGCCGCCGCGTACACCAACTGGCCCTCATCATGGGAGTGCGCCTCCAGGTGAAACCCGCGCGGCAGCCATCCCGCGCCGGTCACCGACTCCTGGCGGGTTTTCGGCATGGCATCGAATATTACCGTCGGCCCGCAGCTCAGGCCGCTCTGGCGAAGATGTCGTATTCCCGCCCATCGGTCGACGCCGCGAAGCGGCCGACTGCCTCGAACCCGAGGGATCGCACCGCCTTCTGCGCGCGGAGGTTGAACGCGGCGATCGTCATCCGGAACGCCGGTGGCGCGAACTGCCGTACGCCGAACGCCAGACCCGCACTGATCGCCTCCCGGCCCCGGCCACGCCCGGTGAACTCGGGCCGCAGCCCGCCGCCGGTGTCGAGCGCCGACGAGTCGTAGACGCCGCCCGGCACCCGGCCGTCCGGGCCGAACGATCGGAAACCGATCAGCCCGCCATCGTCGACCACGGCATGGAAACCGCTCGTGGAATCGACGAGGAAGTCCGGATCGGCGCCGGTCATGTCATAGCAGTCGTAGGGCGCCGGGTACCGCCAGGTGACGATGTCGGCCGCGTACTCCGCCGTCATGGGCACGATCAGCACCCGCACAGGCTACGCATCGCCTGGGGTGTTCTGTCAGGGACTCCCTCCCGGGCCGGCTCGGCGGTTACATGGAAGGCATGGAACTTCAGCCTGTCCGTCCCACGGTCAAGACGCCCGCGCAGGCGTTCACCGGTGACGTCTACATGACCCCGATCTACAACGGCACCGGCCCGTCGCGGATGACCGTCGCGCTCGTCCGGTTCACGCCCGGGGCCCGCACCAACTGGCACTCGCACGCCGTCGGCCAGACCCTGCACGTGACCGAGGGCGTCGGCCTCGTCGGCATCCGCGACGGCTCCGTCATCCGCATCCACGCCGGCGAGACCGTCGTCTGCCCGCCCGGCGAGGAGCATTGGCACGGCGCCACCGCCGACACTTTCATGAGCCACCTGGCCATGCTCGAAGCCAAGCCCGACGGCGGCGACCCGACGACCTGGCTCGAGCCCGTGCCCGTCGACCTCTACGAGAAGGCCAACCACCAGTGACCGGCCGCCTCGAAGCAACAACCACGATCGCCGCGCTCACCGCCACCGGCCGCCTCCCCCAGTTGCGCGAGGCGCTGGCCGGCGGCCTCGACGCCGGCCTCACCATCAGCGAGATCAAAGAGCTTCTGATCCAGATGTACGCCTACGCGGGCTTCCCGCGAAGCCTCAACGGCCTCGGCGCTTTCATGGAGGTGGTGGCCGAACGGCGTACCGAAGGAATCGAAGACCCACCCGGCGCCGAGCCGCCGCCGCTGCCCTCCGGCACCGACCTGCTGAGCCTTGGCGCCGCCAACCAGACAAAGCTCGTCGGCGCTCCCGTCGCCGGCCCGCTGTTCGAGTTCGCTCCGGCGATCGACCGGTTCCTCAAAGCTCACCTGTTCGGCGACATCTTCGCGCGCGACAACCTCGACTGGCCGACCCGCGAGATCGCCACCGTGGCCGCCCTGGCCTCCCTCGAAGGCGTCGAGTCCCAGCTGCGTTCCCACGTGGCCATAGCCCGCAACGCCGGCGTGACCGACGCGGACCTGCACAGTGTGGCCGCCACGCTGCGTGCCCGGGTCGGGGAGGCCGCCGCCGACCGGTTGGATCAAGTGCTCGCGTCCTGATCCGCTATGTTGCGCGGGTGCGGATTCAGGTGATCGAAGGGGCGCTTGTCGAGGTGCCCACGGCCGACGCGACGGGCATGGACCGGCGGGCGTTCGGCGAGTTCGTCGGCCCCCGAGGCGAGCTGGCTTCCTACGCGCTCGGGTGGACCACCGGCGCCGACCCGCACGTGGGTCGCTTGTCGATCGGCATCGGCGCCGGCAATCCCGGCGGCGGCACCTTCCACGCGGTGATCTTCGACCACGGCGACAGCCACGCGTTCTCCCTGATCGACGAGCCGTTCGAGAAGGTGCCGCAGGGCGGCCCCGACCTGACCGCCGACGAGGCGCGAGCCCACGAGGACCTGCCCTTCATCTGGGCGGTGGCCGACACAGTCATGGAACGCGACCGCCGTGCCTGGTGGTTGAACCATTGGCTGCTGGGCACCACCAGCATCCAGACCGGCGAGGTCTTCGAAAAGTCCGAGCCCATCCTGTACGTCAGTCACGACGCCGACGACGGCATATGGCAACTGATCGGCGCCTCCGACGCCAACCCGAAAACCGGAAAGCTGGGCCACCTGCACCACGCCGTCGACGAGGACCCCACCCTCCTCGACATCCTCGACCTGGCCCCGGGCGAGAGCGTCGAACGCGGCGGGCCCGGCCGGCCCTGGAAGCCGAGTCGATGATGGGCGCCAAGACCGCCCTGTTCGCCGTCGCCGACGGCGATCTGCGGCCCGCGCTCCGGCGGGCGGCCCTGGCCGATCCGGCTGTGGTCATCGACCTCGTCCGCTCGCTGGGCGTCGATCCGGGCAACGGCATCGTGGAGAACATCGGCGAGCCGTACGAGTTCGAGCTGCCCTACTGGGCGGGCGAGCGTCCCGTCGAGAGGACGTTCCCCGGCGAGGACGAGCCGTATCCTCTGCCCTTTCATCCGCTGGAACTGGGTGAGGACGCCCTGCGCGCGTTTTTCGGATTCATCCTGGAAGGCCGTCCCCACCCGGAGGACATCGAGCCGTTCGACGTTCCCCTGCGCGGCTTCCGGGTGGCCGACCCGACCGGGCGGGAACAGGCCGAACGCGAAGCCGCGGAACGCGGGCGCCGGGCCCCGCACGCGGCGGGACCCGGCCGATGAGCTCTAGTGCCAGCGCAGGAAGTTGTTCTGCGTCTGGGCGTTGAACTCGTTCGTGCGGAAGAACTTGGCGATGTTCGTCCTCGGGTCCTTCAGGTCGAGGACGTCGATGCCCTTGGCGATGTCGTTCGAGAAGATGTAGCCGTTGTACCAGTACGCGGACCACGAACCTCCGCCGACCGGTGTGGTCAGGGAGATGGGGCCGCGCTCCCAATAGGCGATCTCCTTGGGCTTACGGCTGTCCGTGAAGTCCCAGACCGAGATGCCGCCCTGGTACCACGCCTGGACCATGATGTCGCGGCCCGGCACCGGAATCAGGGAGCCGTTGTGGGCCACGCAGTTCTCGGTGTCGGCGTTCGTGCGGGGGATCTTGAAGTAGCTGCGGAAGACCAGCTTGCGCTTGCCCACGATGTCGTAGATGGCGTCGGCGCCGAGCTTCGGGCCGAAGCGCTCGTTGCAGGTGGCCAGGCCGCCGCCGCCGAGCTCGTCGGTGAAGACGACCTTCGTGCCGTTGTTGTTGAACGTGGCCGAGTGCCAGAAGGAGAAGTTCACGGTGTCGCGGACCGTCGTGATGACCTTCGGGGCGGTGCGCTTCGAGATGTCGAACAGGACGCCGTCGCCCATGCAGGCGCCGGCCGCGATGTCCTTGTCGGCGTACACGGTGATGTCGTGGCAGCCGGTCGTGGCGCTCTTGTCCTCGCCGTCACCCTCGTAGCCGCCGTCCGGGAAGATGACCGGCGTGGCGACGACCTTGGCCGCCGTCGGGTTGCGCTTGGGCACCTTGATGATGGAGATCTTGTCGTGCGGCAGGGCGCAGTTCGGCAGGTCCACCGTCGACAGGTTGTACGAGGAGATGTAGAGGTAGACGTTCGGGTCGCCCTTCTTGCCGGGCACCAGCGTCTGCGTGTGTGAGCCGCAGTCCGTCTTGACCGACTTGAGGTAGACCGGCGTCAGCGGGTTGCTGATGTCGAAGATCTTGATGCCTTCCCAGCGGGCGCCCGGGTTGTCCGTTGTGGAGCCGGCGCTGGTGCAGCCGTCGTCCGTACGCTGCGAGTCCGTGCCCAGGAAGAGCAGGTTGCCGCTGACCGACACGTCGTTCTGCGAGCCGGGGCAGACCACCTGGGTCGCCTCGAACGGCGCCTTCGGGTTGCGGATGTCGTAGACCGTGAAGCCGTTGTAGTTGCCGCTGTAGGCGTATTTGCCCTGGAAAGCCCAGTCGGAGTTTGTCGAGTTCGCGAACGGGCCGATCTTGTCCCGGTGCGCGACCTGCTTGAGGTTCGGGCTGCTGACGATCTCGTCGACGCCCGGGATGGTGTTCGGTTCGGCGGCCTGAGCCGCTCCGCTCACGGGTGCCGTGAGCAGGGCAGCCGCGAGCGCCACCGCGCCGATCGCGGCCAGGCGCCTGAGCCTGCGCCCTCGTGGGTGCGTCATGGAGCTCCTTCCGGATGACGGCGCGGCGAGGCAGGATGGAGCCCCACCGACCGTATTCAACTCTGTCGCTACAGTAATTGCCGGGGCCCGCCTCGGGAACATGTTTAGGCATCGATGAAGGGATTTGATGAGCCGTTCACGGACGTCAATGCTGATCGCGCTGGTCATCGTGCTCGCGGCGGTCGGGATCGCGCTGGCCGCCCGCTCCGGTTCCGGCCAGAAAGCGGCCGCGCCGCGCCCCAGCGAGAGCGCCGCGCCGCCGGTTCGGGTCGTGGTTCCCGGCAAACCCGGCGAGTCGTCCACAGTGACCGATTCCGACAAGGTGCGCGCGCCCGACGGCGTCACCTACAACGGGGCCGACGTCGCCTTCGTCCAGATGATGATCGCCCACCACGGCCAGGCCGTCGAGATGGCGAAACTCGTGCCCGGGCGCGGTCAGAACGGTCAGCTTCTCGCCCTGTCCCAGCGCATGCTGGCCGTACAGGAACCGGAGATCGGCTGGCTGCGCAACTGGCTCACCCAGCGCAAGTTGCCGGAGAACGACCCTTCGCACGATCACAGCACCATGCCCGGCATGCAGACCACCGCCGACATGACGGCGCTGGCCGGGCTGAAGGGCGCGGCCTTCGACGAGCGTTTCATCGCCATGATGACCTCCCACCACCGTGGCGCCATGCAGATGGCCGGCGACGTCATGAAGAGCGGCGAGGACGAGCGGCTGCGCGAGACCGCTGGCGAGATGGCCGTCGAGCAGGGCAGTGAGATCAGGAGAATGAAGGACCTTTAAAATTCGGTGTGCGTACGCATCCGAACGAGCCGCACGATGCTTCGCTCTCCGGCCGGCTGAACTGGCTGCGCGCCGGTGTGCTCGGCGCCAACGACGGCATCGTCTCCACCGCGGGCCTGGTCGTCGGGGTGGCCGGCGCCACCACCTCGACCGGGCCGCTGCTGACCGCCGGCGTGGCGGGCCTAGCTGCCGGCGCCGTCTCGATGGCGCTCGGCGAGTACGTCTCGGTCAGCAGCCAGCGCGACACCGAGAAGGCCCTGCTCGCGAAGGAACAGGCCGAACTGGCCGACTTCCCCGAGCAGGAGCTCGAGGAGCTGACCGCCCTGTACGAGGGCAAGGGCCTCAGCCCCGCCACCGCCTGGCAGGTGGCGGTGGAGCTGACCGAGAAGGACGCCTTCGCCGCCCACGCCGACGCCGAACTGCACCTCGACCCGGACGAGCTCACCAGCCCGTGGCAGGCCGCCGGCGCCTCCGCGATCGCCTTCACCACCGGCGCCCTGCTGCCGCTGGCCGCCATCCTGCTGCCACCGCCGGCCGCGCGGGTGCCCGTCACGTTCGCCGTGGTGATCGTCGCCCTCGCCCTGACCGGCTGGCTCAGTGCCCGCCTCGGCGGCGCCCGCCGCGGCCGCGCCATCCTGCGGCTGGTGCTGGGCGGCGCGCTGGCCATGGCCGTGACGTACGGCATCGGTAGCCTGGTCGGTTGAGATGACGCTGACCCTCTGCACCGACCTGACCGCCGCCGGCTGGCTCGCCACCAGCGACGTCGACTGGCATCAGCTGGTCACCTTCGGCCCTTCGGGCTTTCCGTCGTACGCCAGGGTGCGGTTCATCCCCGATCCGGTGCGCCCGGGCCAGGAGGAGGCCGACCACGAGGGCGAACCCGACGATCTGACCGAGACCCAGAGGGTCGGGTTCGCCGTGGAGACCCTGGCCCGCCACACGCGTACGCCCGGCGATTGTTACTTCGCGCTCTGGGACGGCTGGGGTGACGAGTTCCCCGGCCCGAAGGTCGTACTGCCCCATCGTGAGTTCTTCCTGTTCCGAGGCGCTTTCGCGGACTATGCGCCCGACTTCCAGCCGCCGGCGTTCGTGTGGCCGGCCGACCACGCCTGGTGCCTCGCGGCCGACGTCGACCCGCACTGGGCCGGCGTCGGAGCCACCGCCGCCGCCATCGCCGATTTGATCGCCGACCCGCGCCTCGACGTCGTCCCGGCCGACCCGTCGGCCGCCCAGCCGTTCTACTACTGACCGCGTCCCGAGGGTCTGACCGGTGATCGCGACGACGGCCGCGCCGGCCTCCCACCTGAACCCGAGGGCGAAGGTTAGATTGGCCCGGTGAGCGATACGTGGGATTCCTTGTCGGCCGGCGCCCTGAACACCTTGCGATGGGCCCAGGAGGCGGGCGCGTCCACGCTGGGCGAGGCCTACGACATGCTGGAACAACTCGAACTGAGCAACGACATCCCCGAGGTCCTGGGCGAGGACGACACCATCGAGAACGTCCGGGAGGACCTCGAGTACGCCTTGGAGACCATCGCCCCGGACACTCCCATCACGGCGCTGCTGTAGCTCACGAAGAGGTCACGTCGTGCACGTAGAGCCGTAGCACTGCCGCGGTCCCATCGGGGTGTTTGTCCGTGCCGGACGTGAAGTCACGGACGTAGACGAAGCCGCTCTTCTCAGCGACGCGGTTGGAGGCGACGTTGCCGGGGTCGACTCGGAGGGCGGCGCGTGTCCCGATGCGATTCTCGCGGATGAATTCGAGGATCAGATGTACGGCTTCACTCGCGACTCCGCGCCCGCGCGCCCACGGGTGGACGGCGTAGCTGATGTTGACGTCGCCGGGCTCCAGGCCGTCCGTGACCTCCGGGTCGCAGTCGACGTATCCGGCGAGGCGGTCATCGAGGCACACGCCGAAGCCTCGCTTGCCGCGCTCCGCGCGAGCGTTGGCGGCCAGGCGGCCGAAGTGCGCGGCCGTCGTCTCGGCCGAGCTGTAAGCGCCGACCAGCCAGCGAACGGTCTGCTCGTCCTCACCGGCGTTGTGCGCCGCGACATCCGCGTCCGTCAGAGCTCGCAGCGTGATCCTCATGCGGTGACCATAAGGAACCGCGGATCAGCAGGTCGAGTGGAACAGGCCGCCGACCGGGTGGTGGGGGATCAGATCGTTGTAGAGGCGTACGGCCTCGCGGGTCCCGGCGATGTGGAAGGTGATGCCGCGCTCCTCGAGGAGGGCGAGCATCCGCGGATCCGTACGGCGAGGACCGGGCAAACGCCAACACCACCGGCTGGCCGGACATGACCCGCGGCTACCTGGGAGCCCTGAAAAACCTCGACACGGGTTACACCGACACCGGCGCCCGCAAATACGACCCGGTGCTGGGACGGTTCATCAGCCCCGACCCGCTCCTGGTGAAACACTGGTGGGAACGCGCCACCGACTGGGTCGCCGACAACGCCAACACCTTCGCCGGCGCCGCCGCAGGCATCGGCACCTTCGTAGCCTGCGAAGCAGTAACCGCCGGCGCCGGAACTCTCGGCTGCATGGCCCTCAGTGGCGCCGTCGGCAACCTCGTCACCAGCGGACTCAACGGCGACATCCACAGCGCCACCGACTTCATCGACGCCGCCGCAACCGGTGCCATCGGCGGCATCCTCGCCGTACCTCTGGCCGCAGCCGACCTCGCCAGCCAAGCGGGCGCTATAGGCCAAGACATCAGCGAAGGTGACGTCGCAGGCGCACTACGCCGACGCGACAAGGTCTTGAGCTACGAGCCATTCGCTCCAGCGGCTGCGCAGAGTGTGCGAGTTTCGTGGCGGCAGAAGTCGGGCCCGACGAGGCAGGGGACTGCACCTCGAAGACCGGTGGCCCGCGATCCGTCGGGTGACGTCGGCGTGTTCAGGCTGCCGTGGCGGCTCGAATCGCGGCGTCTCATTTGCGGGATTGGCCCGTGTGATTCGGCGCCCGGAGCTAGTGTGATCCCGAACGTCGTCCCGCCGGGCCCCGGTGGCGGATCGTGCTCACGCACACCCTGGGGGAGTCTCATGGAGCCGGCGCGGGGCCAGGTCAGTTGCGGCGACCGGGCGCTGCACGACGCGCACCGGGTGCTCGCCGGCGCGCCGCATGCCTACGTCGCGATCGACGAAGCCGGCTATGTGGTGGCCTGGAACCCGGCCGCCGAGGCGATGTTCGGCTACACCCGCGAGCAGACCTGCGGGCGCCTGCTGGCCGGCCTGATCATTCCCGCCGAGCTGCGGGCCGCGCATCAGCAGGGGCTGGCGCGCAGCGCGGCCGGCGGGCCGAGCCCGATCCTAGGCCAGCACATGCAGGTCAACGCGATGCACCGGGACGGCCACGAGTTCCCGGTCGAGCTGACCGTTACCGCGACCGACGAACCCGGTGGGCGGCTGTTCCACGCCTTCGTGCAGGACGTGACGATCGCGCAGCGGGTCTCCCGGTTCGCCGCCGTCGAAGCCGCCGTCTCCCGCGGCCTGGCCGAAGCCGCCTCCAGCGACGTCGCCGGGGCCCGGGTGGCCGAGGCGCTCGGGGTGCAGATGGGCTGGCCCGTGGCCGAGCTGTGGCTGGCCGACGACGCCCGCCAGCTGATCGTCTGCACGGCCCGGCACGTGCGCGACCGGCGCCGCCTGGGCGATTTCGGGGTCAACGAACTAGAACCCGGTGTGGGACTGCCGGGCCGGGTGTACGCCCAGGCCGGCCCCGACTGGATCCCGGATCTGGCCGCCGACCTGCGCTCGTTTCGCAGCCGCGCCGCCGCCCGCATCGGCCTGCACGTCGCGGTCGGGGTGCCGGTGGCCAGCGGCGGGCACACCCTCGGCGCGCTGTGTGTCTACGGCGACCGGATCGAGGACCCCGAGGACACTCTGATCGCTTTGCTGTCCGGCATCGCCGCCCAGGTCGGGCAATATCTCGAACGCCGGCGGGCGGAGGAACTGACCGTCGAACTGGCCCGGACCAAAGACGAGTTCCTGGCCCTGGTCACCCACGAGCTGCGCAATCCGTTGTCGGTCATCACCGCCGCGACCGCGCTGATGGACGAGGACCTGGAAACGCTGACCGTCGCTGAGCAGCGCGAACAGTTGCGGATCATCGGCCGTAACGCGCACCGGCTCAGCGTAATCGCCGCCGACCTGTTGGATCTGGCTCGTCTGGAGGCGGGGCAGGTCGCCATCGACCCGGCCGAGACCGACCTGAGCGTCATCATCGGTGAGGCCCTCGACGCCCAGCGGCGGGCCGCGCTCGACAAGAACCTCACCGTCCGCGCGGACCTGCCCGCCTGGCTGCCGCTGTACGCGGACCCGGACCGGCTGCGGCAGGTCGCCGACAACCTGCTCTCGAACGCCATCAAATACACCCCGGCCGGCGGCACGATCACCGTCACCGCCGACAGCGACGACCAGGCCGACGCGGTGACGTGGACGGTCGCCGACACCGGCATCGGCATCCCGGCCGCCGACCGGCCGCACCTGTTCCGCCGCTTCTACCGCGCGTCCACCGCCCTCGACCGCCGCATCCCGGGCACCGGCCTCGGTCTGGTCATCACCCGCACCATCATCGAACGCCACCACGGCAGCATCACCCTGGCCGACACCGCCGGGCCCGGCTCCACCTTCACCATCCGGCTGCCCCGCAGCAAACCCGCCATCGGGCCCTGACAGCCGATGCCACCGCATCCATGCCGAACCGCGCACGGCCTCCGCTGGGTGGCTTCTCGCCTCGGGTCGTGGGAGTCATACCCGCGCGGGGACCAGCCCGGAGAAACCTCGCATATGCGCCGCCGGCCGTGGCATCCGCCGGCGGATCGGCGTTAACGTGCCTCATTCGCACCAGGTCGGGTTCGGCGGCCCGCCACCAGACGGCCGCGGACCTGGCGCCGCCGCCGGTCGACGTCGGCCAGCAGAAACCGGCGACACGTTGATGATGCAGCCAGAGGTACGCCATGACGTTCCCACCCGATCCCGGCCCCGAGCAGTTGGTCCTGGCGGTCAACGTTCGTGGAGACAACGACGTGGTGGTTCATGTCGCCGGGGACATCGACATGGCAACCTCCCCGGCCCTGGACGGCGTGCTCTCCGACGTGTTGCTGCAGCGTCCCGACCTGCTCGCGCTCGATCTCAGCGAGGTGACGTTCTTCGGCTCCGCCGGCGTGCACACCCTGGTGCGCTGCCATGCCGACGCCGATACGCTGGGCAGCCGGGTCCTGATCGAGCGCGCCGGGCCGCGGGTCACGGAGGTGCTGGGAATCTGCGGTGTTGCCGGCCTGTTCGGCCTTCCCGACTGAGACCGCGCAACGGAACGCCGGCGGCGGTGGGGCCGCCGGCGGCCGACCTCGTCGGCTCGGGCGAAGGCTGGGGCCGGGGTGTGGGCGCCGGCTTCGTGCACCCGTGGGTGAGCAACAGGTGGCCGCCGTCCGGGCTGGGGACGGCGGCCACCTCTTCAGGGGCTCAGGCCAGGACGAACGTGTAACCCTTGGCCTTGAGCTGCTTGATGGTGGCGTTCAGCGACGCCACCGTCTGGCTGCGGTTGCCGCCGCCGTCGTGCATCAGGATGACGGCGCCGTTGCGGGCGCCCTTCACGGCGCGGCTCGTGATGGTCGACGTGCCGGGGCGGGACCAGTCACGCGTGTCCACGGTCCAGCCCAGGATGCGCAGATTCTGGTTGCGGACCACCGTGCGCGTGCGGGAGTTGCTGGCGCCGTACGGGAAACGGAAGACCTTGGGCTTGACCTTCGTCACGCTGTAGATCTTGTTCTGGGTCCAGGTGATCTGGCTCTTGGCGGCCGCGTTCGACAGCTTCGTGAAGTTCGGGTGGCTGCGGCTGTGGTTGCAGAGCCGGTGGCCTTCGCGGACGACGCGGCGGGCGGTCGCCGCGTACGGGCCGACGTTGTTTCCGAGCATGCAGAACGTCGCCTTGACATTGTTGCGCTTCAAAATGTCGAGGATCTGCGGCGTGTACTTGGACGGGCCGTCGTCGAAGGTGAGCGCGACGGTCTTCTTGGCGGCGGCGACCTGGATGATTTCGACTGGGGCCGCCTGGGCCGGGGAGGACGGCGAGACGGCGATGCCGGACGCCAGCAGTGAGGCGAACGCGAATCCGGCGGCCAGGTTCCTTGTGAGCTTCATGCACCGACCTAGTTGAGGAGTGATTCGGAGGGCGGCAGACCGGGTTCGAACGCGACGGTGGATTCGGGCCGGTGGATGCTCGGTGACTTCTCGCTGAGCACTCCCGCGCGAAGGGCGTCGAGAATCGCCTCCGCCAGGATGTCCAGTTCGGACTTGTCGGAGTCGTCGTGGAACTCAGGGATGTACGACATCGGTGCCCCCACCTGTGCGCACGGCCGGTTGCCGTCCTGAGCGTGCGTCCGGTGGGTGTTCGCGGGCATCGGTCGAGTGACTGTTCCGGGGCCGGTCGTGTCCGACCTCACTTTCCGTTTGCGGTGCGATTCGTGCTAATCCAGAACGCATGACGATCTTGGACAACCCGGTGTGGGGCGCTCTGTCGGGTCTTCAGGCCGGATTCGCGGAGACGAAGGGCCGGGCGGCCCGTTTCGCCACGGGTGTCTCGCCCTTTCACGGGCTGGCCGACGCCGCCGATCCGGCCGCCTGGAACGATCTGGCCGCGCTGACGGGCGACGCCGGCCCGGTCCTTCTGCCGGCGGGCCCGGACGAACCTCCGGCCGGCTGGGCGGTCACGTCCATCAACCGGGGCGTCCAGCTTGTCGGTTCCCATGTACGCCCGGAAGCCGACCCCGACGCGCTGGTGCTCACCGTCGACGACGTCCCGGAGATGCTCGACCTGGTCGCCCTGACCCGCCCGGGGCCGTTCGGCCCGCGCACCGTCGAACTCGGCCGCTATCTGGGCATCCGCCGCGACGGCAAGCTCGTCGCGATGGCCGGCGAGCGCATGCGCCTACCCGGATTCACCGAGGTCAGCGCCGTCTGCACCGATCCCGCCCACCGCGGCCACGGCTTCGCCGGCCGCCTGGTCAGCGCCGTCGCCGCCGGCATCGCCGAGCGCGGCGACACGGCGTTCCTGCACGCCGGGGTGGGCAACACCAACGCGATCCGCCTGTACGAGAAGCTCGGTTTCAGCGTCCGGCGCCCGGTCAATTTCCACCAGTACGAGCGCCCTCAGGCATAGTCGACGTCGAATCCCCGCTCGCGGAACTCGGGCCGCCCCCGGAACGGATTGCCGCAGTTGACGAAGCGCACCCGGGGGATGCCCAGGATCGCGTCCAGGTTGGCGAACTTGCGGCTGTTCAGGACGTCGAGCTCGTCGAACCCGGCCAGCAGCGCGCAGTCGATCTCGGCGCGGATGCCGTTGAGCCGGAGCACTTTCAGGCTGGGCGGCAGCCCGGCCATCGAGAACCGGCGCCCGCTGCCGGCGATTTCGAGCGTTTCCAGCGGTGACCGGATGTCGGCCAGCACGTCGTCGTTGCGGACGCCGACCAGTTCCAGATGCCGCAGCGTGCTCAGCGCCCGAAGCTGTTCGCGTGGTCCTTCGAGGCCGTCGATCTCGGTGCGCAGAAATTCCAGGGGCGGCAGGGGATCGACGACGCGGGACAGGTCGGACCCCACGTACAGAATGCCCCGAACGTGGCCGGGCAGAGCGACCGGCGTTTCTCCCTCGCCGTGAATGACAAGCGTCCGCGGCACGCCGTCACCCAGCAGCCCGATTAGCGCCGCCGGCACCGTCAGCGACTCCAGACGCGGCAGATCCCCGAGCCATTCGGGCAGTCGGGGCCGGCGGAGTTGCGCCGCGCTCGGCGCGACGTCGAGCGCCCGCACGAGGGCCGGCTCGGAAGGCGACCCGTTCCAGGGAATGCGCGCCTCTCCGTCGCATTCACCGACGTTCCCGACGCAGAAGACGCCGTCCCCGTCCGGCGGAAAGACATAGCGGTAGCGACTCGCCTCGAAGAGCTCCACGGTGCTCGATAGTTCCAGGGGTTCATGTGGGTTTTGTAACGGCGCACAGCGGGCCGGGCGCGCTAAGCTTCTGCGCATGGCTGGCGAGGACGACATCTCCGGGTGAGTTTCCCGGCGGGCCGCAGGCGCGCGTGACACCACGCGCCGTTGCCGCGGCCTCTGTTGTCGTGCCTTCGTTCGCCGCCGGGACTCCCGTGAGAGCCCGCGATCTTTGGGATTCGCAAAATGTCCGATGGTTACATCGTTTGTTCCTCCCTGTCCTTTTCCTGGCCGGATGACACCCCGGTCTTCGACGACCTCTCCTTCTCCGTGCCGGGTGGGCGCACGGGTCTGGTCGCCTCCAACGGGGCCGGCAAGTCGACGCTGCTCAAGCTGATCGCCGGCGACCTGAAGCCGACCGGCGGCAGCGTGCACGTCGACGGGGTGCTGGGCTACCTGCCCCAGGACCTGCCGTTCGCGCAGGAGCAGACCGTCGCCCAGGCGCTCGGCGTCGACCGGATCATCGCCGCGCTGCTCGCCATCGAGAGCGGCGACGCCGACGAGGAGAACTTCACCGTCGTCGGCAACGACTGGGACGTCGAGGAGCGCACCCGGGCCGAGCTCGACCGGCTCGGGCTGGGCGACGTCACCCTCGACCGGCGCCTGGCCACGCTCAGCGGCGGTCAGGTCATCTCCCTCGGGCTCGCCGCCCAGCTGCTCAAACGCCCCGACGTGCTGCTGCTGGACGAGCCGACCAACAACCTCGACCGGACCGGCCGCGACCGCCTCATCGAGGTGTTGCGCACCTGGTCGGGGTGCCTCCTGGTGGTCAGCCACGACCGGGAGCTGCTCGACGAGATGGACCGCATCGCCGCCCTCGAACCGCAGGGCGAGGTGCGCTGGTACGGCGGCACGTTCACCGAGTACGAGGAGGCCGTCCGCAACGAGCGGGAGGTGGCCGAGCGGCAGGTCCGCAACGCCGAGGCCGACCTGAAGCGGCAGAAGCGCGAGATGCAGCAGGCCCGGGAAAGGGCGCGGCGCCGGGCCTCGAACGCCAGCCGCAACCTGGCCGACGCCGGCCTGGCCCGCATCGTGGCCGGCAACCTCAAGCGCGACGCCCAGGTCTCGGCGGCCAAGCAGGCCGAGACGCACGCCAGCCGGGTCGGTGACGCGCAGGCCCGGCTCGACCAGGCCAGCCGGGCCGCCCGCCAGGAGGACCGGATCGCGCTGGAGCTGCCCGGCACCAACGTCCCGGCCGGGAAGACGGTGTTCGAGGCGGACGGCATGCGGGCGGCGTACGGCAATAAGTTGATCTTCGAAGGTGTCGATCTCACGATCCGCGGCCCGGAGCGCATCGCGCTGATCGGCGACAACGGTGCCGGCAAGTCGACGCTGATGCGCGAGATCAGGCAGAGCGCGGCGGTCACCACGGCCTATCTCTCGCAGCGGCTCGACCTGCTCGACGAGAGCCGGACGGTCGCCGACAACCTGGGCCGGTTCGCGCCCGCGCTCACCGACGCCGAGCGGATGAACCTGCTGGCCCGGTTCCTGTTCCGCGGCGCCCGGGCCCATCTGCCGGTCGGGGTGCTTTCCGGCGGGGAGCGGCTGCGCGCCACACTGGCCTGCATCCTGTTCGCCGAACCGGCACCGCAGTTGCTGTTGCTCGACGAGCCGACGAACAACCTCGACCTGGTCAGCGTGGGCCAGCTCGAGAGCGCGCTGACCGCCTATCAGGGCGCGTTCGTGGTGGTCAGCCACGACGAGCGGTTCCTGGCCGAGATCGGCGTCAACCGCCGCCTGCGCCTGGCCGGCGGCCGCCTCACCGAGGATCGGGGTTAAATGCCACTGCTCTTCTCGTACGGAACATTGCGCGACCCGGCCGTGCAGCGCTCCACCTTCGGGCGTGAGCTGAACGGCCGCGCCGACCGTGTCACGGGCTTCCGCCTGGAATCGGTCGAGATCACCGACCCGCACGTCCTGGAGGTCAGCGGTCAGGCGCACCATCCCATCCTGGTCGCCACCGGCGATCCGGCCGACGGTGTGGACGGCGCGGTGTTCGAGGTGACCGAGGCCGAGGTGGACAGAGCCGACGAGTACGAGGTGGACGATTACCGACGGGTGGCGGCGCCGCTGGCCTCGGGCGGAACCGCCTGGGTCTATGTAGCCGCCTGACGGCCAACACTGGTCGAACCGGGGAGTCACGGCGGCCGGGTCCACGGTTACCGTGGGCCCGTGGAGCCGCTGTCCCCGGTCGCCATGCCCACCCTGTCGACGCTGGTCGCGGCGACGGTGTTCTCCACGACGTTCCTGACCACACGGGTGCACCGGGAGACCGGCCGGGCGGTGGACCGCGCGCTCGTGCTGGACGAGCTGCTGGCCACTGCCCGCCGCGACGGCAAGCCCCTCGACACCGACTGGTTCGACGAGCAACGGACGGTTTGCGAGAGTTCGCGGTACGACCGCCTGGCCACCCTGGTGCTCGCCATGAACGTGGTGCTCGGCTTGGCGGCGGCCGGCCTCGCCGTGGCGTTCGGCCTCGAGGCGGAGACCGAGTGGGACACGCCGCAGGGCTGGGCACTGATCACCTTGGGCGGCGTCGCGCTGCTGGCGTTGGTGGTCGGCGCGGTGGACGTGCTCCGGGTGCGCCGTGTCCTGGTGCGGCGGCTGGCCGAGACCACCACAGGTCAGCTCGCCGTGGCCGAGCGGGCGGTCCGCCGATTGGTGGCCGGCCGCCGCCGCGACCGCCGGCGGCGGTCACGGGCACGGGTGGCCACAGCCCGGGCCGTGCACACCTCGCGGGGTCTTTACGGGCCGGCGCACGCCTGGCGGGCCCGGGTCGAACTGCTCAGCCTGGCCGACCCGACCGCGCCCGATCACCTGCTGCGGGCGGGCCGGTGGCTCGACCTCGCGATCGCCGCCGGCCCGCCGTCGGCGCCGATTCTGGCGGCCAGGGCCCATGTCCACGAGGAGTTCGGCGCCGATCACCTGGCCGAGGGTGACCCGGCCCGGGCGGCGGCCGAGTTCGAGCTCGCGGCCAAGGCGTGGTGCCAGTGCGCCGAACTGCATTTCCTGACCCGAGCCGAGAGGTGCGGCGAGGAGAAGACCCGTGACCGGACTTCCGGCGATGGTGGCGGGGTGGACGGCTGGCTGCACCGGCCCCGGCGGCCCGAACCGCTCGCCGCGGCCCTGGACCGCCTGCCGGTGGGAAGCGGGCCGGCGTTGACCACGGCGCGGCTGCTGGCCCAGGCGGCCGCCGAACACCCGGACCGGGGGGACGTCGCGGTGCGGGCGCTCGGTGGCTGGCTCCACCGGTTGCTGCGCGACTTCGGGGAGGTCGCGACCCAGCTCGCGGGCCGGGAGATCCTGGAGAGCACCACCTACGAGCCCGCCCGTGACCTGGTCCGGCAGGTGCGGGCCGAGGTCGAGGAGCAGACCCGCCGGGCCCGCGAGGAGCTCGACCGGTTGTACGAGTCGGCGGCCCGCCGCCAGCGCGAGCTGGACCGGATGATCGCCCGCGACCGGGAACGCGACGAGACGCGCTCGGCCGAGGAACTGGCGTGGCAGGAGCGGACGATCGCCGAGGCCGTAGGGTCCAGGCCGGACCCGGTGGGCTCGGTGGACAAGGTGGGCTCGGCGGATCCGGGAGCCCGGGCCGACCCGGCGGATCGGGACCGTGATGGGCAGAAGATGCGGGAGGCCCGGGAACGGGCCGAGGACAGCCGCCGGCGGGTGCAGGAGCGCGGACGCGAAGTCGCGGCCGCCGCCCACCGCTTGCAGCGCCGCCGGGCCGGCCGGGCCACGGAGGCCGACCTGGCCGAGGACGGCCGGCTGACCGAGGAGCTGCGCGACGGATAGGCACCGGCAGGGCTCAGAGCGTCTCCCACAAAGCGTGGTCGGCCCAGGCGCCGGTGATGGCGACGTCGGCGTTCTGGCCTCGCTGGCGGGCGAAGCGCAAGGCCAGCAACTGCAGCCGCACGGTCATCGGGATCTGGGCCAGCAGGCCGTCGCCCGGGGCGGGCAGCACGTAGACGCCCAGGCCGGAGACGCGGGCGGCGTGGGCCAGGCCGGCCGTCAGCTCGTCGGACGGGGCCAGGGCCAGCAGCGTGTCGGACGAGCCGTAGGGGACGGCGGCGCCGTGCAGCAGGCGGTCGGGGTCGAAGCCCTCGCAGAGCAGGCGGGCGCCTTCGCGGATCTTCAGGGCGCCCTCGCGGGCGGTCACCGACCAGTCGCCCGGTCCCACGATGGCCATGGCGCGGGCGGGGATCGGGACGCTGTCGATGCCCGGGTCGGCGATCACCTGACGTACGGCCTCGGCGGTGTCCTTGATCTTCGAAGGGGTGAGGCCGGGAGCGCCGAGGCGGTGGGCGATGCCGGCCAGGACGGTGAGGGCGGCGGTGTAGCTGACCGTGTACGTCTCGGACTTCTCGGCGACCGGGGTGCGCACGGCGTCGGGCCAGTCCACGCCGGGGCCGGTGATCGACACGAGGGGGAGTCCGGCGTCCAGCACGAGCTGCCGGCTGCGCAGCGCGTGGGCCGTCTGCCCGGTGTGGGTGATGACGATGGCGGCGTCGCCGGGGCGGGGCGCGGTGAACCGGTTGGCGGCGATGGCGCGGGCGTCCCGGCCGGCCGTTTCCAGGGCGGCGGCGCCCAGCTCGGCCGCGTGCAGGCTGGTTCGGTGCCGACGAGCCAGATCCGGCGGGCGTCGGCCAGACGGTCGGCGGCGGTCACGGGCTCGTCGGCGAGGGCGGAGACGACGTCCGGCTGGGCGGCGATCATCGATGCGAGTGCGGTGGTCATCCGTCCATCCTCGTCGCGTCCAGGCCATTGTCAACACCGTTGACTTACGGCATCCTGTGCCCGTG
Source organism: Actinoplanes sp. CA-131856 (assembly GCF_050956135.1). GTDB lineage: Bacteria > Actinomycetota > Actinomycetes > Mycobacteriales > Micromonosporaceae > Actinoplanes. The sequence continues at coordinate 5,929,106 of NZ_CP191849.1, read as the reverse complement.
ATCATCGTGATCGGCGCCGGGCTGGCCGGCCTCCTCACCGCCCGCGACCTGCGTGACGCCGGGCGGGAGGTGATCGTCCTGGAAGGCCGCGACCGCGTCGGCGGGCGCACCTGGTCGGCGCCCTTCCCGGGCACCAGCCAGATCGTCGACCTCGGCGCCGAATGGGTCTCCCCGCGGCACCGGGCGCTGCTGGCCGAGTTCGGCCGGTACGGCATCGAGCTCGAACCGGCCGGCGAGGCGAACCCGGTGTGGCTGCTGGACGGGCAGCACTTCGCCGAGCTGCCGGTCGGCGAGGCCGAGCTCGGGCCGGTCCTCCGGCTGCTGCGCGACGAGGCCCGCCGGCTCATCGAGGTGGGCCCCCGGGCGTACGAGCCGATGTCCGACGAAAGCTTCGCCGAGACCCTCGACCGGCTCGGCGTCGGCGGGCGGGCCCGCCAGGTTCTGACGACCTTGACGTACGCCCTGATGGGCGCCGACCCGGACCAGTACGCGACAGTGGCCCTGGTGCGGGAGACCGCGGCCTTCGGCGGCGACCCGCTGGAAGCGTTGCTGGGTGAGATGCGCCGGGTCCGCGGCGGCGCCGACCAGTTGGCCCGGCGCGTGGCGGCCGACCTGGACGTGCGGTTCGGCGAGCGGGTGATCGCCGTGGAGAACACCGTGGTCACGACCGAGAACGCCGCGTACGAGGCGGACGCCGTCGTCGTCGCCGTGCCGCTGAACGTACTGGCCGGCATCGCCTTCGAGCCCGCGCTACCGGACGCGATCGCGTCGCTCGCGGCCGAGGGGCACGCCGGGCGCGCCGACAAGAAATGGCTGCGGGCCTCGGGCGTTCCGGCCGGCAGCGTGATGTTCGGCGAGGGGCCCCGGGAGGCGTACGTCATCGGCTTGAAAGAAGACGTCCTGGTCGGTGCCTTCGAGGTCGGGGATCCCGCGCGGCTGGCCGGCTTCCACGAAGGGGCCGGGGTGAGCGAGGTCTTCGGGCACGACTGGACGGCCGATCCGTTCGCCCGGGGCACCTGGCTCGCCTCCCGGCCCGGCCAATGGTCACGGTCGAAGGCCTTCTGGAGGCCGTACGGCCGATGGGTCTTCGCCGGAGGCGATCTGGCCCCGGAGTGGGCGGGCTGGATGGAGGGCGCGGTGCTCTCGGCTAGGCAAGCCGCTCGATGGTGTCCAGCAGAGCCGTCAGAAGGCCGGTGAGCACGACGTCGTCGTCGACGGAGGCGAAATGCGGGGCGACGGCGGCGATGTTCGGGAAGTCGGCCGCCGGCAGGGACTGATATTCGCGGGTCCAGGCGGACTCGTCGCCGCGGCGGCTCGACTCCTCCAGTGCGGCGTAGCCGCCGCACATGCCGGCGTACGACAGCAAGGTGTCGGCGAAGACCCGGTGGTGCACCGCCGCGAGCTGCCCGGAGAGCCCGGCCTCGCGCAGCGCGCCCAGAATGACCTCGACGGTGCGGAACTCGCCGGGACGCCGGGTCGTGCGCATCGCGACCGTCGGGGCGATCGCCGGATGTTCGACGAAGGTGCGCACCAGCTGGCGGCCCAGCCATTCGAGGCGGTCGCGCCACGGCAGGCCGGTTGGCAGCTCCTCGATGATCTGCCCGATCAGGCGGTCGGCCACCTCGAGGACGATCTCGTCGCGGTCGCGGAAATGACGGTAGACGGCAGTGGGATCGGCGCCCAGCTCCTTGCCGAGGCGGCGCACGGTCAGCGCCTCGGCCCCGGACGTGGCGGCCAGGCGGCTGGCCACGTCGATGATCAGCTCGGGGCTGAGGGAGGGGCGTGCCCGCACCTCACGCCTCCGGATAGGACGGCGTCAGCGGCGCGTCCGGGTCGAGGCTCGTCAGCGCGGCCGCCAGCAGCAGCCACACCTGGGCCGAGAGCGACGCGCTCAGCGTCTGCTGGTCGATCTCGTCGCGATGGTCGAACCACCACAGGACGCTGGAGTCGACCAGGCCGATCACCCCGGCCACGACATGCTCCGGCGGGCCGGTGCGCACATAGGCGGCCAGGGCACGGGTGAGCTGGGGGACGGCCTCGCCCGGGCTCAGCCGCACCCGGAAGCGGTAGAGGTTCGGGTGCATGGCCGCCCACTGCAGCACCCGGTCGATCAGGCCGTCGATGACCTGCGGCGGGGTGCCGCGGACGGTGAGCGACGGGCGGATCCAGGCGCCGAGCATCTTGGCCGCCTGGCGGGCCACCGCCTGGTCGAGCTCGTCCTTGCCGGTGAAGTGCCGGTAGACGTGCGGACGGGGGAGACCCGCGAGGTCGGCGATGACGGCCAGGCCGGGGTCGCTGCCGTGCTCCTCGATCGCCTGCACGGCGGCCGCCACGATGCGCTCCCGGTGGTTGACGCCGCCGGCTCGCCGCGCGGCGACGGTGTCCTTCCTGACGGCGGCTGAGCTCATCCGCTCACCTTAACTGGTACAGTCTGTACCCACGGTGGGGTACAAGCTGTACCTTTTCGCGAGGGGGAGTCATGGCCGACGCTGCCGCACTGCGTGACGTGCTCGACGGGCGCTGGGCGCACATCCGCCGGGCCGCCCGCGAGAGGCTCGACGACAGCCGGTTCACCCCGGTGCCGGGCGAGAGCATCGAGGAGGCCCGCTCGCGCATCACCGGCCTGCTGGCCGAACTGCCCGGCGAGCTCGGGGTCACGGCGGCGTTCCCTTCGGAGTACGGCGGCACCTTCGACCCGGGCGCCGCCGTCGTCGCGGCCGAGATGCTCGGCCACGTCGACCTCTCCCTGATGGTCAAGGCGGGCGTGCAGTGGGGCCTGTTCGGCGGGGCCGTCTCCGCCCTGGGCACCCATCGCCACCACGAGGCCTACGTGCGCGACATCATGTCGGCCGAGCTCATGGGCTGCTTCGCGATGACCGAGACCGGCCACGGCTCCGACGTCCACCGGCTGCGGACCACATGCACTTATGACCCGGCTTCACAAACGTTCGATCTGCATACGCCGCACGAGGCCGCCCGCAAGGACTACATCGGCAACGCGGCCCGCGACGGGCGGATGGCCGTGGTCTTCGCGCAGCTGATCACCGATGGTGGCGCCAAGGGCGTGCACGCCTTCCTGGTGCCGATCCGCGACGAGCAGGGCAACCCCATGCCCGGCGTCACCATCGGCGACGACCGGCACAAGGCCGGCCTGCTCGGCGTCGACAACGGCCGCCTCACCTTCGACCACGTCAGCGTGCCCCGCGACATGCTCCTCGACCGCTACGGCCAGGTCGCCGAGGACGGCACCTATTCCAGCCCGATCGAGAACGACACCCGCCGCTTCTTCACCATGCTCGGCACCCTCGTGCGGGGCCGCGTCAGCGTCGGCGGCGCCTCCTCGGCCGTCACCCGGGTCGCGCTGACCGTCGCGGTCCGCTACGGCGACGTCCGCCGCCAGTTCAGCGCACCTGGCCACGACCGCGAGGTGGTGCTCAACGACTACCTGGCCCACCAGCGCAAGCTGCTGGTCGCCCTGGCCAAGTCGTACGCCCTGCACTTCGGCCAGGAGGAACTGGTCACCAAGATGCACGCGGTCCAGGTGGCCGGCGCCGGCGCGGCCGAGCACGACCAGCGCGAGCTCGAGTCACGGGCGGCCGGCCTCAAGGCCGCACAGACCTGGCACGCCACCCACACCATCCAGATGTGCCGCGAGGCATGCGGCGGCGCCGGATATCTCTCGGAGAACAGACTGCCCGGCCTCAAGGCCGACACCGACGTGTTCACCACCTTCGAGGGCGACAACACGGTCCTGCTCCAGCTGGTGGCGAAGGGCCTGCTGACCGGCTACCGGGACGCCTTCGGCTCCCTGGACGGCTGGGGCCGCACGGCGTTCGTGGCCGACCAGGTCCGCGAGATGATGCTGGAGCGCACGGCGGCCCGCTCACTCATTCAGCGCCTGGTCGACGCCGTGCCCGGCCGCGGCGACGAGGTGGCCCTGACTGACCGCGGCTGGCAGCTGAAGATGCTGGAGGACCGTGAGAAGCACGTCCTCGAGGGCGTGATCCGCCGCTTGCGCAAGGGCGCCGCCACCAAGAAGGACAGGCAGTTCGACATCTTCAACGACGTGCAGGACCACGTGCTGAAGACGGCGACCGCCCACATCGACCGGGTGGTGCTGGAGGCGTTCGTGGCCGGCATCGAGCGCACCAAGGACGCCGAGGTGAAGGCCTTGCTGTCGAAGGTCTGCGACTTGTACGCCCTGACCACCATCGAGGCCGACCGGGGCTGGTTCCTCGAACACCAGCGCCTCACCCCGGCCCGGTCCAAGGCGGTGACCGCCGCGGTGAACGACCTGCTGCGCGACCTGCGCCCGCACATGCGCACCCTGGTCGACGGTTTCGCCCTCCCCGACACCTGGTTGGACGCCGCGATCCTGCGCGAGGAGCCCGCCCGCCAGGACACGATGGCCAAACACGACGCCGAAAGCTAGCCGGCAATTCCACCAGCAGCTTCATCGCCACCCGGTCAGCGGCGCCGCCAGAGCGCGGGCGTGGTCTGGTGCTCGGCCCGGAAACGCCGGATGAAGTAGCTGGCGTCGGGAAAGCCGACCCGGTGGGCGATCGCCGCCACCGTCAGGTCAGTCTCGGTCAGCAACCGACGGGCCTCCTGCATCCGCCGCTCGGTGAGCCACTGCTGCACGGTCCGGCCGGTCCGGCGGCGGACCGAGGTGGTCAGGTGCCCCGGGGTCAGCGCCAGTTCGCCGGCCACGTCGGCCAGCGAGATCGGCTCGGCGAACCGGTGCTCGATCACGTCGAACACCGCGGCCAGCAACGGCTCGTCGGCCGCGCGCAGCTCACCGGCGAGGTCACCGGCCAGCCGGGCCGCCGCGACCAGCACCAGCATCAGGTGTGCGAGGGACGCCTCCGGCCATCCGGTTCCCCGGGTCCGCAACTCGCCGTCGAGCGCGCTGATCCGCTCCATCCAGCCGGGCCGCTGCTCCCGTGGGACCCGCAGCCGCTGCGTGCGGTCGGCGCCGCACGCGAACGGGAACAGCAGCGGGTGGGATCGCCACGAGTACGCCCCGCCGCGGATCACATCGGCCGGGAAGAACACCACCCATCCGTCCTCGATGATCCGGTCGGCCGGCTGTGGAAAGGACAGGACCTGGCCCGGCGCGATCACGAACAGATCGCCGTCGGCCACGGTCCATGCGCGGTCGTCGATCAGGAAGCCGCCGCCGGCGCGATGTGCGTACAGCAGGACCAGGAAGTCGTGCGTATGCGTCTGCGGGCCGGGCAGCGGCTGCGGCGTCAGCGGCCGGCCGGGCAGCCGGATCACCGCCACCGGCGGGATGCCGGGTGACCGGCGGAACGCCGCGACCGGCACGCCGCCGGTGGTCCGCCGGGCCATCCGGGTCGGCCGTGCGTGCGCCGGAGCATCCGAAGAATGTCCTATCCCGGCCACGGACTCTGCGATGTCCTCGCTCTGCTGGGGCACGACGCTGAGAGTACGACCGAAGTTCGTCTGATCACTACTGCGGGAGGCTGTCATGACCGGAGCCGTACGGCCGTACATCCCGGCGATGGGCCGGCACTGGATGCTGTTCCTCTACGACCCGTTCACCCGGGCGGCCGGCATCTCCCAGGTGCACGCGCAGCTGCTCGATCACGCCGGCGTTCAGCCCGGCCACCGGGTGCTGGAGGTCGGCTGCGGACCTGGCGACCTGCTCATGCGGCTCGGCCGCCGAGTGCCGGACGCCGACCTGATGGGGATCGACCCCGACCCGGCCGCGCTGCGCAAAGCCCGCCGCAAGGCCGCTCGCCGCGGCCTGGCGGTGCGCTTCACGCTCGCGTACGCCGACGAGCTGCCGCTGCCGGACGACAGCCTCGACCGGGTGCTGTCCTCCTACATGCTTCACCACCTCGACGAGGAGCCCCAGGTGGCGGCGATGCGCGAGATCCGCCGGGTCCTGCGCCCCGGTGGCGAGCTGCACCTGCTCGACGCGGACGGGACACCACACCCGGGCCGGCTAGGCCACCAGCACCCGCGGCTGGCCGGGCACACCCCGGAACGGATCCAGGCGGTCATGCGCCAGGGCGGGCTGACCGAGGTCTCCCAGGCCGGCCAGGGCAGCCGCCGGATCGCCGGGCACTACTCCTTCTTCCGTGCGGTCGCCTGAGACAACGGGCGCCCCGGCGGGCCGTTCCGGAGGCCGGATGATCAGCGCCACGGCCCCAGGCCATCGGGCGGCCGGTCAGGAGGTCGCCGCCTGAACGTCCGGCCAAGTCGCCTATGTCGTCCCTTCCGCGCCGCCGTGCCGGTGAAAAGCCCGCCGAGCCCGCGACGTGGTCGTCAGCTGTCGTTAGCGTGCATCGACTCGACGAAAAGGACACGACACATGGCTCGGATCGGTGCCCCGCGGCTGCTGGCGGCCCTCGCCGCGACCGCTACGCTGATCGCCCTCGCACAGGCCCCAGCGAACGCGCACGCCCCAGCGAACACGCAGGCCCCGGCGAACACAATGGCGCCGATCCGGGCGGCCGCCGACTACGCCTCTCTGGTGCTGGCCGACCAGCCGTCGGTCTACTACCGCCTCGGCGAGACGCAGGGCGCGACCGCCGCCGACTCCTCGGGTCACGGCGTCACCGGCACCTACTCCGGCTCGGCGGTGACCGGTGTCGACGGCGCCGTCCCGTCCGACACCGACAACGCGGTGCTCGCTCCCGACCGGGCTCCTGTCCTGCGGGCGCCGGCCGCCGCCCTGCCCTCGGGCTCGGCGGCGCGGACGGTCGAGTTCTGGTTCAAGCCGGGCACCGCGAGCGGCCTGACGCCAGTCCTCACCTACGGCGGCACCACCATCTCGCTGCGGGACATCGAAGAAGTGCACGTCAACGACAACAGCGCCCAGGACCGGACGTTCGCGTTGCCGTACAACATCGCCGACAACGCCTGGCACCTCTGGACCATCACGTACGACGGCGCGGGCGTGACCTTCTATCTGGACGGCCAGTCGCTCGGCACGCAGAGCATGCCGATGGCCACCAGCGCGGGCGGCGACCTCCAGCTCGGCGGCTGGGCCGGAAGCTACGACGAGCTCGCGGTCTACCCGACGGCACTGTCCGACGAGCGGGTCAGCGCGCACTGGACCCGTGGACAGTCGGCGACGACCGCCTGCGCCGCCGACCCCACCGACGCGTACGGGATGGCCGTGCGGGCCGACTCGCCCACCGCCTTCTATCCGCTGGGCGACCGGCCGGCCGGCCGGTCCGCGTTCGACGCGTCCGGGAACTGCCGCAACGCCGGGTACTCCAGTTCCTCGTACGGTGCGAAGGCCGGCGGCGCCGTGGAGATCGCCGACCGTGGCACCGTGCTCACCGCGTCGGCCGGTTCCTTCCCCTCGGCCGCGAAGGCCCGGACCGTCGAGTTCTGGTTCAAGGCGGCCGGGGCCAGCGGGCTGACCCCGGTGCTGCGCTACGGCGGCACCACGATCTCGCTGCGCGACATCGAGGAAGTGCACGTCACCGACAACAGCGCCCAGGACCGGGTGTTCGCGTTGCCGTACAACATCGCCGACGACGCCTGGCACATGTGGAACGTCGTCTACGACGGTCGCAACGTCACCTTCTACCTGGACGGCCAGCAGCTCGGCACCCAGATCATGCCGCTGGCCACCCGGCCCGGCGGCGGCCTGTGGCTGGGCGGCTGGGCCGGCGACTACAGCAAGCTGGCCGTCTACCCGGCGGCGCTGACCGCCGCCCGGGTCGGCGCCCACTGGACCGCCGGCGCGTCCACCCGCAGCGCCTGCGCCACCGCTCCCGCCGACGGCTACGCGGCCACCGTCGTGGCCGACAAGCCGGCCGCGTACTTCCGGCTCGGCGACGTCGCCGGTGGCCGGGTGGCGTACGACTACTCAGGGAACTGCCGCAACGCCGCCACCGCGAGCTTCGCCGGCGGGACGGCCGGCGCCCTGGCGGGTGACACCGACGGCGCGGCCGAGGTCGCGACCCGGGGCAACCTGCTCACCGCCTCGACCGCCGGGCTGCCGACCGGCGCGGGTGAGCGGACGGTGGAGTTCTGGTTCAAGGCGGCCGGGGCGAGCGGGCTGACCCCGGTGCTGCGCTACGGCGGCACCACGATCTCGCTGCGCGACGTCGAGGAAGTGCACGTCACCGACAACAGCGCCCAGGACCGGGTGTTCGCCCTGCCATACAACATCGCCGACGGCGCCTGGCACCTGTGGGACGTGGCCTACGACGGCACCGAGATCACCTTCTCTCTCGACGGGCAGTCGCTCGGCACGCGGACCATGCCGCTGGCCACCCAGGCCGGCGGCGGCCTGTGGCTGGGTGGCTGGGCCGGCGCGTACGACGAGCTCGCGGTCTATCCGGCGGCGCTGTCGGCCGACCGGGTGGGCGCGCACTGGACGGCCGGCAACTCGACGGGGCCGGCCTGCGCCGGTGCGGCCGCCTCGGCGTACGGCCAGACCGTGGTGGCCGACAAGCCGGCGCTGTACTACCGGCTGGACGACGCGGGCTCCCGGGTCGCCTTCGAAACCGGCGGGAAGTGCCGCAACGCCGCGTACGGCACCTATGTCACCAAGAAGACGGCCGGCGCGGTGAACGGCGACTCGGGCTCGGCCGCCCACGTGCCCGACCGGCGGCCGGTGCTGCGGGCCCCCGCGGCGTCGCTGCCGACCGGCGCCAGCGCGCGGACCATCGAGTTCTGGTTCAAGGCCGACGGCGCGAGCGGGCTCACGCCGGTCCTGACCTACGGCGGCACCACCATCTCGCTGCGCGACGTGGAGGAGGCCCGGATCACCGACAACGCCGCCCAGGAGCGGACGTTCCCGGTGCCGTTCAACACGGCCGACAACCTGTGGCACCTCTGGAACGTCACCTACGACGGCTCGAAGGTGACCTTTTATCTGGACGGCGAGTCGCTCGGCACCCAGGCCATGCCGGTCGACACCCGCGAGGGCGGCTCGCTGCAGCTCGGCGGCTGGGCCGGCGACTACGACGAGCTCGCGGTCTACCCGGCGGCGCTGACGGCCGAGCGGATCGCGGCGCACTACCGCTCCGGGCTGGTCGGCTCGAACGCGGCGGTCTCCGGCACGGTGACCTTCGACGGGCGGCCGGTCGCGGGCGCGCTGGTCCAGGGCTGCACGGCCGCCGGCGCGTGCGTCCAGGGACGGACCAACCGCAACGGCCTGTACGTCCTGTCGGTCGCCCCCGGCTCGTACGACATCACCGTCTTCCCGCCGTCCACCGGCAACGGCTCCGCGGCCCGGCTCGGCTCGGCCCACGCGGAGGCGCCGGCCACCACCTCCCGGATCACCGCCGACGTCGACCTGGTCGTGGCCGCCCTCCCGTCCGGCTCGTCGATCGAGAGCCCGACGGTCGGCACCCAGACCTCGGGCGTGCCCACGATCTTCTGGGCCGAGCCGACCGTGTACCGCACCACCGGCTGCCCGAACGGCCTGGGCGTGCTGAGCGTGGTCCCGCCGGACGGCAACGAGCGGTCGTTCACGATGACCGAGAAGCCGCTGGGCTCGGGCAAGTACGCGGTGACCATCCCGCCGCTGTCCCCGATGCACGGCGACGCCCAGGTCACCACGTCGATCCTGTGCCGCATCTCGGCCACGCCGTTCGTGCCCGGCGGCGGTCCCGAGGCCGGCGGCAACAAGATCATCGTGCACGTGGACAGCTCGTCCCCGGCGGCGTCGTTCGCCTTCGGCGGAGTCACGGCACCGGCCTTCACCAAGGACGCCGAGGGCGTCTACCTGGTGACCGCGCCGCCCGGCACCGGCGCCGTGCCGGTCTCGATGAGGTTCGCCGACGGCACGAGCCGCACGCTCGACACCTACCACTACATCGCCGCCACGAAGATCAACGAAAGCGGCCCGGCCAACGCCGGCAACCAGATCACCATCACCGGCAACGGCTTCACCCCGAACACCGTCGTGATGTTCGACGAGCGCCCGGCCGAGAACGTGACCGTGGAGAGCCCGACCAGGCTGCGGGTCACCGTGCCGTCCGGCACCGGGACGGTCCCGGTGACGGTGGTCTCGGGCGGCGGTGCGGTCTCCGGCGGCTCCTACAGCTATCAGGGCGCCATCACCAAGGACAGCGGCTCGGCCTTCGAATGCCCGGACGTGGTGTGCTCCAAGGGCAAGCTGGCCCTCGGCATCGCCTACAACTTCGAGAGCGCCCGCAATCTCGGCAAGCACTTCGCCACCTCGCAGACCCTGAAGTGGGGCGCCCAGGCGTCGGTCGAGACGCTGGCCAGCGAGTACATCCCGTACATCCTCGGCCTCAGCGAGACCCAGCGCGGCGCCGTCGGCCTGGTCGGCGACGCCGGCTTCCTACTGGCCCTCGCGTTTCCCGAGGTGGCGCCGGCGGTGCTGCTGGCCACCACGGTGATCGCGCTGGGCATGTGGGCGTACAACCACAACGAGGCGTTCCGCAACTTCGTCGACGACTTCTGGCACATGCTCATCGACCCGAGCGGCACCATCGTCGACCGCAACGGCCGGCCGGTTCCCGGCGCGACGGTCACGCTGCTGCGGCAAGGCGACGACGGCAAGTACGCCCCGGTGCCCGCGGCCAGCGAGATGATCGACCCGCACGTCAACCCGCAAATGACACCGGAGTCGGGCGCGTTCGCCTGGATGGCGGCGGCGGGCAGTTATCGGGTACGGGCCACCTCGGCCGACTGTGTCGACCCGGCGACGGGCTCCGGCGCGGTCGTCGAGGACGGGCCGCACGTGTTGCCGCCACCGGCGATCGGCCTGGTGCTGACGCTGCCGTGCACGCTGCCCACCCCGGTCACGGCGCCGGCCATCACGGGCGCCTCCCCGAGCGGCGGCCTGACCGCCGGCGACACCGTCACGATCTTCGGAACCGACCTGTTCGGCGCGACCGCGGTCACGTTCGGCGACCGGGCCGCGACGAGCTTCAAGGTCCTTTCCCCGTACGCCGTCAGCGCCGTGGCCCCGGCCGGAACAGGAACCGTGCCGCTGCGCGTGACGACCCCGGGCGGCACCGCCTCGGCCGACGTGACCTACCTGCCGGTCGTGACGACGGCGAAGGCCGCGACCACCACCACGGTGACCGCCGGATCCGTCACCGCGGGCTCGCCGGTCACGGTCAAGGTCGAGGTCAAGGCCGTTTCCGGTACGCCGGCCGGCACGGTCACGGTCAGCGAAGGCGCCGTGGTGCTCGGCACGGCCGCGCTGACCACGGGCGCGGCGACGCTCACCCTGTCCGGGGTGGCCGCCGGCTCGCACACGATCACCGCCGCCTACGCCGGCAACGACGGCTTCCTGGCGTCCTCGGGCACGGCGACGTTCACGGTGAAGCCCAGCCCGGGAGGCGGCTCGACACCGCCGGCGGCGACCTCGGCCGTCCTGACGGTGGCACCGTCCACGTCGGTCAAGGGCGATCCGGTCAAGCTGAGCGCCCGGATCACGTCGCCGGCCGGCGTCCCGTCCGGGACGGTGCGCTTCCGCGACGGGTCGCTCGATCTCGGCGGCGCCGCCCTGACCGGCGGGGTCGCGACACTGACCACGGCCGCCCTGACGGTGGGCCGGCACAACCTCACCGTTGTGTACGCCGGAACGACCTCGTACGCGGCGTCGACCGGCAGCGCCGTGCACACGGTGAAGGCCCCGGCCCTGACAATCGCGTCGACGGCTTCGCGCCCGTCAGCCGGCCGTCTCGTCACCCTGCGGGCGACGGCGCCGGCCCTCCCGTCGGCGGCGCGCCAGATCCGGATCGTCGAGACGAACGGCCGGACCACCCGCGTGGTGGCCACCTGCACGAGCGTGACCGCGTGCGCGGCGACGCTGCGGCACGACCCGGGGGCCTTCCGCTACCAGGCGCAGGCACTCGACGGTTCCCGCCGGGTGCTGGTGTCCTCGGCCGCGGTGGTGGTGACGTGGACGAAACCGGCGATGGGTTTGCGCCCGAGCGCCACGAAGCCGGCGCGGGGCGCCAAGGTGACCCTGCGGGCGACAACGGCCGCGAGCACGTCCGGCACCCCGTACCGCTTCGTCATCCGCGACGTCACCACCAAGCGCATCGTCCGCGTCTGCGGCACGGCCACCACGTGCACGGTCGCGGTCGCCAACGGCAAGAGCACCCATCGGTACGAGGCCCAGACCATCACCGCCGCCGGAGCGGTGATAGCCCGCAGCGCCACGGTCACGGTCACCTGGCGCTGAGCCGGCACCTTTCGCCCTTTACCGATTTTGTCGTACCCATGGCCGACACTGGAGGGGCTGGCACAGACGTACGGAGTAAGGGGTAATGGTGAGACGGGAGGCGAGTATCGCGCACGTCGACCTGGACGCCATGTTCGCCGCCGTGGAACAGCGCGACAAGGTCTCGCTGCGGGGCCGGCCGGTCATCGTCGGCGGAGTCGCCGGGCGCGGGGTGGTCTCCACCGCCTCCTACGAGGCGCGCCGGTACGGGGCCCGGTCGGCGATGCCGACCGCCGAAGCGCGGCGCCGCTGCCCGCCCGGCACCGCCTTCCTCGCTCCCCGGTTCGCCGCCTACCGCAAGACCAGCGAGGTCGTCATGGCCCTGCTCGGACAGTTGTCGCCTCTGGTGGAACAGGTCTCCATCGACGAGGCGTACATCGATCTGGCCGCCGCCGGCCACCACGACCTGTCCCCGGCCGGCCTCACCGCGCTCGGGGAACACATCAAGACCGGCATCGCCGCCGCCACCGGCGGGGTGACCGCCTCGGTCGGGATCGGCACCTCCAAGCTCATTGCCAAGATCGGCTCCGACCTGCGCAAACCGAACGGCCTCACGATCGCCGCCCCGGGCGAGGAACAGGCACTGTTGCATCCGCTGCCGGTGACCAGCCTTCCCGGCGTCGGCCCGGCCACGGCCGAACGCCTGCGCCGTAACGGCATCCACACCATCGGCGCCCTGGCCCAGGTGAAGCCGGCGGATCTGCTCGACTGGTTCGGCCAGGCCCACGGGACCGGCCTGTTCCGGCTCGCCCGCGCCGACGACGACCGGCCGATCGTGGGGGAGCGGGAGGCGAAATCGGTGTCCGCCGAGGAGACCTTCGACACCGACCTGACCGACCGGAACCGGTTGAACAGCGAGCTCGACCTGCTGGCGGCCCGGGTCGGCGGACGGCTGCGCACGGGTGGCCTGTCCGCCCGCACCGTCACGATCAAGGTCCGGTCGTACGACTTCACGACCATCACCCGATCGACGACCCGCACGCAGCCGACCGACGATCCACGCCTCGTGGCTCAGCTGGCCCGGCGGTTGCTGGCCGAGGTCGATACCTCGGCCGGCATCCGGCTGCTCGGTGTCGGCGCGACCGCGCTCGCCGACTTCGTCCAGGACGACCTGTTCGGCATCACCCACACCGCCGACGCCATCGACGCTCACACGGACGCCGCCAACGCCGACGAGCCCGCCGGGCCGGGGCCGGCCCCTGAGATGCCGGCGGTGGGGCGGCCGGGCCAGGACGTGCACCACGACGATCACGGTCCAGGGTGGGTCTGGGGCAGTGGCCGCGGTCGCGTCACGGTGCGCTTCGAAGGCCCCACCACACCGCCAGGTCCCGTACGCACTTTCGCGTCTGACGACCCGGCCTTGCATCCCGCTGAGCCACCCGATTGGACGGTGCCGCGTGCATGATGCCACGGCTCAGCAGGCGGCTCGCCGTGCAGACACCCTAGATCAGTGCCGCGTAATCGTCCTCGGAGAGTTCAGTGTCAGCCGCCGCGACATTCTCTCTGAGGTGGTGCGGCGATGAAGTGCCCGGGATCGGCAGCATCGCGGGGGAGCGCCGCAGCAGCCACGCCAGCGCGAGCTGCGAGGGGCTGAGACCGGCCCGGCGCGCGATCTGCTCCAGCCGGCCGCCGGGGCGGGCCAGTTGGCCGGTGGCCAGTGGGAACCACGGAATGAAGGCGAGGCCGGTCTTCTCCGCGTAGTCGAGCACGTCCTCGGAGTCCCGGTCGGCCAGGTTGTAGAGGTTCTGCACGCTGACGATGGGCGCGATCCGCTGAACGGCGCGGATCTCGTCCACGCTGACCTGGGACAGGCCGATGTGCCGGATCTTGCCTTCGGCCTGAAGGTCGGCGAGGGTGCCGATCTGGTCGGCCAGCGGCACGCGCGGGTCGATGCGGTGCAGCTGGTAGAGCGGGATCTGTTCGAGGCCGAGATTGCGCAAGCTCGATTCGATCTGCCGGCGGATGTACGCGGGCCGGGCGTCGCCACCCCAGCGGCCCGGTCCCTGCCGGGTCAGCCCGACCTTGGTGGCGATGACGACGTGGTCCGGGTAGGGGTGCAGCGCTTCCTTCAGCAGCTGCTCGGCCGCGTTCGGCCCGTACGAGTCGGCGGTGTCGAAGAAGTCGACGCCGAGCTCGACCGCGCGGCGCAGCACCCGCACCGCCTTGGCCCGGTCGGCCGGGAAGCCCCACACGCCGGGCCCGGTCAGTTGCATGGTGCCGAAGCCGAGCCGGTTGACCGGCAGATCACCGCCGAGGGCGAAGGTCCCTGTCATCGCTGTCCTCCCGAGAACGGGGCGGTCGCCGCGGCGACCAGGGTGTACGCATTTCCGAGATCCGGGTACCGCTCGGTGTAGTCGCTGGTGAAAACGTCGATGGAGAGCACCTGGTCAGCCTTCATCGGCGGCCGGGATCAGCCATGAGTAAGACGACTTGGGCTCGGCGCCTCGTGCCTGTCCCCGCTACTACCAGGAACAACTCTGTCTGCCACATCGTCCGCCGCCCGCGCACAGTCGATCTCATGACATCGAAAACATGGTTCATCACCGGCGTCAACAGCGGCTTCGGCCGCCAGATGACCGAACAGCTGCTCTCACGCGGCGACCGCGTCGCCGGCACCGTGCGGCGCCCACACTCCGTGGACGATCTTCAGGAGAAGTACGGCGACCGGTTCTGGGTGGCCAACCTCGACGTGACCGACCTGCCGGGCGTCCGCGCGACCGTCGACCGGGCCTTCGCCGAGTTGGGCCGCATCGACGTGGTCGTCAACAACGCCGGCTACGGCCTGTTCGGCGCGGCCGAGGAACTGACCGACGAGCAGGTCATCGGCCAGCTCAACACGAACCTGCTGGGCTCGATCGCGGTGGTCCGGGCGGCCCTGCCGCACCTGCGGGCCCAGGGCGGCGGCCGGATCATCCAGATCTCCACCTACGGCGGGCAGGCCACCAACCCCGGCGCCTCGCTCTACCACGCCGGCAAGTGGGGCATCGAAGGCTTCATCGAAGGCACAGCCCGCGACGTCGCCCCGTTCGGCATCGACATGACCATCGTCGAGCCCGGCGGCGCCCGCACAGAGTTCCGGTTCGACAGCCTGCAACTGGCCACCCCACTACCCGCGTACGACAACACCCCCGCCGCCATGGTCCGCGGCGCCAAGGACCGCACCCGTCCCCCACTGGGCGACCCGGCCAAGATGGCCGCCCGCATCATCGACAGCGCCGACCAGTCACCGGCGCCCCTGCGCCTCGTGCTCGGCTCCGACGCGTACAAGTTCGTGACAAGCGCCCTGCGCGACCGCCTCGCCCAGATCGAGCCTCAGGAGGCCCTGGCCGCCTCCACCGACTGGACCGACGAGCAGTGACCCTCGGGCCGGCCGACGGATGGCGAGCCGCGCCGCGGCCGAGAACCAAGGGACCGGAGCGTGCTGGATCCGCTGGACGGATCCGGGCGGCGGCGGTGTGGCAGGGTCGTTGCCGTGGATCAGATGGTCGATGTGGGTGACGGGTCTCTGTGGGTCGAGGACACGGGGGAGGAACTGCCGCCGGTGGTGCTGCTGCATCCCGGAGTCGGGGACGCGCGTATCTGGAATCCGGTCTGTGAGGGGCTCGGTGGCCAGTTTCGGCTGATCCGTTATGACGTCCGGGGCTTCGGCCGCTCCGCGCCGCCGGGCGGCCGGTTCTCCCGGCTGGACGACCTACGACGATTGCTCGACAAGCTCCACGTCGGACCGGCGTTGTTCGCCGGTTGCAGCATGGGTGGCGGCACCGCCCTCGACCTCGCCCTCGCCGAGCCGGATCGGGTTCGCGGCCTGGTGCTGGCCTGCCCCGGCATCTCCGGTGCCCCGCCGGCCCACGACCCGGACGACGAGCCGGACAGCGCCGACCCCGAGGTCTTCCTCGAGCAGGGCGTCGCCCGGTGGGCGAGAGCCGGGCGCGACCCGCTGGTCGTCGACCTGCTGCGGTCGGCGGTTCGTTTCTGGATCAACGGGGGCGGCACCTGTTTCGCCGACGACGGCGACGCCTGGTCCCGGCTGGAGGACGTCGCGCCGCCCAGCGTGCTCCTGCTGGGCGAGCTCGAACGGCCGTCGTTCGTGCCGGCCTGCGTCGAGGCGGCGCGGCGCATTCCCGGCTGCCGTCTGGTGCGCCTGCCGGACACCGACCACTTCGTGCCGCTTCGGGCGCCCGGCGCGGTGATGGACGCGCTGCTCTCACTGCATCGTGATCATCCACCGAGCCGGTCGCTGTTGAGGGTGCCGGCACGGTCGAGCACGGCGGCCGGCGCCTTGGCCACCGAGCCGCTGTCGAACGGCGGCTGCGGGTCGTACTCGGTGTAGAGCTGGATCGCCTGCGCCGTGGTGTCGTCGGTGAGCAGAGCGGCCAGACGCAGGGCCATGTCGATGCCGGAGGAGACCCCGGCCGAGGTGATGATCCGGTCCTGACGGACCACCCGTTCGCTGCTGTACGCCGCACCGTAGCCCTGGAGGTCGGCGACCGACTCCCAGTGCGTGGTCGCGGTGAGCCCGTCGAGCAGCCCGGCCGCGCCCAGCACCTGCGAGCCGGTGCAGACCGACGTGGTGAACCGGGTGGTTTCGTGCATCCGGCGCACCCAGTCGAGGAACGACGGGTCGGCGATCACCTTGTGTGCGCCACCTCCGCCGGGGACGAGCAGCACGTCACACGACTCGACCTCGGAGTAGCGCGTCTTCACCTCGACCGTCAGGGCGCCCAGCGCGTCGGTGAGGAGGCCCGGCTCCGGCGCGACGAAGCGCACCTTCGCGCCCGGCACATAGGCCAGGATCTCGTACGGGCCGATGGCGTCGAGCGGTTCGAAGCCGTCGAAGAGCACGATGACGATGTCCATGGATCGCAGCCTAGGTGGGGTTCGCGTGCGGGCCTGAGCGAGGATCGTTCCTCGCCGGGCGTTCAGGCCGTGGTGAAGGCCGCCGGTCGCGTTGTCGTGGCCGGCGCGGGCTGGGCCGGGGCGCGGCGGGACCGGTGGTGGCCGAGCAGGCTCAGCAGTGCGCCGAAGGCGAGCCAGGCGAGCAGGACGATGATCGGCTGGAGGTCGTCGTGGCCGCCGAAGTAGGCGGTGGAGCGCAGCAGGTGGCCGCCGGCGCCGGGCGGCAGCAACTGGCCCAGCGCGCCGGACCAGCCGGGCAGCATCTCCGGCGCCGTGGAGGTGCCCGACAGCGTGTTGCCGACCAGCATCATGGTGGCCGAGCCGATGCCGAAGCCGGCGTAGCCGAGCAGCGATTCGAGGCCGAGGATGGTGAGCGACGTGGCGGCCACCGTCAGGGCGATGGCGCCGGCGTTGGCGAGGTAGGCGCCGTCGAGCGAGCCGAGCCAGAACTGCAGGATGGCGGCCATCGCCAGGCCGCCGGTGACGGCGAAGGCGAAGGCGCCGATGGTCCGGCGGATCCGGCCGTGCACCATCCTGGTGAGCAGCAGGGCGGCGAGCATGCCGCCCAGCACCAGCGGCAGGGCGGCCGCGGTCAGGCCGGCGCCCCGCGCGTCATCGGCGGGCAGAGCGACGACGTCGCGGACGGTGGTGGCCGGGGCGCCGTTGCCGGCCCGCCCCTGGGTGAGCGCGGTCGCCACGCCCTGCAGCGTCTGGGCGATCGCCGCGCTCCCGGCCGAGGCGGTCAGGACCTGCGGCGTTCCGGAGCTGACGTCGATCGCCCCGTACACGTCGCGGTCGCGGATCAGCTTCTCCGCCTCGGCCGCGCTGCCGACCTGAGTGATCTCGAAGGCTCCCGGGGCTCGCTGGCCGATGACCGCGCCGACCTGCGCGGTGGCGGCGGCCGGTCCGGCGACGGCGATCGGTACGTCGTGGACCGAGGAGCGCACCGCCGGCCAGGCGAAGGCCGTGAGCAGAACGCTGATGATCACCGTGAGCAGGGCGACGGCCCGGGCCACGGTCGTCCACGGCGAGGGTGACGTGCCGGCTGTCGGCGAAGGTGAGGCGGCCATGCGACTCCTTTAGGAAACGATTGTTCGCTTTGCATCATGCGGCCGCGCCGGCGGTTTATCAAGAACGAACGTTCGCCTTTTTGGTCACAGAGGACCGACCTGCCCCGGCGCCGCCGAGGGGCGGCTGGTAGGCGCGGGCGACTCACGGCGCCGCAGGATCAGCCAGGTGATCCAGCCGGCGCCGATGATGAAGCCGAAGCTGATGATCCGGTACAGCACGACCGCGGCGATCGCGGTGGCGGTGGCGACGCCGCCGGTGACCAGGCCGAGGATCAGCGCGCTGTCGATGATGCCGAGGCCGCCCGGTACGAGGGTGATGGTCCCGGCGGCCATGCCGGCGCAGAAGGCGAGCAGGACCTGCGTGGCGTTGACCGGCTCACCGGTGACCGCTCGCAGGCACGCCCAGAGGCAGACCGCGTCGAGACCCCAGTTGAGCACGGCGAACGCGGCGGCGGCGGTGCCGCGGCCGGCGGTCAGGCGGGCCGATCCGAGCTGACCGGCGAACACCCGGACCTGGTCGAGCCCTTCGCCGGCGGGCCGGCGGCGCAGCCGGTTGACCCGGGCCAGTACGGTGCGGGCCACGGGATCGACCGCCTCCGGGCGGCGGGCGATACGCCTGATCCCGGCGATGATCAGCGCGATGAGCGCGATGAGGCCGGCGAGTTTGTACCACTGCGGCGTGCCGTCGGAGACCAGCGCTCCAGCGACCGCGACCAGGGCCAGCGCGGTGGTGGAGAGGATGCCGGACAGGGCGATGCACCAGGAGGCGACGGCCGGCGTGGCGCCGAACCGGCGCAGCTGCTGGTAGTTGAACTGGGTGGAGAAGGCGGGACCGCCGGGCAGCGTCTCGTTGAGCGAATGCGCGGCGTAGGCGAGGGCGATGTTCCGGCGGATCGGCACCCGCAGCCCGGCCGAGCGGAGCAGGAACTGCTGCATGCGGGCGTAGCAGCCCATGGCGATCACCTCGGCCGCCACCGCGGTGGCCAGCCACCCGGTGTGCGGGGCGCGCAACTGTGACACGGCCTGGACGAGAGCCGGCCAGCCCACGACGAGCTCGGCCACCATCAGGGTGATCAGCGCGGTGTAACCGCCGCGCCGGAGCCAGGCGCGGGTCCGGCGAGGCGGGCGACCGTCGCTTGCCGCACTTCCGGTGGTCACGTCGCGGCTCCTCGCTGGAATGAACATTCGCTTTCAGCGTTGAGCGGCCACGACACGACTGTCAAGAACGAGCGTTCGCTTTCACAGTGTCGTTGTCAAAAACGATCGTTCACTTTAGGGTTGGGAGATGCCCCGGGTCAGTGAGCAGTATCGGGCCGACCGCCGCGCCGAGATCTTGGGCGCGGCGGCTCGTCTCTTCGCCGCCGACGGATTCCACTCCACGTCGATGGCCGACATCATCGGCGCCTCCGGGCTGTCCGCCGGTGCGGTGTACCGATATTTCCGCAGCAAGGACGAGATCATCGGCTCCGTCGCGGAGATGGCGCTGTCGAACGCCGACGAGATCTTCCAAGCCCTGCTCGCCGACGGTGCCACACCGTCGCCGGAGCAGGCCGTTCACGCGTCCATCGAAGCGATCAGCGGCCAGCTCATCAACGTCGCGGACTCGGGGGCCGACATCACGCGGATCGGTGTCCAGGTGTGGGCCGAGGCCCTGCGCAGCCCCGAGCTCGCGGTCCGGGTCAACGTCGTCTACCGCGGTCTGCGGCGCCACTTCGCCGAGGTCGCCCGTCGCTGGCAGGCCGCGGGGCACCTGCCCGCCGACGCGGTGCCGGAGGACGTGGGCGCCGCCATGCTGGGCCTCGTGCAGGGCTTCGTCCTGCAGAACCTCCTGGTCACCGACACCAACGCCGACAGCTACCTGGCCGGCGTGCGAGGGTTGCTGTCCGCGTCGTCCCCGGCGCTGACCACCAAGCCATGAGCGGCGACGTCGAGATCTGGCTGTTGAGGAACTGACGAAACCGCGGTCCGAACGCGTCGCCTCACGCGAACCCGTCCTAGGCGGCCTCGATCAGGGCCACGTCGGCGATGTCCAGGCGGAAGTCCTCGGCGTGACCGCCGACCTGGAAGGTCAGCTCGGAATGGGGGCTGGTGCGGGCGGCCACGAAACGGTACTCGTGGCGGCACGCTGTGGTGTCGACCGGCAAATCTCGGGTGTACGACTCCTGATAGGTGGGCGGGCTGTCCTGCACTCGGACCCGGATCGTCGTGGCGTGGTCGGTGGTCGCGGTGAAGGCCAAGGTGTACGGGCGTCCCTGCACCAGGTCGACGTCGCCGCGGACGATGACGACGTCGCCGGGGCTCTTGGTGCCGGTGAGCACGTCGGCGCGGAAACGGTGGCCCTGCTCGGTCAGCGATGCCGCGGTCTTGTTGCTGACCCACCACGAGGCGGCGGCCCGGGACAGCACGTCGGGGCCCGCCGGGGCGGGGTGGCCGGACGGCAGGCAGGCGTCCGCCGACTCGGCCACGGGGACGACGGGTGCGCTCTGCCAGTCGGACCAGGCCCTGGTGCCGACCACGCCGGCGCCCACGCCGGCCACGAAGATCACGGCGACCAAGGGTGGGGCGACGCCTCGGCGACGGGACGTGGCGGACGGCTCGACCGGGGTCTCCGGCTCGGCCAGCGAGCACCAGGCGGCGCGCCAGCGGGTCAGCTCGGCGGCGATGGCCGGCTCGTCCTGGCCGCTCGCCCGCAGGCAGGCCGTGACGAACGAGTCGACGAACTCGTAGCGGGGGAGCCGGGGTAGCCGCTTGCCCGAGAGCACCTCCGAAGTCGTGCTCGGTGGCAGCGGGTCGGGGCGGATGTCGCCGCGGGCGGCCGCGATCCGCTGGTCGGCCAGGCGGCTCAGCTGGCGCAGCGAAGGGTTGCCGGCGCGCACGCGGAGCCCTCGGAGCTCGGCGACGAACTCGTCGGCCGTCCGCACCGGCGAGGGCATGTCTACAGAGGAACTCGGCATCGCCGGTCACTATAACTACGCGCGTCTATCGCTTCCGGGGGCCAGGCCGTTGCGGACCGCGTGCAGGGCGGCCTGGGTGCGGTCGGCCAGGCCCAGCTTGAGCAGGATGCTCGAGACGTGGGTCTTCACCGTCTTCTCGGCCACGACCAGGGCCCGCGCGATCTCGCGGTTGGAGCGGCCCTCGGCCAGCAGGGCCAGGACGTCGCGCTCGCGGGCGGTCAGGGCGGGTTCCTCGGCCGGCGCGCCGAGCAGGCCGGCGGCCACGTCCGGTTCGAGCAGCAGATGGCCGGCGGCGACCGAGCGGACCGCCGCGACCAAGGCGTTCGGGTCGACGTCCTTGGAGAGGTAGCCGCGGGCGCCGGCCCGCACGGCCGGGACGAGCCGGGCCCGGTCGGTGAAGCTGGTGACCACGAGCACGCGGGCCGGCAGGTCGCGGCGGCGCAGCTCGCGCAGCACCTCGACGCCGTCCATGCCGGGCAGCACCATGTCGAGCAGCACCACCTCGGGCCCGGTCTCGGCGATCAGGTCGAGCGCGGTGGGGCCGTCGGCCGCCTCGCCGACCACCTCCAGGTCCCCGGCCAGCTCCAGGAAGGTGCGCAGTCCCCGGCGTACGGCCGGATGGTCGTCGACGATCAGCACTCGGATGTCAGTCATGGCGGACCTCCAGGCGCACGGTCGTGCCCTCGCCGGGGGTGGAGTCGACGGTCAGGGTGGCCCGGACGGCGCAGGCGCGCTCGCGCATGGAGCGCAGGCCCAGGCTGCGGCCGGCCTTCAAGGTGGCCGCCACGTCGAAGCCCCGGCCGTCGTCGGCGACCTCCAGACGTACGACATCGGGGTCTTGGGTGTGAAGGCGAACCCGGACCGTGGCCGCCTTGGCGTGGCGGACGGCGTTGTGCAGCGCTTCCTGGGCCACGCGGAAGACGACGGTGCGGACGGGCATCGGGAGCTCGGGTGGGGAGTCGTCGCTGTAGGTGAGGTGCGGGGCGCCGTTGTACGCCCGGTCGAGGATGCTCACCTGTTTGCGCAACGCGGCGGGCAGGCCGTCGGTGGCCAGGTCGGCCGGGCGCAGCTCCTGGACGGCGGCCTGCAACTCCTCGGCGGCCTCGCGGGCCAGGGTGGTCACCTCGGTCAGGTGGCGGCGGGCGGCGGCCGGGTCGCGCTCGAGCAGGACGTCGGCCGCCTGGGCGGTCAGGCGCAGGCCGAACAGGCGCTGGGCGACCGCGTCGTGCAGGTCGTGGGCGATGCGGGCGCGCTCCTCGGCGATGGTGAGCTCACGGTTGCGGGCGTAGAGCCGGGCGTGGGTCAGGGCGATGGCGGCGTGCGCGGCCAGCACGCCGACCAGCTCCTCGTCGGCGTCGGTGAAACCGCCGGACTTGTTGGCCAGATAGAGCGCACCGAGGATCTCGTCGCCGCTGACGATCGGCACGCCCAGGAAGGCCTCGAGGACCGGATGGGCGGCCGGCCACCAGTGGAAGCGCGGATCGGCGCGGATGTCGGCCACCCGCTGGGTGGCCGGGTCGCGCAGCATGACGGCGAGGAAGCCGTGCTGACGGGGGAGCGGGCCGATCGCGGCCTGCACCTCGTCGCTGACGCCGGAGACCACGAACTGCGCGAACGAGCCCGCCTCGTCGGGGACGCCCAGCGCCGCATAACGCGCGCCGGCCAGCTCGCGGGCGGTGTCGACGATGGTCTGCAGCACCTCGGGAACGGTCAGCTGGTCGCTGACCGCCAGCACCGCGGCCGACAGACGCCGCGCGACGTGCAGCTCGTCGCTCATGCCGCCACCATAGCGGCGGCCACCGGCGGAGAACCTGCGCCGATGGTCCTAGGACCAAGGTCCCGGGCCGAAGCCGTCCCGGGCCCGATTCGGCGGCGGTCGACGAGCGGCAGGGTCGAGGGCATGACCAACGACAACACTTCACCGGTCGCCGTCATCACCGGCGCCTCCCGCGGTCTCGGCGCCGCCCTCGCGTCGTCCCTCGCCGCCGCCGGCTGGCGGCTCGTGCTCGACGCCCGCACCGCCGCCGGCCTCGACCGGGTGGGTGCGGAGCTCGGCCGGCACACGACCGTCATCGCCATCGCGGGTGACGTCGTCGACGACGATCACCGGGCCGTCCTGGCCGCGGCGGCCGGCCAGCTCGGCGGGGCCGACCTGCTCGTCAACAACGCGTCGGTGCTGGGCGGCTCGCCACTGCCCGCGCTGGGCGCCTTCCCGCTGCCGGCGCTGCTGGAGACGTTCGAGGTGAACGCTCTGGCCCCGATCGCCCTGACCCAGCTCCTGCTGCCGCAGCTGCGCCGGTCGCCGTCCGGCGGCGCGATCCTGAACATCAGCTCGGACGCGGCCGTCGAGGCGTACGAAGGCTGGGGTGGTTATGGGGCCGCCAAAGCGGCGTTGGACCATGCGGGCCGGGTGCTTGCGATCGAGGAGCCTTCCGTACGGGTGTGGAGCGTCGACCCGGGTGAGATGCGCACGGATCTCTACCAGCAGGCGGCGCCCGGCGAGGACATCTCACATCTGCCGCCGCCCGAGACCGTGGTGCCGCATCTGCTGGGGTTGCTGCGGTCGCGCCCGGCCTCCGGCCGGTACGTGGCGTCCGCACTGCCGGCCGTCGAAGGGGCGCGATGACCACGGCGACCCTCGACTTCGAGCTGCCGGGCGACCTCGAGGCGAGGGAGCCGGCCGAGGCCCAAGGGCGAGGGCGCGAGGATGTACGGCTCCTCGTGAGCCGGGGCACGGAGGTGAGCCATCACCGGTTCCCGGAGCTGCCGTGGATCCTGCGGGCCGGTGACCTGCTGGTGGTGAACAACTCGGCGACGGTTCCGGCCGCGCTCGACGCCGGCGACGGGCTGGTCGTGCACGTCTCGACCGAGCACGCCGACGGGTCGTGGCTGGTGGAGTTGCGCCGTACCGCCGGGGGCAGCACGGCCCCGTTCGCGCCGGGCACGGGGCCGGCGCGGACGGGGCTGCGGCTGGCGGTGCCCGAGGGATCGGTCACTCTGCTCCACCCGTACACCTCAAGGCTCTGGATCGCGAAAGCCGACGTGCCGGGCACGAGGGTCGGCTATCTGGCGCGGCACGGGCGGCCGATCCGGTACGACTACACCGACCGGGACTGGCCGCTGGCGACGTATCAGAACGCCTACGCGACCGAGCCCGGCAGCGCCGAGATGCCGAGCGCGGGCCGTCCGCTGACCGGCGGGGTGCTGGCCGCGCTGGCCGGGCGGGGGATCCTGGTGGCGCCGATCACGCTCCACACGGGCGTGGCGTCGGCCGAGGTGGACGAACCGCCGTACCCGGAGTGGTATGCGGTCCCGCCGTCGACGACGCGGTTGATCGAGCACGTCCGGGCCGGCGGCGGCCGGGTGACAGCGGTCGGGACGACGGTGGTGCGGGCCCTGGAAACGGCGTGGGACGGCCCGGCGTCGGGCTGGACCAGCCTGGTCATCGGGCCGGAGAGGCCGGTGCGCTCGGTGGACGGGCTGTTGACGGGCCTGCACGAGCCGCGGGCCTCACACCTGAAAATGCTGTCGGCGGTGACCGGGACTGCGGCGTTGCGGGCGGCGTACGACGAGGCGCTGCGCGAGCGCTACCGATGGCACGAGTTCGGTGACGTCCACCTGATCCTGCCCTGACCGGTCAGGCGGCGTACTTCTCGACCAGGGTCCCGACGGCCGGGAGGGCGGCTTCGATGTGCTTGCCGGCGCCGCCGCGCACGGTGGTGTACGCCTTGACGACGACGGCCTTCTCGGAGTCGCTGGCCATGTCGTCGGTGACCTTGAGCATGGCCTCGGTGACTTCGGGGCTGCGTTTGGCCAGGTAGTCGCCGAAGGTGCCGCCGCCGGCCGCGTGGAAGTCGGCCCAGAACGGCTGGAGCTGCTCAAGCGCGGACGGGACGATCAGCTCGACGGTCTGCGCGTAGTAGCCGGGGGCGAACGACGAGACGGCCTTGTAGGCGAGCTTGACCGCGGCCGCCGAGACCCCGGACTTCGTGGCCAGTTCCGACTGCACGACACCCTGAAGGTCGGCGGCGATCGCCTTGACAGTGGCTTCGTCCGTCGCGAGGTCGTTCAGGTTCGAGATCATGCGCCCGACACTATCCAGCACTTGATCTTGAATCGCTCTCCGTCCCCCGATCCTGACCAGACAGTGACGGACAAATACCCATGTCGCCGGTACCGCGCGTGTGACGGGGTGGTGCCTGTCCGTCAGACTGAGTCATCGGCAATCGACGGGAGCGCATCATGTCGGCGGTTGAGGTGATCGCGGCGGCGTTGGCGGCCGGCGCGGGTGCGGGGTTGACGGACGCCACGTCGGCGGCCGTGCGGGACGCCTACGCCAGACTGAAGGAGTTGCTCAAGCGGCGCGTCGGCGACGACGGTGTGCTGGAAGCCAACGAGACCGAGCCCGGCTTCTGGCAGGCCCAGCTCGGCGACGCCCTTACCGCCTCGGGCGCGGCGGACGACGAGCGGATCCTGGCGGCAGCCCGGCAGCTGCTTGCCCTCGCTGATCCCGCTTCGGCCGCGAAGTATCGGGTGGACGTGCGTGAGGCCAAGGGTGTGCAGGTGGGGGACCGCAACATCCAGACCAATACGTTCAACTAGCCGGCGCTGTGAACGAAAGATCCCATCCCGACATCGGCGTCGACGCCCGTGGCGCGTTCGGGGTGCAGATCGGGGACGGCGGCAGCCAGCACAACGAGTACCACCTGCACCCACGGCAGATCGAGTGGCCGCACCGGGTGGGTGTGGTGCCGCCGCTGGCCGACCAGCGGGTGGACAGGCCCGCCGACCGGGACCTCGACACGGCGAGCACCTCGGGGCAGACCGTGGTGGTATGTCAGGTGGTCACCGGACTGGGTGGAGTCGGCAAGACCCAGTTGGCGGCCGCGCTGGCCCACCATGTCTGGGACGAGCATCTGGTCGACCTGCTGGTCTGGGTGACTGCGACGTCGAGGACCGGCATCATCGCCGGTTACGCTCAGGCCGCCGCCGACGTCACCGGCGTGGAGGACGCCGACCCGCAGCAGGCCGCCGAACGCTTCTTGGCCTGGCTCGCCGGCACTGACCGGCGGTGGCTGATCGTGCTCGATGACCTGACCGATCCCGCGGACCTGCGCCGTTTGTGGCCGCCCGCCATGGAGTCAGGCCGTACGGTCGTCACCACTCGCCGCCGCGACAGCGCGCTGCTGGCCGGCCGGCACGTCGTCCAGGTCGGCCTGTTCACCCCGGCCGAGGCATATATCTACCTGCAGAACAAACTGTTCGCCGACCCAAGGCTCCTGGCCGGGGCTGCCGAGCTGGCTGACGACCTCGGTCACCTGCCGCTGGCTTTGGCCCAGGCCGCCGCCTACCTGCTCGATCGTGGGCTGACCTGCGCCGACTATCGCGCCCGGTTGGCCGACCAACGGCGCCGGCTGCCCGATGTGCTGCCCGAGGCCGGGGCGTTGCCGGACGAACACCAGCACACCATCGCCGCCACCTGGTCGCTGTCCATAGACCTCGCCGACCGGCTGCACCCGCCACAGTTGGCGCGGCCCGTGCTGCAACTCGCCGCGTTGCTCGATCCGAACGGCATCCCCACCGACCTGTTCGCCACCACCAGAGTGCTCGACTACCTGAGCCAGCGCCTGCACAGGGGCGGGGTGGTGGATGCGGAGGATGTCCGTGACGCTCTGCACGGCCTGCACCGGCTGAACCTGGCCACTGTCGGTCGAACCACCGACACGCTGCGAGTGCACGCCCTGGTCCAACGCGCCGTCCGAGAAGCCGCCGACGCCGAAGACACCGACACACTCGCCGTCACCGCCGCGGAGGCTCTCCTCGAAATCTGGCCCGAGATCGAGCCTGACCAGCAAGCCGCACAAGCTCTTCGGGCCAACACCGCCGCCCTGTACAACGCCGCCAGCACGTCACTATGCAACCGAGACGACGGCGCACACTTAGTGCTGTTTCAGGCTGGCAACAGCTTGGGCAACACCGGGCAGGTTTCAGCCGCTCGCAACTACTTCCACTTTTTGCACACCACTACCACCACCCACCTCGGCGGCGACCACCCGGACACCCTGGCCGCCCGCCACAGCCTCGCCTATTGGCGCGGTGAGGCGGGTGACCCGACTGGTGCCGCGACCGCTTTCGAACAGTTGCTCGCCGACCGGCTGCGGATTCTGGGATCGGATCACCCGAGCACCTTGACCACCCGCGCAAACCTTGCCTACTGGCGCGGCGTGGTGGGTGACCCGGCTGGTGCTGCGGCCGCTTTCGAACAGTTGCTCGCCGACCGGCTGCGGATTCTGGGGCCTGACCACCCGGACACCCTGGCCGCCCGCGCCCAACTGGCGCGCTGGCGCGGCGTGGTGGGTGACCCGGCGGTTGCCGCCACCGCTTTCGAACAGCTGCTCGCCGACCGGCTGCGGGTCCTGGGATCGGATCACCCGAGCACCCTGACCACTCGCTCCAACCTTGCCTTCTGGCGCGGTGAGGCGGGTGATCCGGCTGGTGCCGCGTCTGCTTTGGAACAGTTGTTCGTCGACCGGCTGCGGGTCTTGGGATCGGATCACCCGGATACCCTGACCACTCGTCACAGCCTCGCCCACTGGCGCGGTGAGGCGGGTGATCCGGCTGATGCGGCGTCTACTTTGGAACAGGTGCTCGCCGACCAGCTGCGGGTCCTGGGATCGGATCACCCGAGCACCCTGACCACTCGTCACAACCTCGCCTACTGGCGCGGTGAGGCGGGTGACCCGGCTGGCGCCGCGGCCGCTTTCGAACAGCTGCTCGCCGACCGGCTGCGGGTCTTGGGGCCTGATCACCCGAGCACCCTGACCACCCGCGCCGACCTCGCCTACTGGCGTGATAACAGGAACGGCGCCGACACAGCGTAACGGGCATGGCTGGTCGGCAAGAATTCACACACCAACGAAATACACGACCCCGCCGGCCGTGCGGGCTGTCAGGGGAGGAGCTGGTCCAGGGCGGGCGCCTTGGTCAGTATTCCGTCGCGGCGGCCCAGCTGGGCCAAGCGGTCGATCGACGGGCGGTTGATCTCGCCTGGCCAGCTCGGGAGGATCATCGCGATCCGGACGGTGTCGTTGATCGTGGTGTAGGTGCCGACGATGTCGCGGACCTCGTCGGGGTGGGTCGCGGCGTACGCCATCGAATCCTTTATCGCCGCCGTGAACTGGGTGACCAGGTCGGGGCTCTTCGCGATCTCGGCCTCGCTCGTGAAGTAGAGCGCCACCGTCAGATTCGCCGCCGTGTCCACGAAGTTCGACGCGACGATCTGGCCGCCCTGGGTCAGCACCTGCGACAGCTGTGGCTCCACCACCCACGCCGCGTCGACTCGGCCGCCCTGCAATGCCGCCGGCATGTCGCCGAACGGCATGGCCTCGAACTTCAGGTTTGTCGGATCGCCGCCGGCGCTTCGGACCGACTGGCGTACGGTCGTGTCGCCCAGGTTCTTCAAGGTGTTCACGGCGATCGTCTTGCCGGTCAGGTCCTTCGCCGTGCGGATCTTGCTGCCGTCG
Source organism: Actinoplanes sp. CA-131856 (assembly GCF_050956135.1). Taxonomy (GTDB): domain Bacteria; phylum Actinomycetota; class Actinomycetes; order Mycobacteriales; family Micromonosporaceae; genus Actinoplanes. The sequence continues at coordinate 5,900,461 of NZ_CP191849.1, read as the reverse complement.
TGCACGACGATCGCCGAGAAGTCGCGGCCGGCGCGGCCGGTGGACGACACCCCGGCCGCCACGCCCTTCAGCTGGGCGCCGCCCGTCTGCGCGGCCATCAGCGACGTCACGTTGCTGAAGCCGAACGGGTATTTACCGCTGATCACGTTCTTCACGATGGCCGAGCCGCCCTGCTCGGGGACGAGCGTGAGGTCGATGCCCCGGCTCGCGAAGAAGCCCTTGGCCTTGCCGAGATAGATCGGCGCCACGTCGATGATGGGCACGACGCCGACGGTGACCTTGGTGCCACCGCCGTTCTCGCTCTTGTCGTCCGGCGAGCAGGCCGTCGTGGCCAGCAGCAGGGAGACAACGGCGGCGGCGAGGATCCGGCGCATGGGTCCGCTCCAGGGGAGATCAGGGGCGCACTTGCGCCGGGCGAACGGTACCCGATCTCCGGCCGCTTGGGGACCGGCCAGAAGGGACGAACATTGCCGATGTCAGGACCCGGCGAGTTTGCGCAGCGCGTCGGCCGCTCCGTCGGTGAGGGGTTCGCCGTGGCCGGGCAGGATCGTCTTGACATCCAGCGCGGCCAGCTTCTTGACCGACGCGGCGGCCTGGTCGAGGTCGGCCGTGTACTTGGGGTCGGACCCGGTGAGCCCTTCGGTCGTCCGGAGGGCGTCGCCCGCGACGAGGGTTCCTGTCGACGGATCGAAAACCGAGATGTGTCCCAGAGTGTGCCCGGGCGTACCGACGATCTGGAGTCCGAAGACCTCGTCCCCGTCGGCCAGCGGCTTCAATTCCTGCTGCGCGTTCACGATCGAGCCGACGTCATCCTGGCCCGCGTAGAAGGTCGCCTTCACCTGAGGTTCCACGTCGGGCAGCCCGCCCACGTGGTCCTGATGCTGGTGGGTCAGGATCACGTGCTTCACCTGGCCCCATCCGCTGCCGGCGGCGGTCAGCGCCGACCCGATCGCGTCGCCCGACCCGGCCGTGCCGAGGTCGACCACGGCCGCCTCGCCGCCCCGGATCAGCAGATAGGCCGAAACGAACGAGAGGCTGACCCGCTCCCAGCCGCCGGCGGCTCCGGAAGAGGAAGACGAAGAAGAAGAGGAAGAAGAAGGCGGCGAGGCGTCGGAACATCCGGTCACCGTGTTCAGGATGGTCACGCCGAGGACCCCCGCGCCCGCACTGACGAGCAACCGGCGGCGCGTGAGCAGAAAGTCCGTCATGGTCCGATGATTTCCGGCGCCGCTTCACGATCGCCACCGGAACGGCCGGGTCTTAACCGATTCTTATCCGGTCACACGGGGTAAGGAAAAGTGGCATGACGGTCTACGGAATCCATGCCTCTCATGAGCAGATCCCGCCCGCCGAGCTGCTGGCCGCCGTGGTCGCTGCGGAGCAAGCGGGGTTCGAGGCAGCCATGTGTTCTGATCACTTCTCGCCGTGGAGCGCGCGGCAAGGGCAGTCCGGGTTCGCCTGGTCGTGGCTCGGCGCGGCTCTGCAGGCGACCAATCTTTCGTTCGGTGTGGTGAACGCGCCGGGGCAGCGGTACCACCCGGCGATCATCGCGCAGGCCATCGGGACTCTCGCGTCGATGTATCCGGGGCGGTTCTGGGCGGCCCTGGGCAGTGGTGAATACAGCAACGAGCATGTCGTCGGCGGCGAATGGCCCCGCAAGGATCTGCGCGAGGCGCGGCTGCTGGCCTGTGTCGACGTCATCCGCGATCTGCTGGCCGGCAAGGAGGTCACCCGCGACGGGATCATCACCGTCGACCGGGCGAAGCTGTGGACGCGGCCCGAACAGGCGCCGCCGCTGATCGGGGCCGCCGTCAGCACCAAGACGGCCGCCTGGTGTGCGAAGTGGGCCGACGGGCTGGTCACGGTCAACGCGCCCGAGGAGCAGCTGCGCGCGATGATCGCCGCCTACCGTGACGCCGGCGGCACCGGGCCGGTCTGCCTTCAGGTGCACCTGAGCTGGGCGCCGACCCAGGACGAGGCCGAGCGGATCGCGCACGACCAGTGGCGCAGCAACATCTTCGCGCCGCCGGTGTGCTGGGACGCCGAGACCGTCGAGCACTTCGACGTCATCTCCGAGAACGTGACCGTCGAGCAGGTGGCGAAGGTCGTCAACATCTCGGCCGACCTGGAGGAGCACACCGATCGGCTGCGCCGGTACGCCGCGCTCGGTTTCGACCGGATCTACCTGCATCACGTCGGGCAGAATTTGACGCCGTTCATCGATGCCTTCGGAAGCAAGGTGCTGCCGGCCCTGCGCTGAGTTGTATACAAACCGCCGCTGCCTCTTGCTCTGAACCCCGTTCCTCGCCAAGATTGCATACATCCATGGCGAGGGGGGTTCGGTGCGGGCAGCGGCGGAGCAGGCGGCGCAGACGTTGCGGGAGGAGATCCTCGCGGGGGTCATCCCGTCCGGGGCGCGGCTGGGGGAGGTGGAGCTCGCCGGCCGGCTGTCGGTGAGCCGCACGCCGATCCGTGAGGCGCTGACCCGGCTCGCCGCCGAGGGGCTCGTCGAGATCCAGCCCCACCGGGGCGCCCGCGTCGTGAGCCGCTCCGACGAGGAGCTCCGCGAGATCTTCGAACTTCGACTGCGGCTCGAGCCGTACGCCGTTCAGCAGGCCGTACCAGCGCTCAGCCCCGAGCAGCTCGACGACCTCGACGCGCTCGCCACCGAGATGATCGAGGCCGGGGACCGGGACGCCCTGGTCGAGCTGAACCGCCGCTTCCACAGCATCTTCATCGAGGCCGCCGGGTCGCGCCCGCTGGCCGACGCGCTGCGCGGCGTCACCCACGCGCCGGTCGTGCACCAGAACTTCCACAACTACTCGCCGGAGGCCCTGCGGCGCAGCCTGAACCACCACGTGGAGATGGTGGCCGCGGCCCGCGCGGGTGACGGGGAGTGGGCCGAGGCGGTGATGCGCGCCCATCTGTACAACGCGCGCGCCACGATGATCAGGGCCGGCGCGGACAGGGCCGGCGGGGACAGGGCCGGCGCTGACAGGGCCGCGGGCGCGGTGGGAGGCCGTCGATGACGCTGCCTCTGGACGATCTGCGGGTGGTCGAGTTCGGTCAGCTGCTGGCCGGGCCGTTCTGCGGTCAGCTGCTCGGCGACTTCGGGGCCGAGGTGATCAAGGTGGAGGACCCGGCCAAGGGCGACCCCATGCGCGAGTGGGGCCGGGAGAAGCCGCACGGCAAGTCGCTGTGGTGGCCGGTCGTGGCCCGCAACAAGAAGTCGGTGACGTGTGATCTCCGGAAAGCGGAGGGGCAGGCGCTGATCAGGCGGCTGATCGAAACCGCCGACATCCTCGTCGAGAACTTCCGGCCCGGCACCCTGGAACGCTGGGGCCTGGCCCCGGAGACGCTGTGGAAGACCAACCCCGGCCTCGTCATCACCCGCGTCACCGGCTACGGCCAGACCGGCCCCTACGCGAGCCGGGCCGGTTTCGGCTCGATCGGCGAGGCCATGGGCGGCATCCGCTACGTCATGGGCGAGCCCGACCAGCCGCCCGTTCGGGCCGGCATCTCGCTCGGCGATTCGCTCGCCGCGACGTACGCCTGCCTCGGGACCTTGACCGCCATTCATCACCGGACGAGAACGGGGCGCGGCCAGATCGTCGACTCCGCCATCTACGAGGCCGTGCTGGCCATGATGGAGTCCCTGCTGCCCGAGTGGGCCGTCGCCGGCTATCAGCGGGAGCGCACCGGCGCCACGCTGCCCAACGTCTCGCCCAGCAACGTCTATCCGACCGGCGACGGCGACCTCATCCTCATCGCGGCCAACCAGGACAGCGTCTTCGGCCGGCTCGTCACCGTCATGGAGCAGCCGGGCCTGGCCACCGACCCGCGGTACGCGACGCACGGCGCGCGGGGCGCCGCCATGGCCGAGCTGGACACGCTCATCGCCGAGTGGACCTCCACCCGCAAGGCCGAGGATCTGCTCACCGCCCTTCACGCGGCGGGCGTGCCAGCCGGGCGGATCTTCCGGGCCAGGGACATGTTCGCCGATCCGCACTTCGCGGCCCGGCAGGCGATCGTGACCGTGCCCCACCCCGACTTCGGCGAGCTGCCCATGCAGAACGCCACGCCCCGCCTGTCCGAGACGCCGGGCCAGGTGCGCTCGGCCGGGCCGGCGCTGGGCGAGCACAACGACGAGATCTACGGCGGCCTTCTCGGCCTCGGCGAAACGGAGCGCGCGAACCTGCGCAAAGAAAAGATCATCTAAGGAGGACCATGTCCTATCGGCTCGGCGTAGATGTGGGCGGCACGTTCACCGATGTGCTGCTGGTCGACGAGGAATCAGGTTCGACGTGGCGGGCGAAGACCGCCTCGACGCCGAGCGATCAATCAGTCGGTGTGCTGAACGGCATCGACAAGGTCTGCGCCGAGGCCGGTGTGGACCGGACGGTCATCCGGCACGTCCTGCACGGGACGACGGTGGCCACCAACGCGATCCTCGAGCGTAAGGGCGCCACGGTCGGGCTGGTCACCACCGAGGGTTTCCGGCAGGTGCTCCAGATCGCCCGCTCGTTCGTGCCGGGCGGCCTGGCCGGCTGGATCATCTGGCCCAAGCCGGAGCCCCTCGCCGAGCTGGAGAACACGGTCGAGGTCCCGGGCCGCATCGCCAGCGACGGCACCGTCATCACCGAACTGGATGAGCGGAAAGCCCGAATCGCCCTCCGCAAGCTGAAAGATCAGGGCATAGAGGCGCTGGCGATCTCCTTGATCAACGCCTTCGCCAACGACACGCACGAGCGTCGGCTCGCCGAATGGGCGGCCGAGGAGATTCCCGGCATCGAGGTTTCGATGTCCAGCGTCGTCCTGCCTGAAATGCGGGAATATGAGAGAGCCTTGACCACTGTGGCCAACGGCTACGTACAGCCGCAGGTTGCCCGATATGTCGCCAACCTGTCCAGCAAGATCAACGTCGATCTGTCCATCCTGCGGAGCGACGGCGGGCTGGCGGCGGCCACCGCGGCCACCGCCGCGCCGGTCACCATGCTGCTTTCCGGGCCGGCCGGCGGCGTCACCGGGGCGGTCTGGGTGGCGGAACAGTCCGGCCACAAGGAGCTGCTCACCTTCGACATGGGCGGCACCTCGACCGATGTGGCACTGGTCCGCGAGGGCCAGGCGCGGATCGGGCGGGAGACCAAGGTCGGAGATTTGACCGTACGGGCCTCGGCCGTCGACGTCCGCACGGTGGGCGCCGGAGGCGGGTCGATCGCGCATGTGCCCGAGCTGACCCGCGCCCTACGGGTGGGACCGCAGTCGGCCGGGGCGGAACCGGGCCCCGCCGCGTACGGCAAAGGCGGCAACGCACCCACCGTGACCGACGCCAACGTTGTGCTCGGCTATCTGCCGACGGCCCTGGCCGGCGGCGAGATCACGCTCGACCGCGAAGCCGCCCGCGCCGCCGTCCAGACCGTGGCCGACGCCATGGGACTGCCCAGCGTGGAGGCGGCCGCGGCCGGCATCGTGGACATCGTCAACGAGAACATGCTCGGCGGCCTGCGCCTGGTCAGCGTGCAGCAGGGCTACGACCCGCGGGACTTCGCGCTGGTCGCCTTCGGCGGCGCCGGTCCGCTGCACGCCAACGCCCTCGGCAAGCTGACCGGGGCCTGGCCGGTGATCGTGCCGCCCTCGCCCGGAGTGCTCTGCGCGCTGGGCGACGCCACCACCTCGGCCCGCGACGAGGCCGCCCGCACCGTCCTGCGCCGCCTCGGCGACCTGACGCCGGACGAGTTCACCGCGATCTTCGAGGAGCTGGCCGAGACCGCCTCGCGCCGCCTCGACGCGGCCCGGGTGACCTACGCGGCCGACGTCCGCTTCGTCGGGCAGGGCAACGAGCTGGCCGTGACCGTGGAGCTCGGCGAGGGCCCGGCCGGCCTGGCCGCGCGGTTCGACGCCGAGCACGAGCGGCTGTTCTCGTTCACCCTCGACGTCGACCACGAGCTGGTCAACGCGCGGGCCACCGTGACCGGAGAGCGCCCGCGCGTCACGCCGGTCCATCTCGACAAGGGCGACGGTGACCCGTCGGCGGCGCGAGTGGGGGAGACCCGCGTCTACGTCGACGGCGAGTTCGTCGGCGCCGCCCTCTACGACCGTCTCAGGCTCAAGGCCGGTGACGTGGTGAACGGACCGGCGATCGTCACCGAGATGGACTCGACCACGCTCATCCTTCCCGGGCACGCCGCGGTCACCGATCCCAGCGGCAGCCTGCTCATCCGTCCCGCCGAGAGCCTGGAGGGCTGAGCCGTGGCGCGTGTCATCGAGACCACCACCGGCGATCTTCTCAAGACAGAGGTCGATCCGGTCACCCTCGACCTGGTCGAGAACGGGCTGCGCAACGCCCGCTACGAGATGGACGAGGTGCTGTTCCGCACCGCCCTCTCGCCCGGCATCCGGGAGCAGCACGACGAGTTCCCGCTGATCGCCGACCCGGCCGGGCGCATGGTGGTCGGCCAGTTCGGGCTCTCCATCCCCGATTTCCTGGCCGGTTTCGCCGGTGACATCGGCGAGGGCGACGTCCTGCTGACCTCCGACCCGTACGCCTGCGGGGCGGCGATCAGCCACGCCAACGACTGGCTGGTCGTCCTGCCGGTCTACGTCGAGGGGAGGGTCGTCGGATGGGCGTCGATGTTCGGGCACATGTCCGACGTCGGCGGCAAGACCCCGTCCTCGATGCCGACCGACGCCAAGACCATCTACGAGGAGGGCGTGGTCATTCCGCCCTTCAAGCTGTACGACGGCGGGCGGCTCAACGAGGACGCGCTGCGCATCATCCTCAACCAGGTGCGGGTGCCCGACTGGAACCGGGCCGACCTCAACGGGCTGGTCGCGGCGTGCCGGACGGCCGCGCGGCGGGTGCGGGAGATGTGCGCCCGGTTCGGCGTGGCCACCTATCTCTCGGCCCTGGACGCCCTGCTCCAGCGCAACTACGACGCCATGAAGACCCTGCTGCACGTGGTCTTCGAGGAGGGGCGCACCCTCTCGTTCACCGATTACATCTGCGACGACGGGGTGGGCTTCGGGCCGTACGAGCTGAAACTGTCCCTGACCCGGACCGGCGACCGGGTGCATCTCGATTTCAGCGGCTCGTCACCCCAGGCGATCGGCCCGGTCAACTATTACCTGAACGAGAACCTGGCCCGGATGTTCTTCGGCATCTACATGATCACGGTGGCCGATCCGCAGATCCTGTGGAACGACGGCTTCTATCCGCTGATCGACGTGACCATTCCCGACGGGTCGTACTGGAAACCGAGGCACCCGGCCGCCCTGAACGCCCGCAACCACGGCATCGGGCGGGTGTTCGACCTGTTCGGTGGCCTGTTGGGACAGACGAATCCGGCCCTGCTGAACGCGGCCGGATTCTCGTCCTCGCCGCATTTCATGTATTCCGGTAACTATTCCTCGGGCGACCGCAAGGGCGAATGGTTCCAGCTCTACTCGATCGGTTTCGGCGGCATTCCGGGACGGCCGCTGGGCGACGGGCCGGACGGGCATTCGCTGTGGCCGAGCTTCGTCAACATCCCGTGCGAGTTCCTCGAGTCGTACTATCCGCTGCGCATCGAGAAATGGGAGACGGTGGCCGACACGGGCGGGGCCGGCCTGCACCGGGGCGGCAACGGCGTCGACGTCGCCTATCGCTTCCTGGAGCCGGGGACGATCGCGATCCACGACGACCGCTGGCTCACCTATCCGTGGGGCGTCAACGGTGGCCGGCCGGGCGCCCGCGGCCGCAAGTGGATCGACCGGGCGGGCGGGGAGCGCGAGGTGCTGCCCAGCAAGTGCCACGACGTGCCGGTGCGCCCGGGCGACGTGCTGCACTTCGTCACCTGGGGTGGCGGCGGCTGGGGTGACCCGCTGGCCCGCGACCCGGAGCTGGTGGCCAAGGAGGTGCGCCGCGGCCTGGTCACCCGCGAGGGCGCCCGCCGCTACGGCGTCGTGGTCGACGAAGCCGGGCGGGTGGTGGCGGGGGAGACGGCGAAGCTGCGCGAGGACGACCGGGGCGAGCTGCCGGTCTTCGACATGGGGCCGCCGCTCGACGAGATCCTGGCCCGCTGCGAAGAGGAGACGGGCCTGCCGGCTCCCCGGAGGCCCGTCTGGACATAGCTTCCTACGAGGTTGCCGGGTCGCTGATCAGCATCTCCGGGTGGCGGCCCAGGAAGGCCGGCAGCTTGTCCTCGGCCGTGGCCTTGAACAGGTCACGGGTGGCCTCGTTGACGCCCTCGCCGCCGTTGACCGCGGCGAAGGTGCCACCGTTGGTCTTGATCGGGATCAGGTCGCCGGCCGCGAGGCCCTTCATGCCGAAGATGAAGTCGGTGACCGCGACGCCGTGGGTGTCCATCTTCAGCGACGTGCCGGCCGCGGCCAGGATCTTCGAGACCTTCGTCGGGTTGCTGATGACGCCGCTGCTGGTCGCCTTCTTCATCATGGCCCGCAGCAGTTGCTGCTGGTGACGCTGGCGGTCGTAGTCACCGTTCGTCGAGTGCCGCAGGCGGGAGAACTCGAGCGCCTCCCACGGCTTCATGTTGCGGCAGCCCTTCTCGAACCACAGCGCGTTCTTCGGCGGCGACTTCGGGTCGGCGCCGTGGGCGTACTCGATCTTGCCGTTGTTGACCAGGTAGTGGCTGGACCACATGCGCTTGTCGACGCACATGTAGACGCCGCCCATGGCCTCGAGGATGCCCTTGAAGCCGCTGAAGTCGATGACCACGACGCCGTCGAACTCGATGCCGGTCAGCTTGTTCACGGTCTTGGTGGCGAGCTTGGCGCCGCCCTGCCAGCCCTTGCCGTCCTTCGACCCGTTCGCGTAGGCGCCGTTGATCTTCTCGGTCGAACCCCGGAAGCCGAGCTCCTCGTCGGCCGGGATGTCGACGATCGTGTCGCGGGGGATCGAGATCATGTACGCCTGGTCGTGCTTGGCCGTGACGTGCAGGATGATCATCGTGTCGGAGCGGGACAGCTCGCCCTTCTCCTCCCAGCCGGTCCGCGTGTCCAGGCCCAGCATGAGGATGTTCATCGCGCCCTCGGGCATCTTGCCCGCGGCCACCGCCTTGTTGCTCAGGCCGGCCGAGTCGAGAACGCTGGACGTTGTCTGGATGTTGCTGGTGAGCTGGTTGAGAAAGTACTTCACCGAGACCAGGCCGCCGCCGCCGACCACGAGCAGAACGGCGCCGAACGCCGTCACCAACTTGGTCCATAACGGTAGTTTGCGACGTCTCGGTTTCTTTTTCTTACCGCCGCCGGAGCCGCCCTGCGGCTGCCGCTGCCCTCGTTCCCCCAACGTGGCCTGTCCCGGCATAGGTGTCGAACTCCTCACTTTTTGGCCATAGCCTCCGTGAGGCCGCGCTCGTCGCCAGACAGAACAGATATATGGTCGCGAACGGTTAGTCAACCCGCTTGATCACTTCTCGACGCGGCGTGATTCCGCGGCGACTTTCGGATTCATAATATCGACGATTCGTAGCCTGGCGAGGGCGCAGAGCGAGCGGTCCTCACCGGGGTACGTTGATCTCGGGACCGCCCGCCGGCGAGCCCGCGCCGGCCGCGTTCACCGAGGCCACCGCGATGGCGTAGTTGTGCCCGCTGGTCAGGCCGGTGAGGGTCGCGCTCAGGCCATTGGTGCGGACGCTGGCAACGAAGGCATTCGGATCCGCCCGGTCCATGTAGTAGACGACGTAGCCGCTGACGGTGTCGCTGTAGAGGCCGGTCGCCGGGCTCCACGAGACGGTGAGCGAGCCCGGACCGGGCGAGGTGGTGATGTTCGGCGGCCCGTCCGCGGTCAGCGGGTTGGCCGTGACCGAGGCGACCGGCGAGGCCGGCCCGGTGGAGATGCCGCGGTTGGGCAGCACGCGGAACTCGTAGGTGAAGCCCCGCACCAGCCACCCGGTGTCCCACTCGTCGCCCGGGATCGGCAGCGGCAGCCGCTGCCACTGCTGGCCGCTGTCCTTGATCCGCTGCTCGAACCAGTAGCCGCCGGCGCCGAAGCTGTGACCCCAGCTCACGTGCACGCCGGTGCCGGTCGCGGTGGCCGTGATCGAGGCCGGCGCGGCCGGGCTGAGCAGGTCGGGTCCGGAGGTGGCGGTGAACGGGCCGCCGACGCCGAAGGTGCCGGACAGCACGGTGGCGAACGCCTTGGCGATCTTGTGTTCGCCGGAGCCGTTCGGGTGCAGCCCGTCGTAGGCGTCGAACTGCCATTGGTAACTCGACGCGATGTCGGCCAGGGCGACCGGCGACGCGGCCGTGCTCACCGAGGCCAGCGCGGCCGGCAGCTTGCCGTTGTACTCGTTGATGATCGAGTCCAGTTGGGGCAGCTGGGCCAGCGGCTCCCGGCGCACCACGTTGGCCACGATCACCCTGATGGCCGGGTTGGCCGCGCGGGCCTGGGCGATCAGGTTCTTCATGTCGCCGATCAGCCCGTCCGGGTTCGACACGCCCCACCCGAGGTCGTTGAAGCCGAGCTCGACCAGCAGATAGTCGGGCCGATAGGTGGCCACCTGTCCTCTGATGTCACCCATGGCCTGGTGCGCCTGCCGTCCCCACTGGGCGAAGTGGGCGCTGTCGAAGGTGAGGTGGTTGCGGTACGCGCCGTTGAAGACCGGCGGGGCCGGCACGGTCGGGAAGCCGTCGGGCAGGTCCGAGGGGACCCGGGTGGTTCCGGTGTACGGCCCCACGAAGTCGGCCGCGGCGCCGCCGGTGGCCAGGTGCTGCCAGAGGCGGTAGCGCCAGGTGTAGTCGCCCTCCAGGCCCTGGCTGATCGAGTCGCCGACCACCATGATCTTCCGCGAGCCCGAGCCGATCATGAACGACTCCTCGGCCGACGCGTACGGCCCGCTGACCGGTGCCGTGGTCTGGCTCCCCGACACGTCGTAGACGACCGACTTGGCCGCGAGGACCTGGTTCCACTGCGCCGCGGTCGGCGTGTAGCTGGTGGCGGCGGTCGTGACGGTGAACAGGACCGAGCCCGTATATCCGCTGCGCACCCGCAGCGTGAAGCTGTTGTTGAGGTGACCCGGGATGCCGCCCGCGGTCCACCGGAACGGCACCAGGGCGTTGCTGATGCTGTCCCGCGGCTGGAGACCCCGCGGCGCCATGCCGTGTGTCTCCAGGATCCGGCGGGCGGCCTGCACCTCGCTCGGGCCGCGGCTCGCCGTGATCGCGGACCAGGCCGCGCCGAAGGTGGTGGCGTTGGCCGAGTCGAGCCGGTTCAGGATGTCGGCCAGGCCCCACTGCACCGTGTCCTTGCCGCCGCTCACGTCGTCCTCGATGGTGTCGAAGAGATCCCAGAGCGCCCGCTGCACGGCCAGTTCGCTGTCGTCGCCCTTGGGCGCGCACTCGCCGGACGGGTCGTTGGTCTCGATGTTGTAGTCGACCGTGCCGGGGGTGTTGTGCGGCGGTCCCGGCCGGTCGTCGTAGACGAGGCCGCCGGCGTTCGGCACGGGCGGCAGCGGCACGCTGGCCAGCGCGGCCAGCCCGTAGAAGGTGGCCCACCCCTCCGACCAGGCCAGGTCGAGGCCGGCGGCCTTGCCACGGCCCTCCTGGCCCCAGGCGTTGTCGCAGATGTCGTGGTCGCCGCCGTCGTTCGGGCCGTTCAGCCCGGCCTGGGTGGCGACGATGTGCCCGGACTCGTGGGCCAGCACGTCCCAGTCGAAGGCGTCCTCGCCGCAGTAGGCGCCGTCGCACATGGTGTCGCCGCCGCTCATCCAGATGTTCCCGGCCCGCGCGAACGAGTTGGCCTGGCCGGACGGATAGAAGACGACGAGCGCCGGCTGCCACGACGACTTGCGGACGCTCTGGTAGAAGCCGCCGACCGTCCGCAGCGCGTCGAAAAGCGCGAAGGCGCGGCCGGTCACCGAGAAGTAGTCCACGTTGACGGTGATGCCGCTGACCGTGGCGCCGGCGGTGACCGGGAAGACGGCGCTGTAGGCCACGTAGTTGTCGGCGCCGCCGGTCGTGTCGACCTCGCCGAAGGTACCGGCCGCGGTGACCCGGATGCGGTAGTCGCCGGTGGTCAGGGTGGCTGAGCTGAACGAGAAGGCGCCGCCGTCGGACGCGTAGGTGGTGCCGTGCTCCTGGCCGGTGGCGGCGACCAGCTGAACCCGGGCGCCGCGGATCGGTCGCTGGAGGTTGGCCAGGTCGCGGTAACTGATCGAGCCCGTGACCGTGGTGGCGGCGGCGAGCGAGGCCCGCTGTGTGCCGGGGCTGCCGGGGGCCTGGTGCAGGCGGGCGCGCCGCGCCTCGAACTCGGTGGCGGTCAGGCGCCCGTCGTCGCGATCGGCGGTCAGGGCGGCGTCGTCGAGAAGGCCGTAGGAGCCGGCGGAGATCAGAGCGTTCTTGTACGGCCGGACGGCCAGGAACCCGGTGTCGGCGCCGGGCAGTGGCTGGGCGACCAGGCCGAAGTCCCCGGCGCCGGTGGCCGGGATGGTGAACAGGACCCGTACTGCCCGCCCGGCCCTCAGCGCCTCGAGCGGCCGGGCGACACGGGCCAGTTCCTCGTCACCGCGGTAGGCGGTCAGGCGGATCTCACCGGCGGGCCGGGCCACGAGCGGGCGCAGCGTCACCTCGAGGCGGCGACCGGGCGCCAGCGCGAGCCCGATCTCCATGGTGCCGTGCCCGGCCTTCGCCGCTTTCGCCGCGGCCGTCGGTGCGGTGGTGGCCGTCTCCACCACCACCGCACCGCTCAGCGCGAGCAGCACCGCCATCGTCGTGTGCCACCAGCGCATCCCCAGCCCCCGTCCCGTGAATACCTGCGGGTAGCCTCGCCGCCCGCTGTTGTGGGATTGTTGTGGCTCGATGTCTCCCGGGGGAGCCGCGTGATCGAGTTCCGGCTGTTGGGCCCGGTCGAGCTGTGGGTGGACGGCCGGCGCCTGGAGACAGGGCAGCCCCGCCAGCGCGCCGTCCTGGCCGTCCTGGCCGCCGACACCGGCCACGTGGTCGGCACCGAGACCCTGATCGACCGCCTGTGGGGCGACACGCCCCCGGCGACGGCCCGCCGCTCGCTGCACGCCCACGTGACCCGGGTCCGGCGCGCCCTCGACGAGGCGGGTGGGCGGGTCGCTCTGCGCCGGCGCGCCGGCGGCTACCTCCTCGACGCGCCACCGGCCGTCGTCGACCTGCACCGGATGCGCGATCTGCTCGGCCACGGCCGCCGCGAGGGCCTCGCCCCCGGCGAGAGGGCGGGGCTGCTGCGCGAGGCGGCCGGGTTGTGGCGCGGGGAGCCGCTGACCGGGATCGCCGGTCCGTGGGCCGACCGGATGCGCCAGAGCTGGCGGCAGGAGCGTCTCGACCTGATGCTGGCCTGGGCCCGGGCCGAGCTCGCGGTCGGCGCCACGGGCGAGGTGATCCGGCGTCTGTCCGAACTGGCCGACGACCATCCGCTGGCCGAGCCGCTGATCACGGAGCTGATCCGGGCCCTGCACGGCGCCGGGCGATCGGCCGAGGCCCTGGAACGCTACGCCGGGTTCCGCCGCCGCCTCGGGGAGGAGCTCGGCGTCGATCCCGGCCCCGAGTTGCAGACGCTGCACATGCTTCTGCTGCGTGGGCCGGCGCCCGCTCCGACCGGGGTCGTGCCCGCGCAGCTGCCGGCGGCGGTCGCCGGGTTCGCCGGGCGCGCGACGGCCCTGGCCGAGCTCGACCGCCTGCTCGGCGGAGGCGGCCCGGCGGTGATCGCCGCGATCTCCGGGCCGGCCGGGGTCGGCAAGACCTCGCTCGCGGTGCACTGGGCGCACCGGGTCGCGAGCCGGTTCCCGGACGGCTGCCTCTATGTGAACCTGCGCGGGTTCGACGCCGGCGGCCAGGTGCTCGATCCGGGCGAGGCCCTCCGCGGATTCCTCTTCGCGCTCGGCGTGCCACCGGAGCGAACGCCGTCCACATCGGAGGCGCAGGCCGGCCTCTATCGCAGCCTGCTCGCGGGCAAGCGGATCCTGATCCTGCTCGACAACGCCCGCGACGCCGGCCACGTCCGGCCCCTGCTGCCCGCGTCCCCGTCCGTGCTGACCGTGGTGACCAGCCGCAACCACCTGACGCCGCTGCTGGTCACCCACGGCGCGCAGCCGATCGGGCTGTCCGCCCTCCCCGTCGCCGAGGCCCGCGAGCTGCTCGCCCACCGCCTCGGCCCGGGCCGGATCGCCGCCGAACCGGCCGCCGCGGCCGCGATCGTCACCGCCTGCGCCGGTCTGCCCCTCGCCCTGGCCATCGTCGCCGCCCGCGCCCGTCACCACGGGCACTCCCTGGCGGCGTCGGCCGGCGAGCTGGCCGGCGCCCGCCTCGGCGCGCTCGACGCGGGCGACACCGCCACCCGTGTCGAAACGGTGTTCTCCTGGTCCTACGCCGCGCTGAGCCCTTCCGCGGCCCGGCTGTTCCGCCTGCTCGGCCCGCTTCCGGGCCCGGACCTCTCGGCCGTGGCGGCGGCGAGCGCCGGCGGCCGGCCGCTGCCCGAGACCCGGCGCTATCTGGCCGAGCTGGTCCAGGCCAGCATGCTCACCGAGCCGTCGCCGGGCCGCTACTCCTTTCACGACCTGCTGCGCGCCTACGCCACCGGGCTCGGCCACTCCGGCGGCGCGGCGGGGCGGCTGATGGATCACTACCGGCACACCGCCTGGGCCGCGACCATGCTGCTCGACCCGGCGCAGGACCCGCTCGACCTGGGCGAGCCGGCGGCCGGGGTCGCGCTGGAACCGCCGGCCACCTATCAGCAGGCCATGGATTGGTTCGCCGCCGAGCGGGCCTCGCTGCTGGCGGCGATCGCGATGCCCAGCTTCGACACCGGGACCTGGCAGCTGGCGCTCAGTATGGTGACGTTTCTCGACTGGCGGGGCCACTGGCACGACCTGGAGGCCGTGGGGCGCCTCGCGGTCGCCGCCGCCGGCCGTGGCTCCGACGCGGTGGCGCTGGCCCGGGCGTACCGGAATCTCGCCGTCGCCCACCTCGGCCTGAACCGTTTCGACGAGGGCGAGGCGGAGCTCCATACGGCGCTGGAGACGAGCACCGCCTGCGGCGACGTCGTCGGCCAGGCGTTCGCCCACAACAGCCTGGCCGCCCTGCACGACCGGCGTGACCGCCCCGACCTGGCGCTGCCGCACGCCCGCCGGTCCCTGGAGCTCTTCGAGGCGGCCGGTCACCGCGTCGGCCAGGCCAACGCCCTGAATTCGGTCGGCTGGTACCAGGCCCTGCTCGGACACTACGAGGACTCGGTGGTGTCATGCCGCCGTGCGCTGGCTCTGCTGGAGGAGCTCGGCGACCGCTACGGCGAGGCGCACACCTGGGACAGCCTCGGCTACGCCGCCCACCACCTGGGCCGCCACCATGACGCCCTCGACTGCTACCAGCACGCCGTCGCCATCTTCCACGACCTGGGCGACCGCTACCAGGAGGCCGACACCACGGCCAAACTCGGCGACGCCCACGAGTCCGCCGGGGACCCCGACGCCGCCCGCGCCGCGTGGGAGCACGCCTGGAAAATCCTCACCGACCTCGGCCATCCGGACGCGGCCGCCCTCCACGAGAGGCTCTTCCCTCCACAAAGGAGTTGACCGCGGCGCGCCCGATGCAACTGAACGAAGCGATGACCCCGGTCGGCGGTCAATGGCTCCAGCTCCTGCCCTCCGGCGACCTCGTCTCCATGCAGAAGGTCGAGTCCGGAGTCAGCAAGAGCGTGGCCGGTGTGCGGAGGGCGGCCGGTGTCTGTCCCCCTAATGTGTACCTCTGCCTCTTCGAGGACGAGAACCTGGCCGGCACCATGTGGGCCCTCAACCTGAACGACATCTACGCCGGTTCGGCCAACGGGGTCGCGCACTGCTGGAACCTGTCCTCGGCCTACAACAACAAGACCGTCTCGTGGCAGAACACCAGCAAGGACCGGGCCGCCTTCCTGAACAACTGGGTGAACTGCGGCAGCGGCGGCGAGCAGATCCTGATCACCAGAAACAGCACCAGGACCTGCTCCGGGGCCTGGTGCACCACCCTCTTCCCGACCAGCGTCAAGGCCACGTAGCCGACCGGAGCGGAGGCGAGCCGGGGGCTCGCCTCCGCTCGGTGTCAGACGCCGGCCGTCGAGGTGATCCAGGCGCGGTTGTAGGCGACGCTGCCGTAGTACTGGCGGCTCGTGCCGTCGGCGGTCGAGGCCACACCGACCTGGGCGCCGTTGTAGACCTGCGGGCCGCCCGAGTCGCCGCGCCAGGCGTTGCCGTTGATGCGCGTGCTGCCGATGGCCCGCCCGCCGTAGGCGTCGGTCTGGTTGGTCGAGGTGACCTGGACCGTCGCCGTCTTCAGCGTGGTCGACGCGCTGCATCCGCTGTAGCAGGTCATGCCCCAGCCGTAGATGCTGTTGGTCGAGCCGACCGGCGGGTACGCGCTGGACAGCGGCATGTACGACGTCGTGATCGGGCTGGCCAGGCGCATGAGGGCCAGGTCGTAACGGGTGGCCGTGCTGCTCACGGCGCGGGTGGTGCCGCCGGAGGTCCGGTTGACGCTGCCGACCCGCACCGACATCGTGCCGCTGATGCAGTGCCGCGCGGTGAGCACGTAGTTCGCCGAGATGATCGTGCCCGAGCAGGTGAAGCTGCCGTTGCTGAGCACGGCGGCGGCCCACGGCGCGGACGAGACGGTCCCCCCGCCGATGATGTTCGTAGAGGGATCCTCGACCGCCGCGGCGGCGGCGGACGGAACGGCCAGGGCACCGGTGAGGGCGGTGGCAAGCGAAGCGACGACGATGCGGATGCGCACGCCGGACTCCTTCCATCGATAGACGGCTGTCGAAGTACCGTACGTGCGCCGGGCCCCTGTCGTTACCACTCACTTGGCACATAACTTCGTGTGATGACCCGCGGGGGACAATGATCACGTGCTGACCGCCACCCAGGAACTGCTGACCTCGCTCGAACCGTTGCCGCACGGCGTGCGGATGAAGCGCCTCGCCGAGTGGGCCCGGAGCGCTCCCGATCGGGCCGCGGTCTGTGCCGAGCTGAGCGTGGGTGACGGCTATGAGCGGCATCTCGCGCTGGTGGCGGCTTTGGTCGTACGGGATGAGGACGCCATCGCGGCGGCGACGCGTGACCCGCGGCGGTCGATCCGGGCCGAGGCCACCGTCGCGGCCCTGCGGGCGGGACGGCTCGACAATGTGGTGGATCTGCCCGCGGCCGAGCGGCGGCGCGTCTACAAGACGGTGCGGCGGCAGCGCCTGACCGCGACGGCGGACGCGCTGATCGCCGAGGTGCGGCCCTACTGGGGCGACCGGGAGGCGGCGGCTCTCCTGCCCGCGTGCAGTGCCGCCGTCGTACGGCGAATGCTCCCGGACCTGGACCATGCCGTGCCCCTGGCCGTCGTCGCCCGGCGGCACCCCGGACCGGCGCTGGAACGGGCGGGGGAGCGGCTCGCGGCGGCGGCGCCCGACGGGGACGACGTGTGGAGCCGTCACGTGTCGGCCCTCGAAACCCTGTGCGACCCGGCCGGCTTCCTCGACCTGGCCGAGCGGTACGCGCCTCTCTCCTGGACGCCCGGGTCGGGTGCCCTCGCCGCGCACGATCCGGCGCGCGTCGTGCGGCTGCTCACCGTGCCCGGGCGGCTCTCGGACCGGGGCGGCCGGTGGCTGCCCCGCCCACTGCTCCGCGCCCTGGCCGTTCTGCCGGACGACGACCTGCTGCCGCTGGTCCTGGCGGTGCGCGACAACCCGCGAACCTTCGCTGCCCTGCTTCGTTTTCTGCCGCCGGGCCGCCGTGGTGACCTGTTCGAGCGGGCCGCCGGTGAGGCGGGGACGCTGCTCGTGCCCTCGGTGATGGAGTTGTTGCCGGCCGGGCCCCGGATCCGGGAGGCGGGGCGCATCCTCGACCGTCCCGACATTCGTTCCCGTGAGACGCATGTGCTGACCTGGAGCGCCTACCTCGCCTGGCCGGAGGCGTCGGCCGCGCTGGAACCAGGTCTGCGGTCGGGTCTGGCCACCGAGCGCGGGCGGGCCTACCACCTGCTCGGGGCGGCCGCGCGGCGCTCGCGGGACCCGCTGGTGGTGGCCGAGCTGGTGGACCGGCTCGGGCGGCTGCGCAACGAGCAGGACCCGGTGCGGGCGTCGGCGCTGACCGCCCTGACCGGCGTGGCCCGGCTGCTCACCGCCGGCGCCGCGCCCGGGCTGACCCGGCTGACCGACGACGCCGTCGCGGCCCGCGACGCCTCCCGGGAGACGACGAGCGCGCTCGCCGCCCTGGCCGCCGACGTCCTCCAGCAGCACGTCGACGTGCCGGAGCTGCGCGAATGGGCGCTGCACACCATCGACCAGGTCGGCCGGGTGTCCCGCGTGCCGGTGCTGCGGCGCTTCGACCAGGTGCTGCGGCGGGGCCAGGAGACGATGGTCTTCGACCGCCTCGGCGGCTGGGTCGTCGCGGCCATGGACCGGGGCGACTTCGGGCCGCTGTTCGGGCTCACGGCCGCCCTCGGCCGGCGCGCCTGGAACGTCGCGGGGCTTCAGGACCTGCTGCGCCGGGCGATCGGCCCGGGCACGTCCGAGTGGGTGGCGCGTCAGGCCGCCGTGTCCTGGTTGGAGGATCCGCGCCGGCGGGCGGGCCGGGTGCCGGCCGTGCTCGACGCCGACCCGTCGATGGTCGCCGTTCCCGAGGTGTGGCACGTCGTCGCCACCTCCCGCACCGACCTCATCGACCGGGCGCTGGCCGGACCCGTCCACGGCCGCATGATCGAGGACGGCCGGCGCTGGGTGCCCGGGCCGCCCCGGCACGCCGACCGGTGGCTGCCCCGCCAGCGCGAACGCTTCGCCGGGATCCTCGAAGCCGTGATCGACGACGAGGGCGAGAGCGTGCAGGCCCGGGCGGCCGCGGTGAAGGTCGCCGCCCGGGTGCCCGGACCCGGCCGTCACCTCGTGCGCCGGCACATCGAAGCGCCGGAGGTGGTCGTCGCCGAGGCGGCGCTGGGCGCGCTGATCTGGACCGATCGTCCCGGTGAGGCGCTGTCCGAGCTGCTGGAGCACGCGGCCGGCGACCGGGCCCGGGTCGCGATGTACGCGGCCGGGCGGGCGGCCGCGAACGTCGAGCCGTCCCGGCTGCCGGCCCTGCTCGGTGGCCTGCCGACGGCCGAGGTGAAGGTCACCAGCCGCAAGGAGGCGGCCCGGATCCTCGGCCGCTATGGGCCGCCGAGCGTGATGCCGGCGCTTCTGGAGGCGTACAGCCGCCCGGGCGCTCACCGAGACGTCCGCGCCGCGATCGTGGCCGCCGCCCGCCAGCGCCTGGAGACACCCGCGAGCTGGGAGATCCTCACCGCGGCCGCCGCGGCCGCCGCGGCCGGCGCCGGGAGCAGGGAAGAACGGCGCGCGCTGCTGGCCGTGGAACCGGCGGCGATCGCTGAGCGGCATCGCCGGCGCTATGCGGGTCTGATCGTTCAGATGTGCCGGGCCGGGGTGCGGGAGGCCTTCGGCGTGCTGCCGTGGTGGGCGCGCTGGGCCGAGGGCGTACGGGATCTGGTAGTGGCCCGCCTCACCGACCTTGACCAGCGGGTCGCCCGGCCGGACGCGGCCGGGCTGCTGCCGCTGCTCGGCGCTCAGGCGACCGGCGCGGTCATGGCGGCTCTCCTCGCCCAGGACGAGGCCGACCACGACCCGGGCCGGGTGGGCACGGACCGTCCCGCCCGCCGCCGCGTCGAGGTGCTGGCCGCGGCGGCCGCCACGTGGTCGCGCGACGCCCCGGGTGGAGCCGACCGCACACCCCTGGCCGGCGCGGCCCGTCGCCTGACCGCTCAGCCCGGGTACGCCACCGTGGGCGTCACCATGCTGGCCGCCCTGCTGCCCTGGACAGGCCTGGACGAACTGGCCGACCTGTGCGCCACCCGCCCGATCGCGGCCGTCGCGGCGGCCGAGGTGTTGCACACCCGGGCCCTGGCCGCCCTGGACCCCGATAGCGTCC
The DNA here is from genome assembly GCF_050956135.1 of Actinoplanes sp. CA-131856. Classification (GTDB taxonomy): domain Bacteria; phylum Actinomycetota; class Actinomycetes; order Mycobacteriales; family Micromonosporaceae; genus Actinoplanes. The sequence goes on along the minus strand of NZ_CP191849.1, from coordinate 5,880,566 downwards.
GCGAGTCCGCCGCTCGTTTGGCCGGCCGGGACGACCTGCCCGCCGGCTTGTTCGCGGTCGCCATGCTCCGCGACCGCGTCCTCCGCTGGACCGAGCCGTGGCGACAACTGCTCCTCACCCTCCGGAACCACCCGTCCCCTGAGGTCAGGGAGGCCGCCTACGCCGTACAGATGCGGTGAAGCCGTGTAGCCTGCGCCGGTGCTGCTGAAGATCGCGTTGCTGGTGGAGCGCCGGCGCCGGCTCCTGGTGGGTGTCACCGTCGGCCTCGCCGTCGCGCTGGTGAGTGTCGGCGGCGATCTGGGGTTCGCCGTGGTTCCCCTGGTCGGTGGCGTTCTGCTGGTCTCGATCGTGCTCAGCGTCGCCGCCTACGCCGCGCCGCGGCCGAAGGTGCTGTTCGCCCGGCCGGGGCTTCCGGCTTTCGAGACCGGAGCCGATCTGTCCCAGGTCGCCCTGCTGCCGGGGATGGTCGCCCTGAGCTGTGCCTGGGTCGCCGGCGGGATCCACGCTCGGCACGCGGGCGCGCCGGACTGGTCGTTGCAGGTGCTCACGATCCTGCTGGCGGTCTCGGCGCTGGCGTTCTGTGCCGCGGTGGCATGGCGGTCACCCGCCGTGCGGCTGGGGCCCGACGGGATCGTGGCCCGCCAGCTGTACGGGAGCCTCGTCGTGCCGTGGGACGCTCTGCCCGCCATCGCCGAGGTGCGGCCCTATCGCCTTGGTCTCCACTATGGGCACCCGGAGCTGGTCCGGCGGCGCGGGGTCTGGCCTCTTGGCCTGCACGGCATTCCGGTCACCGGGGTCGACACCGCTTTTCTCGGTGCGGCGATCCAGTTCTACTCCCAGAACGGCGACCAGCGGGCCGCGATCGGCACCGAGGACGAGTGGCGCCGTCTTCGGGGGCTGCTGACCGGGGTCTGAGGAGCCGTCAGCGGCTCGTGCGCGATTCGTCAGCGGGGGTCGCGATCCTCGGCGCATGACGGGTGTGGCGATCGTGGCCGAAGGGCTGCTGAAGACGTACCGGAAGAACCGGGCCTTGGATGGGTTCGGGCTCGAAGTGGTGGCGGGGACCGTTTGTGGGCTGCTCGGGCCCAACGGCGCCGGGAAGACGACGGCTGTGCGGGTGCTGTCGACGCTGGTGCGTTTCGACGCGGGGCGGGCCCTCGTGGCCGGGGCCGATGTCGCGCGGGAACCGGGCCTGGTGCGGGAGCGGATCTCGCTGACCGGGCAGTACGCGGCGGTCGACGAGGTGCTGAGCGGGTGGCAGAACCTGGTGATGTTCGGGCGGCTGAGCCGTCTCGGGCGGCGCGAGGCCCGGCGGCGAGCCGATGAGCTGCTGGGGGAGTTCGGGCTGGCCGGCGCGGCCGGGCGGTCGGCGGCCGAATATTCGGGTGGGATGCGGCGGCGGCTCGATCTGGCCGCCAGCCTGATCCGGCGGCCGGAGGTGCTCTTCCTGGACGAGCCGACGACCGGGCTCGACCCGGTCAGCCGCACCCAGGTGTGGGGTGCCGTGCGCAAGCTGGTCACCGAGGGCACGACAGTGCTGCTGACCACGCAATATCTGGACGAGGCGGACCAGCTGGCCGACCGGATCTCGGTGGTGGACGCCGGGCGGGTCATCGCCGAGGGCACCCCGGACGAGGTGAAGGGGGCCGACCGGCTCGAGGTGGTGGTGCACGACGCCGGACAGGTCGGAACTGTCGCCGAGCTCCTGGGGGCTTCGGAAACGGACCCCGACACCCGGCGCGTTCGCGTCGCGGTCGGCGACCGCGTGGCCGCGCTGACCGGCGCCCTGCGCAAGCTCGACGAAGCCGGCATCGCCGTCGACGACATCGGCATCCGCCGGCCCACTCTCGACGAGGCGTTCATCCAGCTGACCGGAGGGAACCGATGATCGCCGACGGATGGGTGATGACCGGCCGCTACATGCGGCACGTGGTCCGGGCGCCCGAGCAGATCATCATCTTCTTCACCCTGCCGATCATGTTCGTGCTGGTCTTCGGCTACGTGTTCGGGTCCGGCATGGCCGTCGGCGGCGACGCCTACCGCGAGTTCCTGCTACCCGGCGTCTTCGCCATGACCCAGTTGTACGGCCTGGGCGCCACCGCCATCGCGATATCCACCGACATCGGCAAGGGAGTCGTGGACCGCTTCCGGTCGATGCCGGCCGCCCGGTCCGCGCTGATGATCGGGCGTGGCACGGCCGACCTGACCCGCGCCCTCCTGGAAATGGCCGTGCTGGTCATCTGCGGCCTGCTCGTGGGCTGGCAATGGCATCGCGGCGCCGGATACGCGCTCGCCGCCGTCGGGCTGCTCCTGCTGCTGCGGCTCGCGCTCAGCTGCGTCGGCGTCTATCTGGGCACCGTGGTGCCGAACCCGGACACCGTCTCGCTGATCGTCTTCCCGTTCGCGTTCCCGCTGACCGCGCTCTCCAACATCTACGTCGCCCCGGAGCTGATGCCGGGCTGGCTGGGCGCGATCAGCGCGTGGAATCCATTGTCGGCCACCGTGGCCGCCGGCCGCGAGCTCTTCGGCAACCCGGGCGTGGGCGGCGACTCCTGGGCCGCGGACCACGCGATCCTGCTCGCGGTCCTCTGGCCGCTCGCGCTGATCGCGGTCTTCGGGCCGTTGGCGGTGCGGAGTTACCGGCGCTTGAGCCGGTAGCGGCGGCCCGACACACTGGCCGGGTGGACGGACTGACCAGGCGGCGCCTGCTCCAGGCCGGTGGGGCCGGCGCCCTGCTGGCCGCGCTGGCCGCCGCCGAGGGCTCGGCGTACACACCGCCGTCGCGGACCGGCCGCGCCACCCGGTCGGTGGTCGTCCTCGGTGGCGGCATCGCCGGGCTCACCAGCGCCTACGAGCTGGGCAAGGCCGGTCATCGCTGCACCGTCCTGGAGGCCCGCGCCAAGCCCGGCGGCCGGGTGCTGACCATCCGCGACGGTGACACCGAGACCGACCTCGACGGGCACACCCAACGAGCTTCCTTCGCGTACGGCTCCTATCTCAACGCCGGCGCGGCGCGCATCGCACCGTGGATGGTCACCCTCGACTACTGCCGTGAGCTGGGCGTGCCCGTCGAGGTCTTCGTCAACTCCAACGCCGACGCCTTCATCCACACCAGCGCCGGCGGCGCCCCGGTCCGCTTCCGCACGGCCCGGGCCGACCTTTACGGGTACGTCTCGCAGCTGCTCACCCGGGTCACCCGCGCCGGCGGTCTCGACGCCGAGCTGGCCGCCGGCGGGCGCGACCAGCTGCTGGAGTTCCTCCGCGACTTCGGGCGGCTCACCGACGGCGGCGAATATCAGGGCGGCCCCGACCGCGGCTTCGCCACCTATCCCGGAGTGGACGGCGGGGTCCCGCTCGACGGACCGGCCTCGCTGTCCGAGGTGCTGCGGGGCGGCGCCGGGCCGTACCTCGGCTTCGATCTCGGCTTCGACCAGGCCATGCCGATGTTCCAGCCGGTCGGCGGGATGGACCGCATCCCGATGGCGCTGGCCCGGGCGATCGGAGCGGACCGGATCCGGCTCGGCGCCGAGGTCACCGAGGTCGTCGACCGGCCGGACGCGGTCGAGGTCCGCTATCGGCAGGGCGGCCGCGACCGGACCATCACGGCCGACTACTGCGTGGCCACGCTGCCGCCGCATCTCATGGCGCGGCTGCCGCACAACCTGGGCGACGACGTGGCGACGGCGCTCGCCGCGTTCACGCCGTTCCCGGCCGGCAAGATCGGGCTGGAGTACCGCCGCCGCTGGTGGGAGACCGATCTGGGCATCTACGGCGGCGCCACCGACACCGACCTCGACCTGCGGCAGGTCTGGTATCCGTCGTCCGGCTTCCACGCGCCGCGCGGTGTCCTGGTCGGCTATTACAACTTCGGGCCGGACGCGGAGACGTACGCCGGAATGGCCCCTCACGACCGCACCGCGCGAGCCGTCTCCCTCGGCGAGCGCATCCACGGCCCGAATTACCGTACGGAGTTGGTCTCGTCCTTCTCGGTGAGCTGGAGCCGTGTCCCCTATCTGGAGGGGGCCTGGGCCACGCCGCCGTACGGTAGCCCCGCCTTCTCGCTCCTGCGTGAGCCCGCCGGGCGTGTCCACTTCGCCGGGGACTGGCTCAGCCAGACGGTCGCGTGGCAACACGGCGCCTTCGTCTCGGCCCGCGCCGCCGTCACCGCCCTGCACGCCCGCGGCTAACCGAGCTCCGACTCGATCTCGGACGGCGCGCGCATGCGCCAAGCATCGGTCACGAGTTCAGTGAGCCGCGCCACATCAACAATCGGTAGTCGAAGCATCACCAATGGAAAGCCGTCATAGCCCGGCGTCGTGAAGAACAGGTCGGGTTCACCCAGAAGAAGGGCCTGTTTCTCGGCCTCGTCACCCACGTAGAGGACCGCCACATCCGTGCGGATCACGCGTGACTTCCCCGGTTCCCGCTCCGGGTACGACCAGACGAAGCCCTTGTTCGCCACCCGGAAGTCGAAGCCGTCACTGTCGATCTCGACGACGTGCGGCAGGGAGAGCGCCAGGCGGCGTACATCGTCGGCGGTCGCCACGACAGGGATTCCTTTCTGTCCGGGATGACACAACAACGTGCCACCGCCGACAGTCTCCCAAAGTTCATGCGTAGGATTCGTCCCCGCACGGTCTTGCCGCAGGGATCCGAGGGAAACGATGCCACTCACTCCAGCCGACATCCACAACATGGCGTTCAAGAAGCCTGCGATCGGCAAGCGGGGGTACGACGAGGAGGACGTCGACGCGTTCCTCGACGAGGTCGAGCAGGAGCTCATCCGCCTCATCGAGGAGAACCGCGCCCTGTCGGACCAGGTGCAGCGCAACGGCGGTGGCATGGGCCCCGGCCCGTCCGGCCCGTCGGCCAACAGCCGCGCCATGGAGGCTGAGCTGCAGGCCCTGACCACCCAGCTCGGCCGCATGCAGGAGGCCCGGGCCCGCGCCGAGCAGAACGCGCGCAGCGTGCAGTCGCAGCTGGAGCGCGCCCGCACCGAGCGCCCGGCCACGCCGCCGCCGGCCGAGAAGGACGACCGCCTGTCGGCCGTGCTGATGATGGCCCAGCGCACGGCGGACGACCACATGCGCGACGCGCAGCAGGAGGCCGACTCCCTGCTGGGCAGCGCGCGCACCCAGTCCGAGCAGATCACCGGCGACGCGCTGCTGGCGGCCGACAACATCGAGGCCGACGCCCGGCGCAACCACAGCGACGCGCTGGCCAGCATCGACGAGAAGCGCGACGCCCTGCTCGACGAGATCGACCGCCTGGGGCAGCTGGCCCGCACGTACCAGCAGGCTCTCGGCCAGCACGTCCAGCAGCAGCTCCAGGAGCTCGACAGCGTCTCCAACGGCGCCGGCCGCGACCTCGACTGACGGGTTCCGCGCCCTGAGCCGCGGCTTCGGTCAGCGGCCCAGGGCGTTCAGGCCGGCCTGGGCGTCGGCCATGGCCCGCAGGCCGTCGGGGCCGGCGGCGATCGTGGAGACCTGGCGATACCAATGCTCGGCCTCGTCGTTGTCACCTGTGGCGGCGGCGACCCGGCCCAGCGTGACCAGGATGGTCATGCGGACGCCGTCGGCGGTGTACCAGCCGGCGGGGCAGTCCCGCAGGGCGGTCTCGCAGAGCCGCCGGGCGGCGGCATGGTCACCCCGGAGCAGCGCTGTCCGGCCCCGGCCGAGCCGGGCGGCGGCGATCAGCTCGGGGGCGCCGCAGACCCGGGCCAGCTCGGCCGACCGCTCGAAATCGGCCGTGGCCGCGTCGAGGTCGCCGGCCAGGATGAGCGACTCGGCCCGGCTGCGGAGCACCTCGGCCTCGTCGAGCACGGAGCCCAGCTCACCCGCGAGCCGCATCGCGGCGTCCATGGGTTCCAGCGCCGCGGCGTGGTCGCCCCGCCAGGCCGCGAGCTCGGCCAGCCCGGAGTGGGCCAGCATCATTCCCCACCGATCGCCCAGCTGCCGAAAGCCGCCCAGCGCGGCGAGGAAGTCCGCCTCGGCCGCCGCGAAGACACCCTCGGGCACCCTGTCCGACACTCCCGACATTCCCGGCTGTACCGACGGGCCGGTGTGCTCGAGGCTGGTCGCCTCCTCCCGGTCGGCCGCGCCCTCGGGCCTGGTCGTCCCGTCCCCGGTTGGCGGCGCTGCTTCGGGCCTGGTCGTCCCGTCGCCGGTGGGCGGCGCTGCTTCGGGGGCGAAAAGCATCTTCATCCAGCCGCCGCCTATCGCGGCCAGGGCCTCGCTCCACGGGTGGCCGATCAGGCGTTTGCTCAGCTCGCGGTGCAGCTCGGTGACCCGGCCGGTGGCCTCGGGCGGGGGACCGGCGGTGATGGCCGACAGGTAGAGCAGGAACGGCTGGCGCGGGGGCGCGGTCAGGTCGGCCAGGTAGCGCTGCGAGAGGCCGCTCGGCGGGCGGGCGCCGGCCAGCTCCGCGTTGAGGCTGCACAGGACGTACTCCTCGATGAGGCCCTCGGGTGGCTCGGGCCCGATCTTGTCCAGGAGCTCGGCCGAGAGGGCGGCCGCCTCGCTGCGGGAGCCGCGGAGCCACCAGTAGAAGGTGAGGGCCGCTACCAGCCGCAACGCGGTCCCGGGGGAGCCGTGGCGCAGGGCGGCGTGCAGGTTGTCGCGGTCGGCGTCGAGGCGGGCCAGCCAGATCAGCTGGTCGGCGCCGCGCAGGTGGGCGTCGGCCGTGCGGGCCAGGTCGAGGAAGTACGCGGCGTGGGCCTGCGGGAGGCCGGTCTCGGTGACCTGCTCGGCGCAGAAGGCGCGGATGGTCTCCAGCATGCGGTAGCGGGGGCCGTCACGCTCCACGAGAGACTTGGCGACCAGGTCGTGCAGCAGGTCGAGAGTGTCGCCGCCGAGACCGCAGACGCTCTCGGCGGCCTCGAGGGTCCAGCCGCCCCGGAAGACGGTGAGCCGGCGGGCCAGCAGGCGCTCCGGCTCGGTGAGCAGGTCCCAGCTCCAGGCCACGACCGCCCGCAGGGTGCGGTGCCGCTCGGCGGCGGTGCGACTGCCCCGCGAGAGCACGGCGAAACGGTCGTCGATCCGGCGGGCCAGCTCGTGCAGCGGCAGCACCGCGAGCCGGGCCGCGGCCAGCTCGATGGCCAGCGGCAGACCGTCGAGCGCCCGGCAGATGCGCTCCACATCGGCCGGGCCGGCGCGAAAGCCGGAAGCAGCGTCGGCCGGGCTGGCGCGGAAGCCGGGAACAGCGTCGGCCGGGGTGGCGCGGAAGCCGGGAACAGCGTCGGCCGGGGCGGCGCCGAAGCCGGGGACCACATCGCCGGCCCTGTCCATGAACAGGCGGACGGCCGCGTCCGGGGCCAGGCCGGAGACCGGGCAGAGTGCCTCGCCGGTCAGGCCCAGCGGCTCACGGCTGGTGGCCAGCACGCGCACCCGGGGGCAGTCGGCCAGGAGACGGGCGGCGAGTGCGGCCGTTGCCTCGACCACGTGCTCGCAGTTGTCCAGGACGAGCAGGATCTCGCGGGTGGCCAGCGCGGCCACCAGCCGGTCGGCCGGAGGCTGCCCCGAACCGTCCCGCGCGCGCAGGGTCGTGTCACGCAGGCCCAGGGCGTCGAGCAAGGTGCGGGCCACGCCGTCGCCGGTGGTGGCGGCCAACTCGACGAAGCAGGCCTCGCCGGTGACGCGGGTGGCGGCCTCGACGGCCAGCCTGGTCTTGCCGGCGCCGCCGGGGCCCAGCAGGGTGACCAGGCGGGCGCGGCGCAGCGCCCGGCCGACGCCGGCCAGCTCGTCCTGGCGGCCGACGAAGGTGGTGAGCTGGGCCGGCAGGGCGCGCTTGGGAGCGCCCCGCAGCACGTGGAGGTGAGCGGCCTTCAGTTCTTCCGACGGGTCGGTGCCCAGTTCGTCGGCCAGGATGTGGCGGGCCTTCTCGTACGTGGCCAGCGCCTCGGCGTCGCGTCCGGTGAGCGCCAGCACCCGCACGAGCAGCGCCCAGGACCGCTCGCGCAGGGGATCGGCGTCGATCAGGGCGCGCAGCTCGTGCTCGTCGGCGGGGGACGGGTCGGCCTCGACGCGGTCCTCGACCGCCCGCCGGCGCGACTCGGTGAGGCGGTCGGCGGCGGGTCCCCTCAGGTCGGCCGGTGTCTCGCCTCGCCACAGGCTCAAAGCCTCGCGGAGCAGCGCGGCCGCGCGGGTGGGATCGCCGTCCGCCAGCGCGTGACGGCCCTCGGCGGCCAGGCGCTCGAAGCGGTGGACGTCCACCTCGTCCGGATCAACGGCCAGGCGGTAACCGGCGCCGTCGTACTCGATCGGAAGGTCCCGGCGAAGCCGGGAGATATTGGACTGTACGGCGTTGAGCGCTCCCGCCGGGGGATCGTCGCCCCACATGCCGTCGATCAGGCGCTCGACCGGCACGGAACGGCCGGCGTCGAGCAGGAGCAGAGCGAGCAGGGAACGCAGGCGGGCCCCGCCGGTGCGCACCGGCGTACCGTCGTCGCGCTCGGCCCTGGCCGGCCCGAGGATCCCGTATCGCATGGCGTCTATTGTCGCCGGTCGGCGACGATTCCCCGGGCCACCGGGCGGCGGTGGGCGCGAATCTCTAAGGTGATCGGCATGCCTGCCAAGCTGAATGCCGACAGAGCCCGGTCCGCGCTGCGGACGAGCGCGCTGCTGTCGGCGCAGACGTTACTCGTGCTGGCGGCCTCGTACGTCGCCCTGTGGCTGCTCGGCAAGGCCTGGTCGGTGATCTGGCCGATCGTGGTGGCGCTGCTGCTGACCACCCTCACCTGGCCGGTCACCCGGCTGCTGCGCACCCGCCTGCACTTCCCGCCGGCGCTGGCCGCGGCCGTGGTGACCATCCTGTTCCTGGCCGTCGCGGCCGGCATCATCGTGCTCATCGCGGTGCCGGTGGCCAGTCAGTCCGGTGATCTCGCGGACGGGGTGGTCGACGGCATCCAGCGGCTGCGCGACTGGGCGTCCGGTCCACCGCTGAACATCGGCGACGACGACATCACCCAGGCCTTCGACGCGGCCATCGCCCAGATCCAGAGCCGGGCCGGCAGCATCGTCAACGTCACCCTGGGCACGGTCACCACCGTCGTCAACGGCGTGGTCACCACGGTGCTGGCGCTGTTCCTGATGTTCTTCTTCCTCAAGGACGGCCCGAAGTTCCTGCCGTGGCTGTCCCGTCAGCTGCCCGGCCGGCTGTCCGTGGACATCCCGGTGGTCGCCCAGCGCGGCTGGGACACGCTGGGTGCCTTCGTCCGCTCGCAGGCGTTCGTGGGTCTGCTCGACGCGGTCTTCATCGGCCTGGGCCTGTGGGCGGTCGGCGTGCCGCTGGTGCTGCCGCTGGCCGTGCTGACGTTCGTGTCGGCCTTCGTGCCGATCGTGGGCGCGGTCTTCGCGGGATTTGTGGCCGTGCTGATCGCGCTGGTGTCGAACGGGCTGACCGACGCGCTGATCGTGCTGGCCATCATCCTGGCCGTGCAGCAGCTGGAGGGCAACGTCTTCCAGCCGATCGTGCAGAGCCGGGGCCTGGGCCTGCACGCGGCGGTGATCCTGCTGGTGGTGACGCTCGGCAGCAGCCTGGCCGGCATCGTCGGCAGCCTGCTGGCCGTGCCGGTGGCGGCGGTGATCGCGGTCGTCTGGGCGTACATCCGCGAGCAGTTGAGCGACCATCCGCCCACGCCGTCCACGGAGCCCGAACCTGAGCCTGAATTGCCTGACGACCCCGTACAACCGGGGAAGCCGGAACCGAACCCGGCAGCCTGACCACCGAGGGGTGCGCCGCGGCAAGCGGCGCACCCCTCGTCATCAGGTGGCGGAGCAGGCGAGCGTGGGCACGCTGTTGGAGCCGGTCCAGGAGCCGAGGAAGCCGAACGTCGTGCTGCCGCCGGCGGCGATGGAGCCGTTGTAGCCGACGTTGCGCGCGGTCACGGCCGAGCCGCTGCTGGAGACGGTGGCATTCCAGGCCTGGGTGACGGACTGGCCGTTTGCGTACGTCCAGGTGACGGTCCAGCTCTTCACGGCGGCGCTGCCCGCGGTGACCTTGACCTCGCCCTGGAAGCCGTTCTGCCACTGGCCGGTGACCGCGTACGAGGCCGAGCAGCCGACCGAGGGCGGCGGCGTGGTCGGCGGCGGTGTCGTCACCGGGGGAGTGGTCGGCGGCGTCGTCGGGGTGGTGCCGCCGTAGATGGTGGCCTGCTTGGCGGTGGCCTTGAGGCCGTTCGGGCCGTTCACGATGCGCTGGCCCCAGGTGGTGAGCTGGTTCGCGTCGAAGTTGGTGGTCATGTCGAGGATCGGATCGGTGTTGCCCGACCACGACCAGCCCAGATAGCCCAGGTTGCGCTTGACGGCCTCGGACAGGATGGTCTCGTCGCTGACCTCGCCGCTGGCGAACTGCCAGCCGAACTCGCCGATGACGAGCGGCCAGCCCTTGCTCTCGAACAGGTCGAGGTAGCTGGTGATGGCCGACGGCTGGTTGAAGACGGCGTACATGTGGATCGAAAGCACTGTGTTCTTCTGCGTGTCGGCGTCGAGCACGGTCTGCGCGTTGTCGCGCATGACGTACTGCCAGTCCTGGCCCCAGTTGGGCGCGTCGACCATGAGCAGATGCTGGAAGCCGTTGCTGCGCATCTTCTGGACGGCGGCGACGGTGGCGGCGGTCCACTGGCCCGGGTTGGTGTTGCCGATCGGCTCGTTGCCGATGTTGATGACGACGTAGTCCTCCTGCCCCTGCAGGACGCTCTTCAGGCTGATCCAGTAGTTGACGGCCTGGTCGAGGGTGTAGGCGGCGCCGTCCTCCCCGTATCCGGTGGTGTCGTGGTCCTCGAGCACGCAGATCAGCTTGTTCGCCTTGCACAGCGCGATGACGTTGGCGACGTCGGAGGCCGTGTTGGCGGTCCAGCGGCCGCCGCTGAGCACCACCCGTACGGTGTTGGCCCCGGCGGCTTTGATGTCGGCGATCGAGTTGGTCCGGTTCGCATACCAGGCGTGGGGATGGTTGACGCCCCGCATCACGAACGTCTGCCCGTTGGCCTCGACGATGTTGCGGCCCACGATGTGCAGGCCGGCCGCGGCGTACGCCGGAGCGACGAAGAACAGCACGGACACGGCGGCTGCCACCAGCGCGGCGGCGAGTCTCTTCATGACATGACCTCGGAAGGGAAGAGCGCGCCCACTCAGTGCCGTCGGCACCGCGCCTGTGCGACCAACTTAACCGGTTCGCCCATCCATCGCAATCAATCGATGTAGCGCGCCGCCAGCTCCCGGTGCAGAGCGGCCGCCGCCGCCACTTTGTCCGGTGTGACCACACTGCCCGGCATGCCACCGAGCCGCTCGATCTGCTCGGCGAGATCGAGATGTTGCCGGTGAGCGAACTCCCGGCACACCCGGCAGTTGACATGCCCCGGCTCGGCGGAGGTGAAGGCGAGAGGAACTTCGAGCCCACACCCGGTGGTGACGGTGGCGGGAAGGTCGGCGGCGAGCCCGAAGGTGGCCGCCATCATGTCCCGGACGACCACATCACTGTGGTTCTTCCGATCGACATGGATGTCCATGCCTCCTCTGTAGCACGCCCGCGCGCACACGCAACACCACATCCCGGTCCGCGTTTTCTGGACAGACCGCGCCGCCCGCACTCTTTTCAGAGCTTCTCGAATGCGGCAATACTGTTTTCTTCAGGCCGGCGCCGGTCCAGAATGGTGTCTTATTCCGTGAATCCTGGAATGCGCCGCCTGCTCACATTCATCCTTCAATGACGCGACCGCAGCCGGGGCGGGCGCGGGACGCCATAGCACCCGACGCGATGAATTCCGCCGGCCCACCGGCCCGTCCCGAACCAAGGTCGCGGCCGGAACCCTCGTCTCGGCCGGCGCGGCGGCTTGGGCTGTGGCTTCGGGTCGCACTTCCGTTCCGGTTTCAACCGTCGGCTGGGGCTGGCTGCTGTCTTGACCTCAACTGTCGGCTGGGGCTGGGCTGTTGTCTTGACCTCAACTGTCGGCTGGGGCTGGGCTGTTGTCTTGACCTCGACCGTCGGCTGGGGCTGGGCTGCTGTCTTGACCTCAACCGTCGGCTGGGGCTGGGCTGCTGTCTCGACCTCAACTGTCGGCTGGGGCTGGGCTGACGCCTCGGCCTCGACCGGCTTGTCCGCGTGATCGGCCGGCGCGGCTTCCGTAGGCCCAGCGGCGATCGCCTGGTCGGTGGGCCTGCCCGGGGACGGCCGCCGCGTGCACGTCACCTCGTCGTCCCAGATGAGCGGCGGTATCCGCTCGTACGGATCATGTAGACCCAGCTCTCCGCACTTCCGTGAACAGCCGTGCAATCGACACAACTTCAGCGCATGCCGCCGTTTGAGGCCCCACCGCCGCCGAGCCGCTTGAACGTGCCGGAACTCCAGCATCTCCAGCGAACGGCTTGGCACCCCGGACCAATCCCGCATATCAGCGATTACCGACTCGGAAAAGAACTCCAGCTGCTTCATAAGCCATTATCCCGCACCCTGAAGATCGAGAGCAAAGGAAGGATCATGCGAATTTCAAAAGTGGCTGGAAAACCGGAAACCGTATTTGTTGCTTTGCTGCAAATAGGGCGTGTGCCGGGGCGGTGCGGGGGGAAGGCGGGTTGATCCGCGCGTCGGAGGGGGCCGAGGGGGCGGCTCATGGGAGGTGCCGTCCCGTTGTGGCGGGCGCGATCTTGGTTTGTGCTGGCCAGGCGGGCTGTCGATATCATTCAGCCGACCGTCCCGATCCTGGAGCGTCGATGACCTACCCTCCGCCCGTCGACCCGTTTGACTCGCCGCCTCATACCGAGCCGCTCTACGAACAACCCGACTTCGGGCGGCCGGGCAACCACCCACCCGCCTACGAGCCGCCTCGTTACAGTCAGCCTGCGTTTCAGCCCGCGCCTGTGCCGCCGCCCGCGCCTGTGCCACCGCCCGCCCCGTCGGATCGGTCGCGGACGGCGATGATCACTCTGCTGACGGCGGCCATCGCGGCGGTGGTGGTCATCGGTGGAGGGCTCACGTTCTACCTGGTCGGTGAGAAGTATTCCTGGGGGAAGGGTGCCGGGGGAGCGAGCTCCAGCCCGAGTGTCGCGCCCAAGGACGCCATCAGCATCAAGGAACCGGCCACTCTCAACGGGCAAGCCAAGATCGAGGCCGAAGAGTTGCAGTCGCTCACTACCGACCTGGAGAAGGAGCTCGAGGGCTATCCGGGCGCGGCCAACGCCTTCGGGGCCGTCTACGGGTCACTCGCCGACCGGAAGTTCTTCGCCGCCCTCGCGGCCGAGGTCGATGTCGATGATCCGCAGAGGATGCTCGACACCGCTTTCCAGTCGTTCAGTGGCGAGAACCAGCTCACCGGGGTCTCACCGGCCAGTACCGGGTCGCTCGGCGGAGTGGCGCAGTGCGGCAGCACCGTCGTCGGCGGGGAGGACGTGGCCATCTGCGGCTGGTCCGACGAAGGGAGCGTCGGGATGATCCTCTGGTTCTACGAGACCGCTGTGGACGTCAAAGGCGACTTTCCCGACATGCGCGCGGAGATCGAGACGAAGGGTTGAACCCGCCTCCCCGGCCGGGCGGGGGGATGCGCGGCCGAGAAGGCGGGAGTTCATGGTGGCGGGGAAGAGCGGCAGGAAAGGCCGGTTGGCGCGGGAAGATCGGCAGGGAGGCCGGTGCTCGGGCGGGTGGCGGGAATGGGCGGCCACGAGGCGGGAGTTCATCGGGTGGCGGGGACGGGCGGCCGGGAAGCTGGGCGTTCTAGCGGGTGGCGGGAGCCAGGGCCGGCGCCGGGCGGCCCAGGGTGAGGCCGATGGCCGCGGTGACCACGGCCAGCAGGGCGGCCAGGGTCCAGGCCCAGCGGAAGTCGGTGACCGACGCCGGCGTGACCTGGGAGCCGACGATTGTCACCAGCAGGGCCACGCCTATCGAGGCGGAGATCTGGCGCAAGGCGTTGACCAGGGCTGATCCCGTTGCCGCGCGTTCGGCGGGGAGGGACTGGACGCCGGCCGCGATCAGGGTGCCCAGGGCCAGGCCGACGCCCGTGCCGGTCAGCAGGAGGCTGGGCAGCAGGTCGCGTACGTAGTCGGGCTCGACCGAGATGAGCGCCACCCGCCACAGCATGCCGGCCGCGAACAACAGGGCGCCCAGGACCACCAGGCGGCCGTGGCCGAAGCGGTGCACGGCCCGGGCGGTCAGGATCGTCACGATCGGGACCAGGGCCGGGCCGGGTACCAGGGCCAGGCCGGTGCGCAGGGCGCTCCACTGCCACACCTCCTGACACCACAGCACGTTCGACAGCAGCATCACGGCGAAGGCCACGCCGAACGTCATGGTGCCCAGGCCGGACGAGCCGAAGCGGGGCAGGCGCAGCAGGTGCAGCTCCAGCAGCGGCGTGTGGTGGCGTACCGACCGGACTCCGAACCACGCCCCGGTGACCAGGGCGAGCGTGGCCAGGGCGAGCGTTCCCGGTGACAGCCAGCCCCAGTCCGGCGCCTCGACCAGGGCGCCGGTCAGCGACGCCACGGCCGCGGTGACCAGGACGGCGCCGAGCAGGTCGGGCAGGGGGCCGGTCTCGCGGGCGACCGGGCGGGGGAGCGCGATCAGGCCGGCGATCAGGGCGAGGGCGCCGATCGGCAGGTTCACCAGGAAGACCCAGCGCCAGTCGAGCTCGACCAGCAGACCGCCGGCGACCGGTCCGGACGCGGCGGCGAGTCCGCCGACGGCGGCCCAGGACCTTGTCGCGGCGGTCCGGCGATTTTCCGGTACGGCTGCGAGCAGCAACCCGAGCGACGTGGGCAACTGGGCGGCGGCGCCCACGGCCTGGAGGACCCGGGCCGCGACCAGCCATCCGAGGGTCGGTGCGGCGGCGCAGGCGATCGAGGCCAGCGTGAAGATCACGACGCCGGCCAGGAAGACCGGCCGCTGCCCGATCCGGTCGCCGAGACGTCCGGCGACGACCAGAAGGGCGGCGAGCGTGATGGCGTACGCGTTGAGCACCCAGCTCAGGTCGCCCAGAGAGGCATGGAAGTCGGCGCCCATGGCGGGCAGGGCCACGTTGACGATCCACAGGTCCAGGTTCGTCATGAAGACCGCGAGCGACACCACAAGTACGGCGAGACGCCGGTTTGATTTTCCAACCACGGCGAGCACGGTAGCCGGTTTGGTTGGAAAATCAAACCGTGCCATGCTCGGCGTGTGACCGACATCCGCCGCGACCCCGCCACCCTGCCCGGCCGTCCCTGCTCCGTGGCCGCCGCCCTGGAGCTGGTCGGCGACCGCTGGGCGCTGCTGGCGGTCCGGGAGATCTCGTTCGGCAACAGCCGCTTCAATCAGATCGCCCGCAACACCGGCGCGCCCCGCGACCGCCTGGCCGCCCGGCTCAAGGACCTCACCGAGGCCGGCGTCGTCGAGAAGGGCGACGGCTACCGCCTGACCGAGGCCGGCCGCGACCTGTTCCCGGTGATCTGGTCGCTGCTGGCCTGGGGCGACCGCTGGGCGGTGACCGAGCCCCCGGTCCGCATCGAGCACCGGCACGACCACGAGTTCCGCCCGGCCACGGTCTGCGCGACCTGCGGCGAGCGCCCCGCCCCGGGTGACCTCACGCGCAGCATGCTGTCACCCGGGTGGACGATGAGCGGTCCCGAGGTTCAGTAAGCGACGGTGAAGCGGGAGCGGCGGTGCGCGCCGGACTCGATCTCGTCGGCGAAGGCAATGGCGTAGTCGGCGCCGGAGACGTACGAGTTGCCCTGGTCGTCGGTCAGGAGGATGTCGCCGCCGACGCGGAACTTCCCGGTCTTCTCGCCGGGGGCGAAGCCGCCGAAGCCGGCCGCCGGGCTGACGTAGAACCAGTCGAGGGCCTCGTCGGTGGCGCGGAGGGCGTCCAAGGCGTCGCGGGCGGCCAGCGCCTCACCCTTGTACGCGTCCGGGAACTCGGGCGTGTCGACCAGGGCTGGGCCACCCTCGGCGACCAGCAGCGAACCGGCGCCGCCGACGAAGCCGAGGCGGGCGCCCTGGGCCACCGCGGCTGCGGTCAGGCTGGGCAGGGCCTCGATGAGCTGCGGCTCGTCGGCCTGGGGGCCGAACCGCAGCGCCACCACGATGTGGTCGGCGCCCTCGGTGACGCTCCGGACGAAGTCGGCGTCGTGGATCGAGCCGGCGTCGGCCTCGATGCCGGCGGGCAGCGTGGAGATCTTCCGGGCGACGCCCTTCACCTGGTGGCCGCGCGCCGCCAGCTCGGCGCCGATGTGCCCGCCGGCGTACCCGGTGATCCCGAAGACTACGACCTTCGCCATGGTTTGCTCCTGTATCCCTCAGATAGCTACTACCTGAAATATAGCGGGTCGGAGCTGGGGCTATCGGCCGGGCCGGCGTCCCCAGCCGCCCTCGGGAGCCACGCCGGACGTGACCGTTGCGATCTGCTGGGCCGATCCGAGGCGGCCCGAGGCGGACAGGCCGCCGATGTCGTCGCCGCTCGCCGTGCCGCCGGAGTAGAGGCGGTAGTCGGTGTCCTTCTTGAGGGCGCTCGACGAGAAGACGATGTTCTCGGCCGGCTTGTGGGTCACGAACGTCGCCAGGACCTTGCCCCTGGCGTCGGTCACCTGGACCGTCGTCCCGGCCGGCACCGCGGTGTCCGGGGTGACGGCCAGCCAGGCCTGAGACGAGTCCCCGGCCGGGGCGACGGGCATGCTCGCGCTGCCGGCGGCGAAGACCGTTCCGCCCGAGACGGTGAAGGTGCCGTTGACGTCGAGGGCGCCGTTGCCGCGCCCGGACGGCCCGCTCACCACGACGGTGCCGCCGCTGATCGCGGCCGTGCCGTTGGAGTCGAAGCCGTCACCCTCGGAGTCGATCACGAGCGTGCCGCCGGAGACGGTGGCGGTGTAGTCGCCGACCTGCTCGCCGCCGCCACCACCGGGGCCACCGCCGTCGCCGCCGGCCGCGTTGAGGCCGTCGTCGCTGGCCACGATCGACGCGTCGCCGCCGGTCACGTCGATGTGGGCCGCCTCGAAGCCCTCGACCGACGAGGTCACCTTCACCGTGCCGGCCGAGACGCGCAGGGTGTCCTCGGCGTGCACGCCGTCGTCGCCGCTGGCCGCGCTCACCGTGGCGCCGGCCAGGTGGATCGCGCCGTCGCTGTGCACCGCGTCGTCGCCGGCGTCGACGGTGGCCGTGCCGGCCTCGAGGACGGTGATGACGCCCGACTTCAGGCCCTTGGTGGACGGGTCGTCGGCGGGCGCCGTCCCGTGCCCGCCGCCGGCGGTCACCGTGACGGCTCCGCCGGTCTGCACGAGGTCGGTGGCCGCGTCGAAGCCGTCACCGCCGGCCGTCACGGTCACCTCTCCGCCCGCGACCGCGATGAAGCCGGCGTCGGCGTCCTCCTCGTTGTCGGCCTTGAGCCCGTCGCCGCCGGCCGTCACCTGGATCGTTCCCGCCCGGACGACCAGGTAGTCCTTGCCGCGCAGGCCGTCGTCCTTCGCCTTGACGGCCAGCTTTCCCGAGACGATCAGCAGGCCGTCCTTCGAGGCGATGCCGTCGTTCCCGTTGCCGGTCACGGTCAGTGCGCCGTCGCCGCTCACGGTCAGATCACCGGCGCTGAACAGGGCGGCGTTGACATCGGCGTTCCCGGCGTACGACGACACGTCGGCCAGGGCATTCGAACTTCCCCCGGCGAGTACGACATCGAGCTGCCCCGCCTCGACCGCGGCGATCGCCGCCGTCGTGGAGCTGGTGATCGCGGCGTTGTCGAGGATCAGGGTGACGGTGGCCTTCGGGGCGTTGACAACGATCTGTCCGTTCAGGGTGCCGGTCAGGCGGTAGACCCCGGCGGCGCCGATCGTCACCGTGCTCCCGTCGATCTTGACGCCCGACGATGACGAGGACGCGGACGCCCCGGAAAGCGTGATAGTGGCCGCGCCCGCGGCATCGGCGACCGCGCCCGTGGGATTGGCTCCTGTGCCCGCCGCACCGGCCGCCGCGGCAGTGTGCACGGTTTTGTTAGCGGCGAGAACGGCGGCCGCTGAGGAGGAAGCCGCGGCGGAACCCGCCGATGAGGCGCCGGCGGACGAGCCCGGGGAGGAAGAGGCCGCGCCGGGTGCGGGCGGGGTGGAAGCTGGAGAGTCGTCGGAGCAGGCGGCGAGGACGGCGGTCAACGCGGCGGCGCCGGCGACGGCGGCGAGCTTTCTCATCAACGGCTCCCCAGGGGCTCGAAGTGGCGGCGCACGAGCGGTCGCCAGCGGTGGGCGGGCAGGTCGGGGCGGAGGACGGCGAGGCCCGTCGCGTACTTCGACATCGGGGACGGGCGGTGCGCCAGCGACCAGAGCAGCCGGTCGACCGGCGAGGTGACCCGCGGCGACTTCGTCTCGACGACGACCCGGCCCGGCAGCGCGGCGGCGGCCGGGTGGCCGGGCAGGCCCCAGGCCAGGTCGTGGTCGATGGTGACCCGGCTGCCGCTGGACGGGACGAACAGGGTGGTCCGCTCGTAATGGGTGGTCAGGGCCGGCGCGAAGTCGGGGTCGACGGCGATACGGGCCTTGGTGAGCACGGCGCACGCGAGGTCGCGGGCGGCCGTGTCGAGGCGATCGTGCTCACCGGCGTACGGGAAACGGTCTTTGATCGTGATCCCGCGGGAACCGCGGGTCTTGACCTCGAGGAAGTCGGTGCCGGTGCCCAGATAGGTGCGCACGCGGAGTTTGAAGCGGCGCCGGCGGCGGCGTGCGGCCCCGAGGTAGCTGTCGAGGCCCGGTGTGTCGAAGTACGTCGACCGGTACGGGAAGCGGCGGCGGCCGTCGATCTCCAGGATCCGGGTGTCGTCCGGGAGGGCGCCGATCAGGGCGGGCAGGGTCTGAGCGGGCAGTACGTACTTGTGGTCGAACCGCTTGAGCAGCGCGCCCTGCTCGATGAGCTCGTCGAGCGAGATCGTTCTCATGGCGCCGCGGCCACGTAGCGGACCTCGACCAGCGTGGTGTCGTTGACAAGATCGAGGTGACGTACGGAGAGATTGACCACCCGGGCGCCGAGGAGCGCCTCCAGATGGGCGCGCAGGGCGCTCTCGTCGGTGTGGGCGGTGTCGAGCTGCACGGTCTGCTGGCGATACCGGGAGAACAGCCGCGGGTGGTCACCGACGAAGAGCGTGGCCACGATCAAGGCCATCAGACCGCCGACCAGCCAGTCGACACGCCCGGTGAGGCCGGGCAGCAGACCCAGGGCCAGGGCGGCGAAGTAGTACGCGATCTCGTGCTGGGCGATCTCGTACGAGCGCAACCGGATGATCGACAGCACGCCGAACAGGCCCAGACCGAGCCCGACGCCCACGGTGGCCGACTCCAGGATCGTGGCCACGGCCAGCACGCCGACGTTCACGACCAGATAGGCCACCAGCAGATCCCGGCGGTGATGGCGCGGGAAGTAGATCCCGAACGCCAGCACGGCGATGGCCACCAGGTCGATCAGGACGGCGAGCAGAAGATTCACGACGACCAGTAAGCCGGGCGTTCCTGTGCGCCAGCTGTAAGTTGCTGTCCACCTTGCGGTCATTCGCCGGAGTGCACGAATTTACTTAGAAACGCGTCCTAGAAGGCGAGGGTTACCGTCCATACGGACGTGCCTCGCCGAGAGAGACTGGGCCGGGAGGTTTGACCCGATGGGAACGAACGACAAGGAACGCGAGTTCGCCGAGATCGTCGAGCGGCTGACGACCGACTATCCCTCGCTGGCCGGGCGACGGCGCCTGCCCCGGCGCGTGCTGGTGACCCTGGCGGTCGTGGGCGGCGTCGTGTGGGGCCTGCTCTCGGTCGCGATGGTCGCCTGGGGCGTGTTCGGCGTGGCGCTGACGTGCACGCTGGTCGCCCTGACCGGCGGCGCGATCGCCGTGGACGCCTGCCGATGGCGACGACGCTAGAGTTTAGCGCCATGTGACACGGGAAGGCTGTCGTCATGGAACGAGGCAGCAACAAGCACAGTCCCCGCGTCGACGACGCCCTGGAGCGCGGCGAGCGCGGCCACGACCAGGGCCGGGCCGACGAGTGGAAGATGGCCGAGCCGCCGGGCGAGGACCAGCCCGAGGTCTCGCCGGTGAACGACGGCGATCCCGCGGGCGACCTGAGCCGGTTCGGGCGTTTCATCGGCCTGTCCGCGCTGCCCGGCGACCGCGAGGCGCTGCGGCGGAGCGCCGAGACGCTCGGCGCTCCGGACGACGTCCTGGCCGACCTCGACAGCCTGCCGGACGGCGTCACCTACGACAACGTGAGCCAGATCTGGGCGGCGCTCGGCCGCGGCTGACGCCCGTTGCAGGCAACAGCATTCCATCGGCCGTACGGGCTGGGCCCGCTCACTTCGAAGTCGATCGCGCACAAGTGCGTGCCGGCCGCGGGCTCCGGTGTGGGCGGCGGCTCGACCGGCTCGACCGCGACAACCGTCGCCACCAGCAACGCGGCGGCTACAGAGCTGAACATGGGACCTCCAGGCTTCGATGCGTCATGAGTCGAAGCCTGGTCGGCGCCGAGCCCCCAAACATCGGGAGCGACACCTCAGAAACGGCCCGGTTCCCCCTCAGATTTCAGCCGCGCGGTGGCGTCAGCGCCACGATGCTCCCAGCGCCGGTGGGTTCGTTCGAGCACGACGTGGTCCTCGTGGATCCGGCCGACCATGGCGAAATCCGACCGGTCGACCTCGCAGCAGTAGGGCAGGTCGCCGGTCAGGTCGACCCGTTCGTGGGCGGGCTTTCCCTCGTACGCCCGGGCGTGCTCGGCCGCGCCCTGCCTGATGCCCGCCACCAGCTCCGCCCGGCTCGGATCTCCGCCGTCGAGAAGCTCGCTCACGTATCTCGCGCAGGCCCAGTCCTCGGCGGTCCGCCCGGTGCAGACGATCGTCCACGGCGTGTCCGCGTGGTTCTCGGCGATCCACCGTGCGGTCGCCGCCGCGTTCAGCGCCGACACCGCCAGCACCGCCGCCGCGGCCGGATGGCGGACGAGGCCCCGCGTCCCGTTCGAGGTCGCCTGGATCAGGGCGCGGCCGCCCAACTCCGCCGTGGACATTTCGAGCGGCGAGTTCCCGTAGTCGAAGTCGGGCGGTTTGAGTCCCGCGACCTCCCCGGCCAGGAGCCGTTCCGGCCGCGCCCGGCGGAAGCTCCGGCCCGCTTCGGCCGAGGCCACGCAGGCGATCTCCGTCGCCCCGCGCTCGAACGCCAGCGCCGCCGTCGTGAAGGCCCGGATGACATCGACGACCACGACGACGCGGCCGGGCGCCACCTCGGCGTCCCTTCCCACAATCGGCACGGGAAGCGATTCTAGGGCTCCTGGCGGAGGCGGCGGTTCCTCTTGTTCTCGAGCATCATCGAGATCAGCAGCGCGACGACCGCCACACCCAGGAGCAGTCCGCTCGTCAGCCTCGATCCGGCCAGGAAGAAGCTCGTGGCCAGGACCGCGCAGGCGACGGCCATGCCGAAGCGGGAGAACGCCTGCAAGTGGGGCTCGGGGACGGTCACGCGGGTCAGCGTCCGTACGCCGGAGGCCGCCAGCAGCAGGGCGACCAGGGCGAAACCGGTGCCGGAGAGAGCGTCGCCGGTGTCCATGCGATCACCATAGGGGCCTAATCCGGTTGAGCCGGGCGGTTCGGCTTCAGTAGCTTCCCGAGGGTGATCGATGCCGCGCTGGCCGCCGGGCTCCTGGAGGCGCAGTTCCCGCAGTGGGCGGGGCTGCCTCTGCGCGCTGTGGAGCAGGGCGGGTCCGATCACGTCATCTTCCGGCTGGGGGACGAGCTCGCCGTGCGGCTGCCCCGGCACGAGGGTGCCATCGGGCAGGCGGTGAAGGAGAGCGTCTGGCTGCCGCGGATGGCGCCCGCCCTGCCGCTGGCGGTGCCTGAGCCGGTCGCGGTCGGGCGGCCCGGGCTCGGCTATCCGTGGCACTGGTCGGTGGCGCGCTGGCTGGACGGCGAGGTGGCCACTGTCGACCTGGCGGATTCGCCGGAGGCGGCCGGGGCGCTCGCCGCGTTTCTCCGCAGCCTTCAACGGTTTCCGCTCGACGGGGCCCCGCCCGGCGATGGGCCGCCGCTGCCGGAGCGGGACCGGGAGACGCGGCGGGCGATCGCGAACGTGGCCGGGGTCTTCGACGCCGCGGCCCTGACCAGCGTGTGGCAGACGGCCCTCGACGCGCCCGCGTGGGATCGGCCGCCGGTCTGGTTCCACGGCGACTTCCACATCGGCAACGTGCTGACCGTGGCCGGACGGGTCAGCGCGATCATCGACTTCGGCGGTCTCGGTGCGGGCGATCCGGCCCGGGACATGATGATGGCGTACACGCTGTTGTCCGGCTCGTCGCGGCCGGTCTTCCGGGACGCGCTCGGCGTGGACGACGCGACCTGGGCGCGGGGGCGCGGCTGGGCGCTGACGACCGGGTTGAACGCCTATTGCTCGTACGCCGCGACCGACGCCCGGGTGGCCACACAGACCACCCGGCAGATCACCGAGACCGTGACGGACCTTCGGTTGTCTTTCGGTGCGTGTTGATGTCATCGGGGCATGACGGAGGACGTAACTGACGCGCGGCTGCTGGAGCAGACGCTCTTCGAGGTCAAGAAGGTCATCGTCGGGCAGGACCGGCTGGTCGAGCGGCTGCTGACGGCGCTGCTGGCCGGCGGGCACTGCCTGCTGGAGGGTGTGCCCGGGGTGGCCAAGACGCTGGCCGCCGAGACCCTCGCCGTGGCGGTGGGCGGGGAGTTCCGGCGCATCCAGTTCACGCCCGACCTGGTGCCGTCGGACATTCTCGGCACCCGGATCTACCGAGCGTCGCAGGAGGCGTTCGACGTCGAGCTCGGTCCGGTGATGGCGAACATCGTGCTGGCCGACGAGATCAACCGGGCGCCCGCGAAGGTGCAGTCGGCGCTGTTGGAGGTGATGGCCGAGGGGCACGTCTCGATCGGCGGCCGCACTCACCCCGTACCCCGGCCGTTCCTGGTCCTGGCCACCCAGAACCCGATCGAGAGCGAGGGGGTCTATCAGCTGCCGGAGGCGCAGCGCGACCGGTTCCTGATGCGGGTCGTGGTGGGCTATCCGACCGAGCAGGAGGAGCTCGGCATCCTCTACCGGATGAGCGGCGAGCGGCCCAGCGCCGAGCCGGTGCTCGACACCACGGCGCTGACCGCGTTGCAGGGCAAGGCCCGCGAGGTCTTCGTGCATCACGCGCTTTCCGAGTACGTCGTCAGACTGGTCATGGCCACGCGCGATCCGGCCCGGTTCGGGCTGCCCGGCGTGGCCGAGCAGCTGGCCTACGGGGCCAGCCCGCGCGCCACCCTCGGCCTGGTCGCCGCCGGGCGGGCGCTGGCGCTGCTGCGCGGCCGCGACTACGTGCTGCCGGCCGACCTTCAGGAGATCGCTGAGGACGTGCTGGCGCACCGGCTCGTCCTGAGCTTCGACGCGGTCGCGGACGGCGTCGAGCCCGAAGAGCTGGTCCGCAAGATCGTGGCGGCGGTGCCGTTGCCGTTGATCGCACCCGCCCAGCAGCAGGACGCCGCATGATGTCCGGGGAGGAGAAGCGGCTGCGCCGGCTCGAGCTGGTGGTCACGCGCCGGCTCGACGGGCTGCTCCACGGGTCGTACCTCGGCCTGTTGCCCGGTCTCGGCAGCGAGCCGGCCGGAAGCCGCGAGTACCGCCCGGCCGAGGACGAGGTCCGCCGGATGGACTGGGCGGTCACCGCGCGTACGACGGTGCCGCATGTGCGGACCGTCGACGCCGACCGGGAACTGGCCACCTGGGTGCTGGTCGACGCCAGCGCCAGCATGGACTTCGGCACGGCCGAGCTGGAGAAGCGGGAACTGGCCGTGGCGGCGGTCGCGGCCGTCGGCTTCCTCACGCTCGGCAACGGCAACCGGCTCGGCGCCTCGGTGCTGACGCCGGACGGGACGACCCGCTTTCCCGCTCGCACCGGCCGGGCCCCGCTGATGAGCCTGCTGCGGAAGCTGGCCGAGTCGCCGCGAACGACCGGCGCGGCATCTCTGGCGGCCGGCCTGCGGGAGATGACCGCCAGGAAGGCCGGGCTCGTCGTCATCGTCTCGGATTTCCTGGACGGGCTCGACGAGGACGGCCTCGGGCCGAAGCCGCCCGAGTGGGAACAGCCGTTGCGCCGCCTGGCCGCCCGCCATCAGGTCCTGGCCGTCCAGGTCGGCGATCCGCGCGAGAGCGAACTGCCCGACGTCGGCATCCTCACCCTCGTCGATCCGGAGACCGGCCGGCGGCGTGAGGTGCCGACGGCGAGCCGTCGATTGCGTCAGCGGTACGCCGCCGCGGCCACCCAGCAGCAGACGGCCATCGCGGCCGCGATCAGAAGGGCCGGCGCCGCGCACCTGCCCCTGCGCACCGACCGCGACTGGATCGCCGACATCGTCCGGCACGTGCACGCGCGCAGGCGCCTGAGCCGTGCCGCCACCAGGAAGCGAGGAACAGCATGACCTGGCTCTCCCCGGAAAGGCTCTGGTTGCTGGCCGCCGTGGCGGTGCTGGCCGGGGCGTACGTCTGGGCCCAGCGCCGCCGCAGCCGCTACGCCGTCCGCTTCACCAACCTGCGCCTGCTCGACCGGGTCGCGCCGAAGCGTCCCGGCTGGCGCCGTCACGTCCCGGCCAGCCTCTTTTTGGGCATGCTGGCCCTGCTGGTGGCCGGCTTCGCCCAGCCGCAGGCCGAGGTCGAGGTGCCGCGCGAGCGGGCGACCGTGCTCGTCGCGGTCGACGTCTCCCGGTCGATGCTGGCCGACGACGTGGCTCCCGACCGGCTCTCCGCGGCCAAGGCGGCCGCGCACGAGTTCGTCGGCGACCTGCCCGAGCCGTTCAACGTGGGCCTGGTCGGCTTCGCCGGCACGGCCTCGGTCTTCGTGCCCCCGGTGACCGACCGCGACGAGCTGGCCCGCGGGATCGACCGGCTCTCCGACGGCTCGGCCGGCCGGGCCGGCACGGCGATCGGCGACGCCATCGCGGCCGCGCTCGACCAGATCCGCACCCTCGACGCCCAGGCCGGCGAGGACGTGCCGCCGGCCCGCGTGGTGGTGCTGTCGGACGGCGCCAACACCTCGGGGCAGGAGCCCACCGAGGCGGCCCGGGCCGCCACCGAGCTCGGCGTCCCGGTCGACACCATCTCGTTCGGCACGGCCGAGGGCCGCATCGAGGGCGGTCAGCCGGTGCCGGTCGACGGCGAGACGCTGCGCTCGATCGCCGAGGCCACCAGCGGCCAGTATTTCGAAGCCTCCAGTTCGGAGGAGCTGCGGGACGCGTACGCCGACATCGGCAGTTCGGTCGGCCACGAGACCGAGGTCCGTGACATCTCGGCGAGATTCATCGGCGTCGGTCTGGTCCTCGCGGTCGCGGCCGCATTGTTCTCCCTGCTGTGGTTCAGCAAACTCCCATGAATCCGGCGCACAGTCGAGGAATGCGCCTTCTGGTTGTTGAGGACGAGGAAGATCTGGCGGAAGGCCTGCGGGTGGGACTGGCCCGCACCGGTTACGCGGTGGACGTCGCGGGCGACGTGGCCCAGGCGTACGACCGGCTGACCGTCAACGAGTACGACCTGATGCTGCTGGACGTGAACCTGCCCGACGGCGACGGCTTCGCACTGTGCCGCTCGCTGCGCACCGGCGAGACCCCGACCCCCGGCCAGGGTGACCTGCGGGTGCTGATGCTGACCGCGCGCGGCGGCCTGGACGACCGGGTGCGCGGCCTCGACGGGGGCGCCGACGACTATCTGGTCAAACCGTTCCACCTGGCCGAGCTGCTGGCCCGGGTCCGGGCGCTGCTGCGCCGCGACACCGCCGGCGGCTCGGCCCGGCTCACCGTGGGCGACCTGGTGCTCGACACCGCCCGGCACCGGGCCACCCTCGGCGGCGAGCCGCTGTCGCTGACGCCGAAGGAGTTCGGCGTCCTGGAATATCTGATGACCCGCCCCGGGCACGTGGTGTCCAGCGAGGAGCTTCTCGAGCACGTGTGGGACGCCAACGCCGACCCGTTCACCCAGACCGTGCGGGTCACCGTGGGCACGCTGCGCCGCAAGCTGGGCGAGGGGTGGATCGACACGGTGGTCGGCCGGGGATATCGGCTGCGGGAGGCGGCGCCGTGAGGTCGCTGCGGGTGCGCCTGACCGTCATCTACTCGACGGTGCTGTTCGCGCTGGCCGGGCTGACCCTCGGCGGCATCTACATCGCCGTCGCGCAGACCACCGAGCCGCAGCCGATCACCGAGCGGACGGCCCGGCTCTACGAGGACCGCCAATATCTGGGACAGGTCACGTTCGCCGAGGTCGGCGAGATCGAGGCGGCGGTCAACTACAACACCCTGAAGAACCTGCGGCAATATTCGCTGTACGCCCTCGGCGGGCTCTTCGTGGCCAGCCTGGGCGTCGGCTGGGTGCTGTCGGGCCGGGCGCTGCGGCCGGTCGGCGCGATCAGCCGGACCGCCCGTGAGATCCAGGCGACCGACCTGTCGCGCCGGATCCGGCTCGACGGGCCGCGCGACGAGCTGCGCGACCTGGCCGACACCCTGGACTCCATGCTGGACCGGCTCGATCACGCCTTCCAGGCGCAGCGGCAGCTCATCGACGACGCTTCGCACGAGCTGCGCAGCCCGCTGGCCATCATCCGGACCAACCTGGACGCGTCGCTGACCGCGCCCGGCGCCACGCCGGAGGAGCGCGGCCGGGCCGTGGCGGTGGTCGACCGGGCCACCACGCGCATGTCCCGGCTGGTCGAGGATCTGCTGGCCACCGCCCGCCGTGAGGCCGACACGATGACCGACGCCGACATGGACCTGAGCGTGGTGGCCCGCGAGGCGGGGGAGGAGTCGCTGGCCCGCGAGCGGGGGCTGCGGCTGGCCTACGCGACCGAGCCCGGGCTGCGGCTGATCGGCGACGCCGACGCGCTGCGGCGCGCGGCCGGCAACCTTCTCTCCAACGCCGTCCGGCTGGCGCCGCCCGCTTCCACCATCACCGTGGCCACGGGCCGTACGAGGTCGTGGTTGTGGCTGGCCGTCGCCGACGAGGGGCCGGGCATCGCGGCCGAGGACCTGCCCCGGGTCTTCGACCGGTTCTGGAAGGGGCCGCAGAAGGGCCCGGAAAGGCGCACCGGCCTCGGCCTGGCCATCGTCCGGCAGATCGTCGAGTCGCACGGGGGCCGGGTCGCCGCCCACTCGGAACCGGGGCGGGGGAGCACCTTCGTGCTGTGGCTGCCCGCGGCCGGCCGCACGGACGAGGAACCACCACCTCCCGGCAGGCCATGGCCTTGATCAACCGGCGGGGTTATGGTTCGTCCGGGGACGGGCGCTCGCCGGGGAGGCACGGTTGTCAGCTGAGGACATTGGCGACGCCGAGACTGTTCGGCGCGTCTTCGAGAACATGCCCATCGCGATGCTCGCCCTGGAAGGCGCCGACCACAAGATCGTCGCCGTCAACGCGCTCGCGCGCCGTCTCAGCGGCCGCGCCCACCAGATCGGCGGCACGATCGCCGAGGTCTTCCCGGCGGCGCTGACCCAGCAGGTGCTCGACATCTACGACCGGGCGTACCGCACCGGCGCCGTCCAGAACGCGCGTGAATGGCGACTCCAGGTCGAGCACGACGACGGCAGCCGGTCCGAGAGCTATTTCGACATCGTGGTCACGCCCGCCCGCGACGAGGCGGGCGCGGTCTCCGGACTGTCGCAGTACTCGGTCGAGGTGACCGGCCGGGTCCGCGAGCGGGAGGCCGAGCGGCGGCGGGCCGAGCGGGCCGAGCAGCGCTACGCCCGGGCCCGCGACGTGGTGGTGGCCATGCAGCTGGAGCTGTTGCCGGGCGGCATGCCGGTGCTGCCCCGGGCCCGCGCCGCCGCCGGATATCTGCCGGCCGACGCCGACACCGCGGCCGGCGGCGACTGGTTCGACGCGCTGGCGCTCGGCGACGGCCGCCTGGCGCTGGTGCTGGGCGACGTGGCCGGGCACGGCGTGGCCGCCTCGGCCACCATGGGCCAGCTCCGCGCGGTCGTGCAGGACAGGCTGCTCGACGACGGCGACATCACGGTCGCGCTGGCCGCGGCCAACCGCCTGGCCGGGCGGCTGCCGGCGGCCCGTGGAGCCACGATCTGCGCCGCCGTGCTCGACCCGGCCGACGGCTCGCTCACCTACTGCACCGCCGGGCATCCGCCGCCGCTGCTGGTCGGTGCGGGCGGATCAAGCCGCTATCTGCCCGCGACCGGCGCGCCGCCGCTCGGCGGGGGCGACCACTTCCCGCTCGGCGCCGACCGGCTGGCCGTGGGCGATCTGCTGCTGCTGGTCAGCGACGGCCTGATCGAGCGGCCGGGCCGGGACTACGCGGAGAGCCTGGTCGAGCTGGCCACCGTGGCCGAGGACACGGCGGCCGACCGGGTGCTGCGCGACTCGGGACTCACCGCGGCCCAGCGGGTCTGCGTGCAGACGATCGAGCTGTTGCTGCGCCCCACCGGGCACACCGACGACGTGACGATGCTGGCCGTGCAGCGGGTGCCGCCGCCCGCGCCGCTGCGGCTGTCGCTCCCGGCGGCGATGCCGTCGATCCACCGCGCGCACGGCGCGGTCGGTGACTGGCTGCGCGGCCTCGGCGCCGGCGACAAGGACGTCGCCGCGCTGCGCCACGCGGTCAGCGAGCTGGTCACGAACTGCATCCAGCACGCCTATCGCGGCGGCCCGCCGGGGCGGGTGCGCCTCGGCGCCGACCTGGACGCCGGCGGCGAGGTCCGGATCGAGGTGGCCGACGACGGCGCCTGGCACGAGCATCCACCGGCGGCCTCGGGCGGGCTCGGGCTGATCCTGGTCGAGCAGATGGTGCACCAGTTCCGCCTGCGCCGCGGCCACCGGGGCACGACGGCCGAGGTGCGGCACCGGGTCACCACCCCGGCCCGGCTGCTGATCGCCGAGCGGGTCGGCCCGCCCGCGGCCGACGAGCCCGACCTGCTCCTGGTGCTCGACCAGCCGGCGGCGCCGGGCCCGCGGGTGCGCCTGGACGGGCCGGTCACGCTGGCCACGTCCGGTTTCCTGGCCAAGGAGCTCCAGCGCCTCACCCGCGGCGGCACCCGGCCGCTGACGGTCGACCTGACCGGGGTGACGCTGCTGGCCAGCGCGGGCGTGGTGGTCCTGCAGCACGCGGTGCGCCGCGACGCCGAGCAGGACGGCAGCCTGGTGCTCTACGCGCCGGCCGGCAGCCCGGCCCAGCACGTGCTGTCCCTGTCGGCGATGCCGCACACGACGGCCGACCCTCACGCCGGGGCGTAGCCGCGCACGACGCCCTTGCCGGCCGCCTTGGCCGCGTAGAGGGCCGTGTCGGCCTCGTGCAGCAGGGTCTCGACATCGGTGCCCACGCTGATCCCGAGGCTGCCCCGGGCGTGCAACGTGGTGTCCCGATAGGGGATCGGGGCGCCGATGCGCTCCAGCAGGCGCGCGCCCAGCGATCCGGCCTCGGCCCCGGTCGCGCCGGGCATGACGACCGCGAACTCGTCGCCGCCGAGCCGCGCCACCACGTCGCCCGGGCGCACCTCGGTCGCGATGCGCCGGCCGACCGCTGCCAGCAGTGCGTCGCCGGCGGCGTGCCCGAGCGTGTCGTTGACCTTCTTGAATCCGTCGAGGTCGAGCATGAGTACGGCGGCCGTGCCGGTCAGGCCGGCGGCGTGCCGGTGGAAGGCGGCCCGGTTGGGCAGGCCGGTGAGCGAGTCGTGGAAGGCCTGATGGTCGAGCTCGGCGCGCAGCCTTCGCACGATGAGCAGGCTCAGGAACTGCCGGACCATGGCCAGGGCGGTCGAGCCGAGCAGCACGGAGATCAGCACCGGGCTCAGGGTGCGATCGTCGCGATATTCGATCAGCACGCAGACGAGCAGCAGCGCGGTCGGCACGGACGAGACCGTGCTCCAGAAGCTGGTGAAGGCACGCCAGCCGGTCGGGTCGGCCGGCGGCACCTCCTCCCGGCTGGCCAGCGCGATCATCAGCCCGCCGACCAGATAGGCGCCGCCGAGCCCGTAGGAGTACCACGGCAGGTCGAAAGCGTGCACGCGGACGCTGAGGACCGCGGCCAGGGCGAAGGTCGCCATCGCCGCGGCCAGCAGGTGCAGTGAGTTGCGGCCGCTGGTGCGCGACATGAGCATCAGTGCGAGGGCGGCCGTGACGATCTCGGGCGAGAGAATCGCCACCCAGATCGGGTCGGCTCCGGTCGGCACCAGCACGAACTGCCAGACCACGGCGAACATCGCGCCGGCCGCGGTGGCGACCTCGATGAGGTACATGACACGGGTGAGCCAGCTGGGGAACGGTGGCGCGCAGAGCAGTACGGCCGGGACGCTCACCAGGGCGGCGCCGACCGAGGTGAGGTCGGCCGCCGCTTCGACGGTGGCGTTCGCGCCCACGGCGCCCTCGAGGGCGTACAGCAGATAGGAGATCCCCAGGAGGATCCCGGCGCCGGAGCCGAGCAGCAGCCCGGCCCGCTCGCGGCCGGTGTGCCGTCGCGCCTGTTCGCGGAAACCGAACCAGGCGACCAGGCCGGCCAGCGCGACCGGCAGGTTGGCGACCAGCAGGCCGCCGCTGTCAGGTAGATGAGGCAGGGCGAGCTGGAGGGCCACGCCCGCGGCGAGGACCAGAATCAGCTTCCGCACTCCTTGTCAGTCGGCAACCGACTCAAGAACTTAAGTATTCGAGGACCTCCTCGGCGACGGAGCGGGCCGGTTCGGCGTACGCGGTCTCGAGCTCCCGGAAGACCTTCTGGGCCCGGGACGCCGGCCAGTCGGCGGGCAGGTGCTCGACCGGCAGCCGCGGGTCGCGGCGGATGGCGTGCAGCCACTCGGCCATCAGGCTCAGCCGGGCCGCGAGCGGGTCGGCCAGCGGGGGCGGCCCGTCCCACCGGGCCAGGAAGTCGTCGTAGCGGGCGGCGAGGGCCCCCAGGTCGTACGCGTCGGAGACCATCGCCCCGATGTCGGTGAGCGCGCCGGCCCGCGCGTGGAACACCCGGGCGTGCGCCTCGAGACCGAGGTCGCTGACGATCTGCTGGGCGCCGACCTCGCCCGGGGCGATCCACAGCCCGCCCTGTATCGGCCCGAAGCCCGACCAGGCGAGCTGCGAGCGCAGGTCGTGCCGCTGGCGCTGCCACGACTCGGGCAGCGAGAAGCTCAGCAGCGTCCACGTGCCGTCCCAGTGGTCGTTCACCGCGCCGGTGCGCCAGATGCGGGTGCGGCCGTCGCGCAGCAGGGTGGTCGAGCGCTCGGTCAGCCCGAAATACATGCGGCGGCCGTCGCGCTGCCGCTGGAGCAGGTCGCGGCTGACCATGCGGGTCAGCGTGGAGCGGGCGGCGTGCGACGAGATGCCGAGCCGGTCGCAGACGTCGATCACGCTGCCGGAGAAGACGCGGACGTCGCGGTCGAGCACGAAATCACCGAACAGCATGAGCAGCAAGGTCTGAGGCCTCGCCTCCGTTAGCGGCATGGGCTAGATATTAGGCAGATTATTGACGGCTGTGGAAGATGCGCCTAACTTCGGGGGTCATCGAAGCCTGACAATGGTCGTAACGGGAGGCAACCCGTGCGCAGAACCGTTCCGCTCCTCGCCTTCGTCCTCGTCCTCGCCGCCTGCTCGTCCTCCGGGGGCGAGGATTCCGGCGACACCGTCAAGGTCGGCCAGATCGTTTCGCTGACCGGCAACTACTCGCCGCTCGGCACCGAGAACCAGAAGTCCGTGGCCCTCGCCGTCGAGCAGATCAACGCGGCCGGCGGCATCGACGGCCGCAAGATCGAGCTGACCGTCAAGGACGACAAGAGCCTGCCCGACCAGGCCGTCCTCGCCTTCAACGAGCTCAAGGGCGACTCCGACGCCGTCATCGGCTCGCCCTTCTCCAACTCCGCCCTGGCCACGGTCCCGCTGGTCGACCGCGAGGAGATCCCGTACCTCTCCCTCACCCCGGCCGACGAACAGGTCAAACCCGTTCATCCGTACGTCTTCGTGGTGCCGGCGCTGTCCGGGACGTACGCCGAATCGGCCCTTCAGTACTTCCAGGCGCAGAAGCTGACCAAGGTCGCGGTCGCCTACGACACCAAGAGCAGCTACGCCGTGGCCGGTTTCAAGGGCCTCGAGGCCAAGGCCGGGCAGTACGGCGTCACGCTGAACCCCATCGAGCAGTTCCAGACCACCGCGACCGAGTTCGGAGCGGTCTTCACCCACGTACGCTCGTCCGACGCCCAGGCCCTCATGGTGTGGGCCACCGGCGCGCCCGCGGTCGCGCTGACCAAGCAGTACGCGGCCAGCGGCCTCAAGATCCCGCTGGTGCTGACCGGCGCCCAGGCCAGCAAGCTCTTCCTCGAACCGGCCGGCGCGGCCGCCGAGGGCGCGGTGGTGGCCAGCTCCATCGGCGTGGTCGGCGACACCCTGCCGGCCGGCGAGCAGAAGACGGCGATCGAGGAGCTGTCCAAGCCGTTCGAGGCCAAGTACGGCTATCCGCCGCCCCAGTTCGCGCAGGACGGCTACAGCGGTGTGAAGCTGCTCGCGGCGGCGCTGAAGGCGGCCGGCGGCACGGACAAGAAGAAGGTCCGCGACGCTCTCGAAGGCCTCACGCTGACCACCCCGAACGGCACCTACAAATACTCCGCCACCGACCACAGCGGCCTGACCACCGACTTCATCGCCATCACAACGGTGACCAAGGGCGTCTTCGTGCCGACCGAATATTCGGCGCAGAAGCTGGGCGGGCGCTGATGGCGGGCGCCGCGCTCGCGGTGACCGGTGCGTCGCGGGCCTTCGGGGGCGTCTACGCCGTCCGCGACGTCGATCTGCACGTCCCGCCGGGCGAGCTGCGGGCGGTGATCGGGCCCAACGGCGCCGGCAAGTCGACGCTGTTCGCCCTGATCGGCGGCCAGCTCGCCCTCGGTGCGGGCCGTGTGGAGCTCGACGGCGTGCGCGTGGACCGGCTCGCGGCGCACCGCCGCTCCCGCCTCGGGGTGGCGGTGGTGTTCCAGGCGGCCCGGATCTTCCACGGCCTGTCCGCCCTGGAGAACGTGATGGTCGGCGCGCACGGCACCACGCGGTCCGGGTTCGTGGCCGGGGCGCTGCGCCTGCCGTCGCACCACCGCACCGAGCGGGAGATCCGGGCCCGGGCCCTGGAGTGCCTGTCGCTGACCGGGCTGGCCGACTGGGCGGCCCGGCCGGCCGAGGACCTGCCGCTGGGCCAGCAGCGCGCGTTGCAGCTGGCCCGTGCCCTGTGCGGCGAGCCCCGCCTGCTGCTCCTGGACGAGCCGGCCTCGGGTCTGCGGGCGGGGGAGCGCGAGCACCTGGCCGAGTTGCTGGCCTCCCTGCGGCGTGCGGGCCTGACCATGCTCCTGGTCGAGCACGACGTCGCTTTCGTCATGAGCCTGGCCGACCAGATCACGGTCCTCGACCTGGGCCGCGTCATCGCCTCCGGCCCGCCGGCCGAGGTCCGCGCCAACCCGGAGGTCATCGCCGCCTATCTGGGAGCGAGCGCATGACGCTCGTGGACGTGGCCTCGCTGACCGTGCGCTATTCCGGCGCGACAGCCCTCGACGGCGTCTCCCTCTCCCTGGACAGATCCGAGATGGTCGCGCTCATCGGTGCCAACGGGGCCGGGAAGACGACGCTGGTGAAGGCGCTCTCCGGTCTCGTCGAGACGGATGCCGGACGGGTCACCGTCGACGGGCGGCTCGCGCAGGTGCCGGAAGGGCGGGAGGTCTTCGCCGACCTCAGCGTCGACGACAACCTGCGCCTCGGCGGCTGGCGCAACGGGCGGCGCGGCCGCGACACCTCGGACATCTACGAGCTGTTGCCCGCTCTGGTGCCGCTGCGCAAGCGGGACGCCGGAACGCTCTCGGGCGGACAGCAGCAGATGGTGGCCATCGGGCGGGCGCTGATGGCCCGGCCCGACGTGCTGGTGATCGACGAGTTGAGCCTCGGGCTGGCCCCGCTGGTCATCGACACGCTCGTGGACCATCTCCGGGCGCTGCACCGCGAGCGCGGACTGGCCGTGCTGCTGATCGAGCAGAACGCGCGGCTCGCCCTGTCGCTGTGCTCACGGGCGTACGTCCTGGAGGCCGGGCGGATCGTCCTGGCCGGGGACGCCGCGGTCCTGGCCTCCGACGAGCGGGTGACCGCGGCCTATCTGGGCGGCCACTATGAGTGACTTCCTCGGCTACGTGCTGACCGGCCTCGGCATCGGCGCCGGGTTCGCCCTCGTGGGCAGCGGCCTGGTGGCCATCTACCGGGTCACCGGCGTGGTCAACTTCGCGCAGGGCGCCTTCGCCGTCATCGCCGCCATGCTGACCTCGACCCTGCTCACGGCCGGTCTGCCCCACATTCTCTCGGAGTCGCTGGCGGTGGTCGTGGCCGCGGTCGTCGGCGTCCTGGTCGGCGTCGTCGCCATCGGCCGGCCCGGCACCGACCCCGGCACGTCGCTCATCGTCACTCTGGGTCTCGGCGTGTTCGCGTACGCGGTCGAGATCGTCCTCTGGGGTGACCAGCCCCGGTCCTTCGCCGGTCTGCCCGGGGTGGCCACCATCGGCGGCGCCCGCATCCAGGCCCACTACCTGCTCATCATCGCCGTGACCGTGCCCGTCTTCGCGGCCCTGGCCCTCTTCTTCACCCGCACCGACCTCGGCAAGGCGCTGTCGGCCTGCGCCTCCAACCGCTACGCGGCCCGGGTGGTCGGCATCGACGTCCGCCGGATGGGCCTGCTGGCGTTCGCGCTCGGCGGCGCCCTGGGCGGCCTGGCCGGGGTGCTCACCACCCCCGTGCAGCAGGTCACCTTCGACAGCGACGTCACCCTGATCGTCAACGGCTTCGCCGCCGCCGTCCTGGGCGGCCTCACCCGCCCGGCGGTGGCCCTGGCCGGCGGCCTGCTGCTCGGCGTCGCCCAGACCCTGATCGCCGGCTACGGCGGCGGCGCCTATCAGCTGGAGGTGGCCCTGCTCCTCATGCTCACCGTCATGATCGTCCAGGCCGCCCGCACCGGCCCGGTCCGCGAGGCGGCCCGATGAACAAGCTGTGGCTGCTCGCCGTCGCCGTGGTCACTCTCGCGCTGCCGCCTCTGCTGCCCGAGAAGCAGCTGTCGGTGTTCATCCTGCTCGGGCTGGCCGCGACGGTCACCGCCGGCGTCTCCCTTCTCATGGGGTACGCCGGGCAGGTCTCCCTGGGACAGGCGGCGTTCTACGCGATCGGGGCGTACGCGGCCGGTCTCCTCTCCGTGCACGGCGTCCCGTCACTGCTCGGCCTGCTGCTGGCCCCGGTCGCCGCCGCCGCGGCCGCCGTGCTGCTGGGCGCCCCGCTGCTGCGCCTGCGCGGACACCACCTCGCGTTCGCCACACTGGCCGTGCAACTGATCCTCTTGTCCCTGCTCGGCCAGGGCACGTGGGCCGGTGGCGCGATCGGCTTGCAGGGCATCCCGCGTCTGTCCGGCTTGAAAGAGGACATCGGTTACGCGTACGTCGTCTGGGCCGTCCTCGCCGTGGTGTTGCTCATCTCCCGCAACGTGGTGGCCTCGCGCCCGGGCCGGGCCCTGAGAGCCG
Organism: Actinoplanes sp. CA-131856; assembly: GCF_050956135.1. Lineage (GTDB taxonomy): Bacteria > Actinomycetota > Actinomycetes > Mycobacteriales > Micromonosporaceae > Actinoplanes. The sequence goes on along the minus strand of NZ_CP191849.1, from coordinate 5,845,112 downwards.
CCGCCACCAGCGAGACCGCGGCCGCCGCGAGTGGCGTGCCGGTCGGCGCCTACCGTCTGGCCGTCTTCGCCCTCTCGGCCGCCTTCGCCGGTCTGGCCGGCGGCGTCTACGCCTTCTACCTGGGCTATCTGGCCCCCGGCTCGTTCCCGGTCCTGCTCTCGATCGAGTTCGTGGTGATGGCCGTGGTGGGCGGCCTGGGCACCATCGCCGGCCCGGTGGTGGGCGCCGCGGTCATCGTCCTGCTGGTCCAGTTCCTCAACGAGCTCGGCACCCAGCCCGGCATGCCCAGCTACGCGCCCAGCGTCCTGTCGTACGCCGTCTACGCCCTGCTTCTGATACTGGCGGTCCGCTACATGCCGAAGGGGATCGTCCCCACGGCCCGCCGGTTGGCCTCCCGCCGTCCGAAGACGTCATCCACCGGCCGGGCCGTCCGCCGGCCGGTGGCCGCCGACTCCTTGGAGGATCGCGCATGAGAACGCACCGCGCCGTCGCTGTGATCGCCGGGCTGGCGCTGGCCCTGGCCGGCCTGTCCGCGCCCGCCTCGGCCGTCGCGCCGGCCACCCACGTCGAAGGGACGCTGGCGTCCGGGGCCACATACGTCTTCGACGTGCCCACGCCGTGGAACGGCACCGTTCTGCTCTACAGCCACGGCTATACGCCCAAGGGGGCGCCGAATCCGGCGCAGAACGCGCCCGGCGCCGAGGTCCGGGAGACACTGCTCGGTCAGGGGTACGCCCTGATCGGCTCGTCCTATGCGGACACCGGATGGGTGCTGGAACAGGCGCTGCCCGACCAGATCGCGACGCTCGGCGTCTTCGGCGCGCGGTTCGGGACGGCCCGGCGGACGCTGGCCTGGGGCACGTCGATGGGCGGCATGGTCACCACCGGGCTGCTGGAGCGATATCCGGCGCGGTTCGTGGGCGGGCTCGCCATGTGCGGACTCGAACAAGGGGGCGTGGCCAACTGGAACAACACGCTCGACCCGCTGTTCGCCCTGCGGACGCTGCTGCTTCCGGGAAGCGGCCTGCCCCTCGTACGGCTGAAGGACCAAGCGACGGCCCTGGCGTCGGCCGGGGTGCTCAACTCGGCGCTGGCCCAGGCCCAGACGACGGCGGTGGGCCGGGCGCGGACGGCCCTGGCGGCGGCGCTGCACAACATCCCGGCCTGGAACGATCCGGCGCTGCCGGAGCCCGCGCCGGGCGACTACGAGACGGCGCAACGGAACCAGGCGAAGGCGCTGGGGACGACCATCTACGTGGGGCTGTCGTGGCGGCAGGAGGCGGAGAGCCGCGCGGGCGGGAACATGTCGTGGAACACCGGCGTCGACTACCGGCGGATGCTGGCCCGGTCGTCGCTGCGCGAGGAAGTGAAGGCCCTCTACCGCACGGCCGGGGCGTCGCTCGACGACGACCTGCGGGCGCTGGCCGGGGCACCCCGGATCAGCGCCGATCGCGGTGCCGTGGCGTACATCGCGCGGAACCTGTCGTTCACGGGACGCCTCCAGGATCCGTTGATGACCATTCACACCACCGGGGACGCCCTGGTGCCGGTGCAGGTGCAGCGGGCCTATCGGGAGGCGGTGCGGTCGCCGGAGCTGTTGCGGCAGGCGTTCGTGCACCGGGCCGGGCACTGTACGTTCACCGCGGGCGAGATGCTGGCCGCCCTGCGCACCCTGGAACGCCGGGTGGGCAGCGGGCACTGGTCGGGGACGTCGCCGGAGGCGCTGAACGCCCTGGCCTCGTCCACGGACTTCGTGCACTACCGGCCGGCGCCGTATCCCCGGCCGTTCACGGCGAAACTTTGAGACGGCAGTCGCAGCCGCGCCGGGCGAGAATCGGGAAGACGAAAGGGGCGCCATCAATGATCAGCGTCAACGGCATCGACGAGCTCAAGACCCTCGCCGGTAAGGACCTCGGGCACAGCGCGTGGCTCGAGGTCACCCAGGACCGGGTGAACCAGTTCGCCGAGGCCACCGGCGACCACCAGTGGATCCACGTCGACGTCGCGCGGGCCAAGGAAGGACCGTTCGGGGCGCCGATCGCCCACGGATATCTCACCCTGTCACTCGTGATCCCGTTCTTCTCGGAGCTGCTCCAGGTGGGCGGCGTGTCGATGGGCATCAACTACGGGCTCGACAAGGTGCGGTTCCCGTCGCCGGTGAAGGTCGGGTCGAAGATCCGCCTGGCCGCCACGGTGGCCGAGGTGACACCGGTCGGCGGCGGCGGAGCGCAGGTGAAGCTCGACTTCACGGTCGAGGTCGACGGCGCCGACAAGCCGGCGTGCGTGGCGCGGCCGATCTACCGGTACTACCCCTGACGCCATGAACAGGGGACTCGGCTCGTGGCCGGCCCGGCGCGCCGCCATCTCGCCCGATCGGGTCGCGCTGGTCTTCGGTGACGATTCATGGTCGTACGCCGAACTGCGTGACCGGATCACCCGGCTGGCCCACCGGCTTCGGGCGGAAGGCGTCGGCCGGGGCGACCGGGTCGCCTATGTCGGGCCGAACCATCCGGCGCTGGTCGAGACCCTGTTCGCCACCCACCTGCTGGGCGGGGTCTTCGTCCCGCTGAACTTCCGGCTCACGGCGGCCGAGGCCGGCTACCAGCTCGGCCATTGCGGCGCGCGGGTCCTGATCCGCGCGCCGCAATGCGCCGTGGTGTCAGCGCCGACGACCATCGACCTGCCGGAGCTGTCGGGCGTCGACGGACCTCCCATCGAGGTCGACGTGGAGTTGGACGACCCGGCCTTCATCCTCTACACGTCCGGGACGACCGGCCGCCCGAAAGGGGCCGTGCTCACCCACGGAAACGTCATCTGGAACACGTACAACCTGCTCGTGGGCGTCGACGTGGCCGGCGACGAGGTGACCCTGATCGGCGCGCCGCTGTTCCACGTGGCGGCGCTCAACCAGTGCCTGCTGCCGACCGTTCTGAAGGGCGGCCGGTGCGTCATCATGCCGTCCTGGGACGCCGGCCGGGCGCTCGACCTGATCGAGGCGCACCGCGTGACCTGGATGTTCGGCGTCGCGGCGATGTTCGCGGCGCTCGCACAGTCCCCGCGCTGGCCCGACACGGACCTGTCGTCGCTGCGCTGCGTGATGAGCGGCGGGGCGGCCGTCCCGCCGGCGCTGATCCGCGCCTATCAGGAGCGCGGGCTGACGTTCTGCCAGGGCTACGGCATGACGGAGACGGCACCAGGCGCGACCTTCCTGGAGGCCCGCGAGAGCCTGGACCACGTCGGCTCGGCCGGGGTCCCGGTCTTCTTCACCGACGTACGCGTCGACGGCAACCCCGGGGAGGTGCTGGTCCGGGGCCCGAACGTGACACCCGGCTACTGGAACGACCCGGCCGCGACGGCGGACGCCTTCACCGAGGGCTGGCTCCGCACCGGCGACATAGCCGAGGTCGACGCGGGTGGCCACTTCCACATCCTGGACCGCTTGAAGGACATGTACATCTCCGGCGGCGAGAACGTCTACCCGGCCGAGGTGGAGGCGGCCCTCTTCGAGCATCCGGCGGTCGCCGAGGCCGCCGTGATAGGCGTTCCCGACGAGAAATGGGGCGAGGTGGGCCGCGCTTTCATCGTCCCCGCCCCGGGCCCGCCGCCCACCGCTGACCAATTGCGTGCCCACCTCATCGAGCGAGTGGCCAGATACAAGATCCCGGCCCATTTCACCATCGTGGACGGCCTTCCCCGCACCGGATCGAACAAGGTCCGCAAGGCAGAACTCCGCCGATTAAATGCGTTGCCACCGCCGCCGGCCGCCTCCTAACATGGTCATCACCACCGAGACGCGGGGAAAGGAGAACCGAGATGTCGATTTCCCTGCTGAGTGGCCGAAGACGGTGGCGCCTTTGACGCCGCCGCCCGCCTGAGGGATGGCGGCGTTTTCTTTTTCCGGCCCGGGTAGCCCAACGGCAGAGGCACGCCGCTCAGGACGGCGCCAGTGCGCGTTCGAATCGCGCTCCGGGTACGCAATAAAATGGAGAGCTGGCCGAGTCCGGTTGAAGGCGGCGGAGTGCTAATCCGCAGTAGGGGCATCAGCTTCTACCAAGGGTTCGAATCCCTTGCTCTCCTCAATGTCGGAACACCGGGAGACGCCAGCCGATGGGCGCCGGCCGCCGCCTCGAAAGCGGTTGGGGGTAAAACCCGTGGGCGTTCGACTCGCCCCGTCTCCGCCACCGAACCCGTCGGATCTCGGACGACGGCTCCACGATCGGCGCCCGCGGCGGTTGTATCGCAATTACGGGTACGGCTCGTCATCACGGGGGAACCATGTCACGTCTGCGTCTTTCACGTCCGCGCCTGGCCTGCGGGGTCCTGACGGCGTTGTTCGTGACACTGGTCGTGGTGACCGCTGTGACACCCGCCGCAAGCTTGGCGGCCGGCCCACCCGAGCACCTCCGGGGAGTTCTGGACGCGAGCACGTGGGCCGAGATGCGGTATCAGCAGGACGTGCTGCGCCCGTCGGCGCAGATGATCCTGGAGCGGATCGAGTCCGAGCACGCTCCGGGGTTCACGAACGTCGGATTCGAGGGCCGGGCGGTGGTGCTGTGGTGGAAGGGTGCCCTTCCCGCGCCGGTGGCCGAGGCGGTGAAGCGCGCGGAGCGGATCGCGCCGGTCGGCGTGCGGCCGGCCGCCTATTCGCGTGCCGAGCTCGACCGCGCGGCGGAACGAGTCCTGGCGGTGTCCGCGGAAACCGGCGTCAACAGCGTCGCGGCCAGCGGCGACGGCAGCGGGCTGCGCGTCACCTGGTCGGGACGGGCGGTTTCGCGAATCGCACTCTCGCACGCCGGCGTTCCGGTCACGCTCGTGGAGCGGGCGCCCGCCGAGTTCATGACCCGGGGGAACGACGGCCCGCCCTGGTGGGGTGGCGCACGGGTACACACCACCCTGGCCGGCTACTTCAAGAAGGCGTGCACCTCCGGATTCGGGGTGCGGGACCGGTTCGGAGCGGCCGAGTGGCTGGTGTCGGCCGCTCATTGCGCCTCACCGGGTTACGCCTTCGAGGATCCGACCGGCGAGGAGATCGGCGCGGTAACCCGCGAGAACTGGCGGCATGACGTGCTCCTCGTCCGGACGAACGCGGACGGCTACATCTACAACGGCCCGTTCAGCAACCCGTTCTCCTCGGCCGTGTCCGGATGGCGGAACGTCTTCACCGGAGAGCTGCTGTGCCAATCCGGCGGCAAGAGCGCGGTCGTGTGTGGCCTGCGTACGAACAACGAGTTCAACGCGTCCTACCGGCTGACCGACTCCGACGGCGACGACATCACCGTCACCAGCATGGTCACCGCGACCAGCACCCACGGGGCGACCGCGGCCCGCAAGGGGGACAGCGGTGGTCCCGTGTTCGTCTTCGACGCCGATGGCCGCCGGGTCAGCGCCCGCGGCGTCGTCAGCGGGGGCAGGCTCACCACGACCCTGCTGTTCCAGGACTTCCAGACCATCGCCGCCGACTTCGGCGTCACCCCGATCATCGGGACGCCCTGGCCAACCGGGTGAAGCGGACCCCAGTAAGGTCCTCGGACCGTTTCCAGAGAGCGGCCGCCCGTTCCGGGTCCCGGGAGGCGCGGCTCGTGCGGACGACGGTCGGCTGCCCTGTGCGCTGCATGAAGCCGTCCGGACCGACGCAGATGCCACCGGCGACGACGGGCTCGGTTGCCGCGTGCAGGATCGGGAGCGCGCCACTCCGTGGGCTCTGGGCCGCGCCACCGGCCAGGATCCTCCCCTGAAGTGACGTGTCCCGGCGCTGGCCCTCGGTCGCGGCGACGCCCGGATGCGCGGCCAAGGACAGGGTGGGGCGGCCCGCGGCGGTCAGCCGGCGCTGCAACTCGAAGGCGAACAGCAGGTTGTCCAGCTTGGACGAGGCGTAGGCCAGCCAACGCCGGTAACGCCGGTGGGGGAGCCGTCCGAGCACGTGCAGGCCGCTCGACACCGTGACGACCCGGTCGCGGATCCGGTCGATCAGCAGGCCGGTCAGCGCGAACGGCCCCAGATGGTTGGTGCCGAAGTGCAGCTCGTGTCCGTCGGCGGTCGTCGCGTAGGGCACGCCCATCACCCCGGCGTTGTTGATGAGCACGTCCACGTCACCGTGCAGGCCGTCGGCGAAGCGGCGCACCGACGCCAGGTCGGCCAGGTCGAGCGGCCGGACGAGCGTGTCGCCGCCGATCGCCGCCGCCACCGCCCGGCCCCGCACCGGGTCGCGGCAGGCCAGGATCACCCGCCAGTCCGCGGCGGCCAGCACGCCGGCCACCTCCCGGCCTAGTCCGCTTGTCGCGCCCGTGACCACCACTGTTCTTCCCATGCCGGGATCCTTCCGTGGCCGGGCCCTGGGCGCGTCCCCCGTAGGGAGGCGGTGCAAAGGCGCTGCCGTACCCCCGCGGAGGTACGGCAGCGCCGAAAGTGGGCCTCAGAGCGTAAGACCGTGGCCGTACGGGAAGAGAGGGTCCTCGGTGTCGTTCGGGACGTCCTCGCGGGAGGCGGCGACGGCCTCCATCGAGCGGGGCAGCTCGAACGGCAGGGTGCCGGACGGCTTCGTACGGCCGAAGAGGATGTCGAACAACGCCTCGTCCGAGGCGCCGAAGTTGCCCGTCAGAGCGGCGGCCCGGGACGCCAGCGGGGTGAGCACCGCCGGGCGGTCGAGCAGCACGTCGACGACCGTGGGGACCGTGTCGGCCACGGAAAGGACCGGGTCGAGCTCGGCGGCGGTGAAGTCCAGGCGGCCCGCGTGGAAGAAGGACTCGAAGCCGGTCGTGCGGGTGTCGTCGTAGGGGGCGTTGCGGCGCACGATCGCGATGTCGGCGTCGGCCGGGGACGAGACCACCTTGGCGTAGCGGGCGGCCACGTCCGGGTCGACGCCGTCGACGTAGACGTTGATGCCCTCGGACAGCGGCAGCACCGACGACTGGAGCACCACGATCGAGCGCCGCTGCGCCTCCAGGCCCGCCGCGACGTATGCCGGCCGGCCGATCTCCGTCGCCGCTTCCGGCGTGGAGACGTACCGCCGGTCGTCGAAAAGGCCCATCCGGAACTTGTCCCGCAGGATGCGGCGGGCCGACGCGTCGATCCGCTCCTCGCCCACGCGGCCCTCCTGAACGAGCTGGACGACCAGCTCGGGGCAGTACTCGCCGCCGAGTTGGTCGGCGCCGGCCTCGATGATCCGATATACCCGGTCGAGCCGGGACAGGTTTTCCACGCCCCACGCGCGGGCCGGCATCGGCGCGCCGAACACGTCGTCGGCGTCGGTCACCAGGCCCCAGTCCGTGCAGACGACACCCTCGAAGCCGTACGTCCCGCGCAGCAGCCCCTCGATGATGCCCTTGTTGAACCCGAAGCCGACCTCCTCGTACGACGTGCCGATCGGCATCCCGTAGTACGGCATGATCTGGGCCGCGCCCGCCTCGAAGGCGGCCTCGAACGGCGCCAGATGCTCGGCGAACCTTCCACCCGGATAGACCTGCTCGCGGCCGTACGGGAAATGGGCGTCCTCGCCGTTCATCTGCGGTCCGGCACCGGGAAAGTGCTTCACCATCGTGGCGACGCTGTCCGGGCCGAGCGAAGGACCTTGAAACCCTTCGATGTACGCCTTCAGCAGCGCCGCCACCGTCGCCGGATCGGAGCCGAGCGTGCCGCTGGTGCGGGCCCATCGCGGCTCGGTGGCCAGGTCGGCCATCGGGTGCAGGGCGACCCGGATCCCGGCCGCCAGGTACTCGCGCCGGGCGATGTCGGCGAACTCCCGTACGAGCGAAGGGTCCTTGGTCGCACCCAGCCCGATCGGCTCCGGCCAGACCGAGAAGCCGCCGGCGGCGGCCGAGGTCGCCGGATTGTCGATGAAACCGTGCCGCGGATCGGTCGAGACGGTCACCGGAATCCCGAGCCGGGTCCTGGCCGCCAGTTCCTGGATCCGGTTGTGCCACTCGGCGATCTTCGAAGGCGCGACCGGTCCCATCGTCAGGATGTTGACGTGGTTGATGAGCTTGTCCTCGACCAGCCAGCGCGTCGACGGGAACATGCCCTTCTCCGAGTCCGGCTCGAAGAGCGTGCCGTCCGCGTTCACGGCGGCCATCGTGTGGAACATCAGGCCGGCCTTCTCCTCGAGGGTCATCCGGCCGATCAGGTCGCTGATCCGGTCCTCTGTCTTCACAGCGGGGTTCTGGTACGGGTACATGGGGTGCCTCCGGGAGGAAGAGATCAGCGGGCGCCGCGGACGAGGCGGACCAGCAGGGAGCCGACGATCGCGACGATCGCGCCGAGGAGGAAGAGCAGGCCGTAGTTCTCGCTGTCGCTGGAGCCGATGGCGAGGACCGGGGCGGCCAGGATCGGCACGAGCGACTGGGGGAGGGCGTTGGCGATGTTCAGCACGCCCATGTCCTTGGCCGCGTCGTCCGGGTTGGGCAGCACCTCGGTGGCCAGGGCCAGGTCGACCGCGAGGTAGAGGCCCTCGCCGACGCCGAACACGAGGACGGAGACGAGGAAGAGCGCGAAGCTCTGGCTGACCGCGATGCCCAGCAGGGAGACGGCGATGACGACGCCGGCGACGAGGACGAAGGGCTTGCGGTTTCCCGTACGGTCGGACAGCCACCCGCCGATCGTCGAGCCGGCCACCATGCCGGCCGTGGTCAGCAGCGTGGCGATGAGCACGGCGGTGGCGACGTTGTCGGTGGTGTAACCGAAGCGGTCGATCAGCAGGTACGACTGGTAGGTCGTGACGCTGGCGATGCCCATCCAGATGAGGAACCGGCTGAGCAGGTTCCAGGAGAAGTCGGGGAACTTGCGCGGGTTGACGTAGAAGGTGCGCAGGAATTCCTTGAAGTCGTACGTCTCGTGCTGGCCGGCGGCGGCCGGGCGGTCCTTGAGGATCGAGATGAGCAGCGCCACGGTGAGGGTGCCGATGACCGCGGGGACCATGAACATCGCGAAGGTGTGACCGGAGAGCAGCGCGGCCAGGGCGGTGCCGGCCAGGATCGCGATCGAGGTCATCAGGCCGAGGATGCCGCCGACGCGGCCACGCTGATGGGCGGGCACCTGGTCGGGCAGCAGCGCGGTCAGGGTGGCCAGGGTCGCGTTCACGCCGAGCTGCGTGACGGCCCAGCCGAGGGTGAGCACCGGGATCGAGCTGCCGGTGGCGACGATGGCGAGACCGAGCAGACCGGCGATCATGCCGCCGATGAGCCAGGGCCGGCGCCGCCCGAAACGTGACCGGGTGCGGTCGCTCATGGCGCCGAAGAAGGGGTTGCCGACGAGAGCGAGCAGCGCGCCCACGGAGAGCACGGCGCTCAGGGCGGAGGCCTTGTTGTCCGGGGCGATCTCGGCCACGCGGACGGAGAGGGTGACCACGACCGGCGTCATGATCGTCAGGTAGGCGCCGAACTGCGCGAGCGCCATCGCGGAGATCAGGCGCTTGGGCGCGTCCGGGGGAGTCACCTTCAGCGGGACGCCGCTGATCGGGTTCACCTGGTCGATCATCTGATCGTTCAGCGAGGGGTCGGCGGTCCGCAGGCCGGCAACCGGTGGCAACTCGGTCATCGCAACCTCCTTGGGTTACGCAAATGTGGGACAGGTACCTTGCCGGGCCCGGCTCGTTACCACCTGATATCTCGAAGGTAATGAGCCGATTAACACCAAACCAGAGGTAGATCGGCCGTACGGAAGCTCTGATTCGTCTTCTTCCTCGGTTATTTCTGCGAGTTTTCGGGGCTCGGGTGCCAGGTGTTGTGGGTCACTGCGGCCTTAACCGAGAAAACGAGCAAAACCCGGGGGTACGCTTCGGCGATGGCGACCCGCCCCGCGCAAATCACCGGCCGCGACCTGGTGCTGGCGACCGTCCGCGACGCCGGCCCGATCAGCCGCACCGACCTCATCCGCCGTACGGGCATGGCCCGCGAGACGGTGAACGGCCTGCTCACCAAGCTGCTGGCGGCCGGCGCCCTGGTCGAGTCGGACCCGGTGGCGGCCGGCCATCAGGGCCGGCCGGCGAGGTTGCTGTCGCTGGGACCGGCCGCGGGCTACGTGGTCGGGGCGATCCTCGACTCGGCGGGCGGCGGCCCGGGGGTGGCGGCGGCGCGGGTGGCCGTGGCCGGGCTGACCGGCGAGATCGAGGTGGAGCGCGGCCGGGTCCTCACCGGGACGACGCCGGGGGAGATCCTCGACGAGTTCGCCGCGCTCATCACGGAGTGCGTGCCGGACGGCCGGCGGGTCTGGCTGACCGTCATCGGACTACCGGCGCCGGTGGCGGGCGGGGTGGTGCACACCAGCAGCGTGCTGCCCGGCTGGGCCGGGTTCGCGGCCGGACCGGAGCTGCGCCGGCGGCTCGGGCACGGGGTGGCGGTGGTCAACGACGCCAACCTGAGCCTGCTGGGCGAGGTGAACCACGGCGTGGCCCAAGGCCGGCGCGACGTCTGCTACTTGAGGATCGCCTCGGGCATCGGCTGCGGCCTGCTGCTGGACGGCGAGGTGCACCGGGGAGCAACCGGCGTGGCCGGCGAGATCGGCCACGTGCAGGTCGACGAGACGGGAGCCTTGTGCCGCTGCGGCAACCGGGGTTGCCTGGAGACGATCGCGGCTCCGCGCGAGTTGCTGGCCGCCCTGTCCGCGAGCTACGGCGAGGCGGTGACCGCCGAGCGGGCCTTGGAACTGGCCACCCGCGACGCCATAGCCCAGCGGGTCCTGGCCGACGCGGGCCGCATGATCGGCCGGGTGGTGGCCGACCTGGCCAACACGATCAACCCATCGCTGGTGGTCCTCGACGGCCCCCTGATCACCGAGGACGGCCCCATCGTGGCCGGAGTGCGGGAGTCCTTGCTGCGCTACGCCCAGCCGGCAGTAGCCGAACAAACCGAAATCCACGCCGGCACACTCGCAGGCCGAGCCGCCTTGCTGGGCGCGGTAGCCGCCGCCTTGAGCCGCCTGCCCCCATCCGCCCCGTCCGTTCCTCCCACGTCACCCACGCCTTCCATTTCGTCCACGCCCCACCCGATGTCCGGGTCGGTTGCGGCGTCCGGGCCGATTGTGCCGTCCGGGTCGGTTGCGGCTCCCGGTTCGCCTGCGGCCTCCGGATCCCTTGCGGCCTCCGGAGCCCTTCCGTCCTTCGAGTTCCGCCCGGCCCTTGAGTCTCATGCGGCGTCCGGGTCCGACGCGTCCTTCGAGTTCCGCCCGGCCCTTGAGTCTCATGCGGCCTCCGGGCTCGACGCGTTCCCCGAGTTCCGCCCGGCCTTTGAGTCTCATCCGGCCTCCGGACCCGACGCGATCCCCTCGCTCCCCTCGCTCCCCGATCCCACCTCACCGCCCGCGCCCGATGAAGGAGATAAATCGGGTATGTCCGGCCCGAGAGCGGTAGGACGACCCGGCGAACTGTCGGGAGGCGTGGAGCTTCGTGGTGGTGGCGCCGAGTGGCGCGGTGGTGGCGCCGAGTGGCGTGGTGGTGGCGCCGAAGGGCGTGGTGAGGCGGGAGGCGTGGAGCTTCGCGGTTTCGGCGCCGAAGGGCGTGGTGAGGCGGGAGGCGTGGAGCGTCGTGGTGGTGAGGCCGAGCGGCGTGCGGGTGAGGCCGAGCGGCGCGGTGGTGAGGCCGGAAGCGTGGAGCGTCGTAGTGGTGAGGCCGAGCGGCGTGCGGGTGAGGCCGAGCGGCGCGGTGGTGAGGCCGGAAGCGTGGAGCGCCGCGCTGGCCAGGTGGAGCGGCGTGCGGGTGAGGCCGAGCGGCGCGGTGGTGAGGCGGGAAGCGTAGGGCGGCGTGGTGAAGTGGAAGCTGTCGCGCAGCGGAACCTCTCGCCTCGGCAGCGGGAGCGGGCTGCTCGGCGGGAGCGGATTGTTGGGCTTCTGCGGTCTCATGGGGCTCTGGCCCGCAGCGATGTCGTGCGGCTGACCAAACTTCCCCGGGCCGCCGTTGTCGAGCTGCTTGACGATATGCGCCGCGATGGGCTTGTCGAGCCCTGCGATCTGCCTCCGGAAGGGCGGTCGGGGCGGCCCTCGCCCGGGTTTCGGCTTGTCACGCCCAAGGAACTGCTCGCCGGGGCGGCCATCAGCGCGTACGGGATCCGGGTCGTTGTCGCCGACGGCGCCGGGGCCGTGCTTCACCAGGCCGCCCATCCGAATTCCATGAGCTTGACCGGTGAGGCTCCGGTTCGGCTGGCCGGGGAGCTCATCGCTGACCTGCTTGCCGCGCACGGGCACGACGTTGGGGATCTGCGTGAGGTCGGGCTCAGCGTTCCCGCGCCCGTCGATCCGGTCACCGGGCATTTCGGCACGCGCGGGATTCTGCCCATGTTCTCCGGGTTCGCGCCAGCCGATGTCATCACCGACGTGCTCGGCGTGCCCTGCCGGGTCGAGAACAACGCCGATCTGGCCGCTCTCGCCGAGGTTCGGCGGGGCGCCGCCGTCGGGGCCCGGGATGTTCTCTTCCTGCGCGCCGACCAATACACGGGGGCCGGCATCGTGGCCGGTGGCCGCATGTACCGGGGCGCTCTCGGCTACGCCGGTGAGGTCGGTCATCTCAACGTGCGCGAGGTCGGGCCGCTCTGCATCTGCGGCAGCCGTGGGTGCCTCTCCACCTTTCTGTCGCCCGCCTCCTTCGGGGCCGTTCTCGACGCCGCTCCCTTCATCCGCGAGTCCGAGGATCCCGAGGAGCGGCTGCTCAAGCTGGCCGCCAGTGGGCACCGGCCGGCCCAGCGGGCCCTGCTCGACGCCGGGCGGCTGATCGGGCGGTCGGTCGCGCCGCTCACCAACATGCTCAACCCGGCCGTTGTCGTCGTCGGCGGGCGCTACGGTGTGGCCGGGCCGCATGTCGAGGAGGGTATCCGCGAGTCGCTTCTGCGGCACTGCACTCAGGCCGTCACTGCCGAGCTCACTGTTGTGCGCAGTGGCCTGACCCTCGACGCCGAGGTGCTCGGCGCCGTCGAGTCGCTGCTGCCTTAGAGGTTCAGGATGCCGGACAGGCGGGCCAGGTCCGGATAGCGGGCCGTCTTCAGCAGAGCCACCACCTCGTCGCGCGTGCGGGCGGCCGCCTCCAGGTCCCCGGCGTCGCGATGGCAGGCGTACAAACCAATTAGCGGCTCGATGCGCAGGTCGGCCACCTCGCCGTACAACTCGATGGCCTTGCCGAAAGCGGCGACAGCCGCGGTGAGATCGCCCGTGTGCTGGTGGAAGCGGGCCAGCTGCATCCAGCCGGCCGCCGCGCCGTACGGGTGCCGCCACCGCTCGCTGATGGCGATGCTCTCCTCGAACAGCCGGCGGGCCTCGCCGTGCCCGCCCGGCTGGTGGGCGTGGTACCAGGCGATCGGGTGCAGCGCGTTCGCCACCTCGACCGCGCCCTGCTCGCTGCCCATCCGCAGGTAGTTGTCGCGGGCCTCGACCGCGTACGGATGGGCGGCCTCGGCCTGCGCGCGGGTCGGCACGTCGTGCACCGTCACTATCGAGACGGCGACGCTGAGCAGCCCGTGCGCCATCCGGCCCGGGTCGTCCATCTCGCGGCCGATCGCTATCGCCTTCTCCAGCTCGGCCCTCGCCTCCTCGGGGCGGCCGAGCCGCAGGAGGCCGCGCCCCACCATGTAGCGCAGATATCCGGTCCACCAGCGGTCGCCGGTGATCTCCAGGGCGTCGGTGGCCAGGTCCAGCGCGTCGACCAGATGGAAGCGGATGTCCTGCTGGTACGACGCCAAGGTCCAGACGAACAGGGGCAGGTAGTGCTCCGCGGGGCCGGTGCGGCACAGGTCCAGCAACGAGAGGATGTTGTCGTACTCGGAGTCCAGCCACGCCAGCGCCCCGGGCACATCGGCGAACGCCGCCACCGTGATGCCCGGCCGCGGGTCGCCGACCATCACCGGGCGGCGGTACGGGTACTGCGCCTGCGCCGCGTTCCGCGACGAATGCAGATAGAAATCCAGGAGGCGGGTCACGGCCGCGTCGCGTTCCTCCGCCGGGTCGACCCTTCCGGCCGTTTCTTTGGCGTACGCCCGGACGAGGTCATGCAGGGTGAAGCGCCCGGGCCGGTGCTCGGCGATCAGGTGGGCGTCGGTGAGCCGGCGCAGCAGCATGCGGGCCACGGCCGGTTCCGTTCCGCCCAGCGCGGCCGCCGCGGCCACGCTCAGGTCGGGCCCCGGATGCAGCGCGATCAGCCGGAACATCCGCGCCGCGAGTGGGACCAGCCGCCGGTACGACCACGAGAACACCGCCCGCAGGTCGTGTTTCACGCCCGGCACCGCGAAGCCGTCGAGCCCCTCCGCGTAGGCGAGCTCGGCGTCGATCTCGGCCAGCGGAAAGGCCCCGCGAGCGCAGACCAGGGCCAGCGCCAGCGGCAGCCCGCCGCAGCGCTCCACGATCGCGTCGCGCGCCCCGGGGTCGGCGTCGACCACCTCGTCGCCGAGGCGGCGCCGCAGATAGGCCACCGACTCGGCCGGCCGGAAGGCGTCCAGCCGCATCGGATAGGCCCCGTCGGTGACGATCAGGTCGATGAGGTGGCTGCGGCTGGTCACCACGACCGCGCAGTCCGGGTTTCCGGGCAGCAGCGGGCGCACCTGGTCGGCGTCGCGGGCGTTGTCGAGCACCAGCAGCATCCGCCGGGCCGCGAGCACACTGCGGAACAGCGCCGTCCGGTCCGCTGTGGACGGCGGGATCCGCTGGTCGGGCACGCCCAGCGCGCCCAGGAAGGCCGCCAGCGCGTCGCCCGGGTCGGCCGCCGCGTCCTCGGGCCCGAAGCCGCGCAGGTCGACGTGGAGCTGCCCGTCCGGATAGCGGGCGGCGGCCTGGTGGGCCCACCGCACGGCCAGGGTGGTCTTGCCGACCCCGCCCGTGCCGCTGACCACGACCAGGGCCGGGGTGTGCCGGTCGAGGCGGCGCAGCTCGTCCGAGCGCCCGGCGAACGCCGGTTGGGCCCGGGGCAGCTGGGCCGGGCGCACCGGGGTCGGGCCGGGCCGCAGCGCCGCCTCCAGCACGTCGGCCCGCTGCTCGCGGATGGCCTGTTCGAGCGCGGCCAGCGCCGGGTCGGGGTCGAGGCCGAGCTCGTCGGCGACAACCCGCCGGTGCTCGCCGAGCACGGACAGGGCCTCGCCGGAGCGGCTGGCCGCCCACAGCGCCAGCGCGAGCAGCCGCCACGGCTCGCCGCGCAGCGGGTCCTCGCCGGTGAGGGCGCGGGCGGCCGGGATGGCCTCGTCGGTGCGCTCCAGGCGCAGCAGGGCGTCGACCGCGCGCTCGCGGGCGGTGTGGTGCAGCTCGGTGAGGCGGGCGGTCTCGGTGGCGGCCCACTCGTCGTCGGCGAACTGCTCGTAGGGGCGGCCGCGCCACAGCTGGAGCGCGTCGTGGAGCCGCTCGAGCGCCCCGGCCGGGGGCAGCCCGTCGGCCGCCCGCAGACCCTGCTCGAAGCGGCCGGCGTCGAGCGAACCGGCCGGCAGCCGCAGCGCGTAGCCGGCGGCCTCGCGCACGAGCAGTTGGGCGGCGCCGCGTGGTGGGCGGCGCGGTTCCAGCGCGCGCCGCAGCCGGGAGACGTGCGATTGCAGCACCGCCGCGGCCCCGGCCGGCGGCGCGGCGCCCCACAAATGGTCGATCAGCCGGTCGGAGGCGACCGGGCGGCCACGGGCGGCGGCCAGGATCGCCAGCACGGCGAGCGGCTGGTTGCCGCGGACGGCGATCGGCTCGCCGTCGAGGAGCACTTCGACCGGACCGAGAACCCGCATCTCGATCACGCACACGATCCTATGTGGGTGGCCACCCGCGTTGAACTGCTGAAACGGTCGGGTAATCGACATCGAGGATCATCCGGTTCAGCTTCTGCAGCTCCGGAATCGGTTCCACCCCCAGTTCCGTGGCGAGCGTGTAACGGACCGTGCGGTAGTGGGCCAGCGCCTCGGCCCGGCGGCCCGCGCGGTGCAGCGCGGTCAGCAACAGCGCGTGCCCCGGCTCGTGCAGGGGGCGTTCGGCGACGAGCTCCCGCAGACCGGCGATCGCCTCCTCGTAGCGGCCCGTCTCGACCAGCACGGCGAGCAGGCGCGTGGTGGCCGTGCGGCACAGCTCGTCGAGGCGTTCGCGCTGCTCGGCCGCGAAAGACCCGGACACCCCTTCCAGCGGTACGCCCCGGCGCAGCGCGACAGCGGCCTCGAGCTCGGCCGCCGCGACCGCGGGCCCGGCCGCGACGGCACGGGTGAGGTGACCGGTGAGGCGGCGGGCGTCGACCGACTCGGAGGGCACGTGCAGCGTGTAGCCGCCACCGAACCAGCCGAGCTGGACCGGGCCGCCGCTGAGCGTGCGGCGCAACCGGTGGACGTACGTGGGAACCTGATTTTGATCTCCGATGGCCTCGGCGAGCTCGCCCGTGCTGGTGCGGGCGCCCTCGCGCAGCAGCAGGACGGCGAGGACCGTGCGCTGCCGAGCGTCGCCCAGCGGCAGCTCGACGCCGTCGCGCCAGGCGCGGACCGGGCCGAGGAGGGAGAAGGTGATGCCGGCGCTCACCAGGGCTGCGGCTCCCGCAGCCGGGACACGTTCCGCTGGTATTGATGGCGGCCGACCAGCCACCACGCCATCCGGCCGGTGAGCGGCACCTTGGCCAGGAAGTGCCGGCGCTCGTCGGGCTCGGCCTCCTCCAGGATCGCGCCCAGGGTGAGGGTGGCCAGGCCCCGGCTTGCCACCTGCTCCCACTCGGCCGGCGACAGATGCTCGGCGATCAGGGGCAGGATCAGCTCCTCCTCGTCGTCGAGATGCTCCACGAGGGCGGTCCGGTGCTCGGCGAGATGGCCGGCCAGCTCGTCCCGTACGGCCTCGGCCGCACCCAGCTCCCAGCGGGGGAGAAGGTCGCCGATGGCCAGGATGGTGTGCTCCAGCCGGCCGTGCTGGGTCTCCATGCGGCCCACGAGCTCGTCGTAGAGGCGGGCCCGCTCCCGCAACAGGGGCCACAGCAGCTCATCCTCGACCCGGTGGTGGCACAGCAGCTCACCGGTGTAGCGCCGGACCGCGTCGGCCACCTGCGTGGCGCGCCCGGTGTCGCCGGGACGGCATCCGGTCACGAACCGCGACAGCAGCGCGGCCTCGCGGCGGAACACCCGGTGAATGGCCACCAGCTCGTGGTCCATGGTCATCTCGTTCACGATCGCGCAGTCTCGGGGAAGTCACTTGCCCGCGACTTGACGGGCCTTAAGCCGGGCCCACCGCCTGCCGATGCGGAGGGGGACGGAAATCCCTCGCTACGGAAGGCGCGCATGTCCACCGATACCCAAACCCGCCTCACGAGGCCGGCGGCCGACCAGGGCTCCGGACGCTGGTGGGCACTGGTCGTGCTCGCCATGGCCCAGCTCATGGTGGTGCTCGACGCCACCATCGTGAACATCGCGCTGCCCACCGCGCAGGCCGATCTGGCGTTCTCCGACGCCGACCGGCAGTGGGTCGTCACCGGATACGCCCTCGCCTTCGGCAGCCTGCTGCTGCTCGGCGGGCGCCTGTCCGACTTCTTCGGCCGCAAGAAGATGTTCCTCATCGGCCTGATCGGATTCGCCCTGGCCTCGGCGCTGGGCGGCGCGGCCAACGGCCTCGAGATGCTCATCGTGGCCCGCGCGCTGCAGGGCGCGTTCGGCGCTCTGCTCGCCCCGGCCGCCCTGTCGCTGCTGTCGACCACGTTCACCGAGCCGGCCGAGCGTGGCAAGGCGTTCGGCATCTTCGGCGCCATCTCCGGCGCCGGTGGCGCCGTCGGCCTGCTGCTCGGCGGCGTCCTCACCGAGTACGCCTCGTGGCGCTGGTGCCTCTACGTCAACCTGGTCATCGCGGCCATCGCGGTCGTCGGCGGCCTCATGAAGCTCCAGGACGAGCCGGTCGACGGCAAGGGCAAGATCGACATCCCGGGCGTCGTCTCGGTCGTCATCGGTCTGGTCGGCCTGGTCTACGGTCTCGGCAAGGCGGAGACCGACGGCTGGACGGCCGCGGCCACCCTCGTCCCGATCATCGTGGGTGTCGTCTTCCTCATCGCCTTCGTGCTCATCGAGCGCCGGGTCGCGCAGCCGCTGCTGCCGCTGCGCGTGGTACTCGACCGCAACCGCGGCGGCTCCTACGCCGCGATCGGCATCGCCGGCGCCGGCATGTTCGGCATCTTCCTGTTCCTCACCTACTTCCTCACCTCGATCCTCGGCTTCACCCCGATCCAGACCGGCCTGGCGTTCCTGCCCATGCTCGCCTGCATCATGGTGTCGGCCACGCTGGCCGGCTCGATCCTCACCCCGAAGGTCGGCCCGCGCCCGCTCGTCCCGGCCGGCGCGCTCGTCGCCGCGGTCGGCATGGCCTATCTGACCCGCCTTCAGCTCGATTCGTCGTACGCCGGTGGCGTGCTGCCCGGCCTGCTCATCATCGGCCTCGGCCTGGGCCTGGTCTTCGCCCCCACGCAGAACGCCGCCACCAGCGGCGTGCAGCACCACGACGCGGGCGTCGCCTCGGCGATGATCAACACGGTGCAGCAGATCGGCGGCTCGATCGGCACCGCGCTGCTCAGCTCGTTCGCGGCGACCGCCGCCACGAACTACGCCTCCTCGCACACCCCGTCGGCCACCCTGGCCGCCGAGGCCCAGCTGCAGAGCTACCACACCGTGTTCTGGTGGTCCTGCGCGTTCTTCCTGGTCTGCGCGGTGGTGTCGGCCCTGATGTTCCGCACCGGCCCGCTCGACGTGGACCCGGACGCGCCGCCCGCGATGGCGCACTGATCCGAGAGAGCCCCGGCCGATCCGGCCGGGGCTCTTTCGTGTGCTTGATCATCTTTCGCCATGCGTAGCGATCTTTGGTAATAATGTCCATCAATGAGCAAGGATGAGTGGCAGCGATGGCGGCGCGAGGTCTTCGGTGACCCGTACCTCGTCCACCACAACGGGCCCGATTTCACCGGCCTGCTGACGGCCGTCCGCGCCGACCCCCGGGCGGTCGAGCGCATGCTCCGCGCCGGCCTGTCCGCCGGTGACCCTCTCGCGGCCCAGTCGTTCACCGCCCTGGCCGCCGCCGGCCGCGCTCCGGCCGACGCCGTGAGCTACCTGCGAGGAGCCCTGCACGGCGCCTCGGGCCCGGCGTCCGGCGAGATGCGCATCCGGGTCGCCGAGGCCCTCTACACGATCACCGGCGACCCGTCCTGGTCCCGCCCCATCGTCGGCGTGCTCGGCGCGGCCCCGTCCGAGTTCGCCCGCCTCGACGCGGCCATCGCCCTGGCCCGCTTCCCACCCGACAGCGCGGTCGTGGCCGCGCTCGCCGCCGCCGTGGCCGACCCCGAATATCTGGTCCGCTACCACGCCGCCAGCACCCTGCTGCGCTACGCCGGCGACCGGCGGCCGCCGGAGAACGTCCCGGCCCTGTTCGACCGCCTCCGCGCCGCCGCCGAGGACCAGTGGCGCTCGGCCGCCGACGAACTGGCGGCCCGGGTCAGGAGCACCTGAGGTCTTCGTCGAACCGCGCGAGGTCTTTGTCAGGACCGCGCGAGGCCTTTGTCAGGACCGCGCGGCCAGCCCGTCCAGCCGCGTCAGGGCTTCGCCCGGCAGCTTCAGATCGCCCGCGGCCACGTTCTCGCGCAGGTGGGCGACCGACGACGTGCCGGGGATGGGCAGGATGGTCGGCGACCGGTGCAGCAGCCAGGCCAGCGCTGTCTGCTGGGGCGTGGCGCCGAGCTCGGCCGCCACCTCGTTCAGCACCCCGGACTGCAGCGGGTTGAAACCGCCCAGCGGGAAGAACGGCACGAAACCGATCCCGTCGGCGGCCAGAGCGTCGACCAGGGCGTCGTCGTCGCGCACGGCCACGTTGTACATGTTCTGCACGAAGACGATCGGCGCGATCGCCCGCGCCTCGGCCACCTGCCCGGCCGTCACGTTCGACAGGCCGAGGTGCCGGACGAGCCCCTCGCGCTGCATCTCCACCAGCTCGCCGAACCGGTCGGCCAGCGGCTCGCCCTTCTCGACCCGCAGGTTGACGCCGTCGAGCGCGTCCAGCCCGAGCCGCCTCAGGTTGTCCCGCACCTGCTCGCGAAGGTTGTGCGGTGACGGGTTCCAACCGCCGTCCGCGCCGCGGCTGTAGCCCACCTTGGTGACGATGCGCAGGCTGTCCGGATAGGGATGCAGAGCCTCCCGGATGATCTCGTTGGTGACGAACGGCCCGTAGTAGTCGCTGGTGTCGATGTGGGTGACGCCGAGCTCGACGGCGGTGCGCAGCACCTGGACGGCCCCGGCCCGGTCGCGCGGCGGCCCGAAGGCGCCCGGCCCGGCCAGCTGCATGGCCCCGAACCCGATGCGGGACAGGACGAGGTCGTCGGCAAGCTTCAGGGTTTCGGTCATGCCGGCAAGCCTGCTCCGGCCGGCCCGGGTCTGGGAGCCACAAGCTGTACCACCCACGGGCCGCGCGAGCGCGGCACGATGGAGCACATGAATCAACTGGGTGCCGCGATACGCGCCTGGCGGAGCCGCACCGAGCCCGCCGCGGTGGGCCTGCCGGCCAATGCGCCCCGCCGCGTCGCCGGGCTGCGCCGGGGCGAGCTGGCGATGCTGGCCGGCGTCTCGGTCGAATACGTGGTGCGCATCGAGCAGGGCCGCGCGCCGACCCCGTCGGCCCAGGTCTGCGCGGCCCTGGCCCGGGCGCTGCGGCTCACCGACGAGGAGCAGGCCCACCTGATGCGCCTGGCCGGCCACGCCGCCGACCCCGACCGTGTTCCGCGCCTGATCCCGGCCAGCCTCCAGCGCATCATGGACCAGCTGTCCGAGAGCCCGCTGGCCGTGCACGACGCCACCTGGGCCATGCTGGCCTGGAACCCGCTGTTCGCCGCGGTCTTCGGCGACCCCAGCGCGCACAGCGCCGACGACCGCCACGTCCTGATCCGCCAGTTCGAGGGCGGCCTGAGCCGGGCTCGTCAGACCCCGGCCGAGCGGGCGCAGTTCGAGGAGTCCCTCGTGGCCGACCTGCGAGCCACGACGAGCCGCTACCCGAACGACCCGGCCGTCGCCGCCCTCGTCACCCGGCTGCGCCGAAGCCCTCGCTTCCGCGAGCTGTGGGCGCTGCGCTCGGTGGCCGGCCACCACAGCGCGACGAAGGTCATCGAACATCCCGAGGTCGGCGACATCGCCCTGGAATCCAACGTCCTGACGACCCAGGGCTCCAACCTGCGCCTGGTCGTCTACACGCCCCGCGCCGGCACCGACGCCCGGGGCAAGCTCAACCTGCTGGCCGCCATCGGCATCCAGCGGATGCGGGTTCAGGCGAAGTGACGAACGACTCCCGGGTGAACGTCGTTGCTGGTGGCGCGTGGATCCGAGCGGCAACGCAAGAGCGATCCCCCCTTGGAGAAGTTGATGAGCAAGCCCACTGTCGTGCTGGTGCACGGCGCGTTCGCGGAGTCGGCCGGCTGGAACGGCGTGATCTCGCGGCTGAACGAGCGCGGCGTGACCGCGATCGCCGTGGCCAACCCGCTGCGCAGCCTCGACGGCGACGCGGCGTACGTCCGGGACGTCGTCTCGTCGATCGGCGGGCCGGTCGTGCTGGCCGGGCACTCGTACGGCGGCCAGGTCATCACCCAGGCCGCCGGCGGCAACGAGGCGGTCAAGGGCCTGGTGTACGTCTCGGCGTTCGCCCCCGAGACCGGGGAGAGCGCCCTCGAACTGACCGGGAAGTTCCCCGGCAGCACCCTCGGCGACGCGGTAGTGCCCAAGCCGCTGACCGGTGGCGGCGTGGAGCTGAGCATCGAGACGGCGAAGTTCGCGCAGCAGTTCGCGGGCGACGTCGACCCGGCCGTGGCGGCCCTCATGGCGGCCACCCAGCGTCCGGTGGCCGAGGCCGGGCTCACGGCCGGCCTGGTCGGCGCGCCGGCGTGGCGGTCGGTGCCGAGCTGGCACATCTGGGGCGGCGCCGACAAGAACATCCCGGCCGAGGCCATGCGGTTCATGGCCGAGCGGGCCGGCGCGACCACGGCCGAGCAGATCGAGGGCGCCGGTCACGCGCTCACGGTCTCGCAGCCGGGCCCGGTCGCCGAGGCGATCCTGCGGGCCGTCGACGCGACCGGCAACTGAGGCCGCCGAGATGGGTGAGTGGAGGGCGCGGCTCCGTGAGCTCGGGGTCGAGCTGCCGCCGGTCGCGGCTCCGGTCGGGGCGTACGCCGGCGCGGTCCGCTACGGGTCGTACGTCCAGACGTCCGGGCAGTTGCCGCTGACCGGCGGGGTGATCCCGGTGACCGGCAAGGTCGGCGCCGGGGTGACCGTCGAGCAGGCGGCCGCTCTGGCCCGGCAGTCCACGCTGAACGCGCTGGCCGCGGTGGACGCCCTGGCCGGCCTCGACAACGTGACCCGGGTGCTGAAGGTCGTCGGGTTCGTCGCCTCGGATCCGGCCTTCACCGGTCAGGCCCAGGTGGTCAACGGCGCCTCGGAGTTCCTGCACGAGGTGTTCGGCCCGGCCGGCGTGCACGCGCGGTCCGCGGTCGGCATGGCCGTGCTGCCCTTGGACAGCCCGGTCGAGGTCGAGCTGCTGGTCGAGATCGCCTCCTGACCGCTGGTAGGCGTCGTCGTTCCCTCGGGGGCGGCGGCGCCTATCGGGACAGGATCCGGCCGCCGAACTGCACCACGGTCTCGATCAGGAAGCGCCAATACTGGAAGGCGGTCTCGACGGCGGCCCGGTGCACCGTGTGCACGGGCGAATCGGTGGTGGACACGTGAGCCGGGTCGAGACGCGTGACGATGTCGCCGTCGAGCTGGGCCACGGTCTGAATCATGATCGACTCGATGCCGACCTCCCACACCTTCCGCACGACGAGCACCTCGTCCATCCGCAGCGGCAGATGAAGCTCGGGCGGCGCGTCGCACCCGATGCCGTCGCCGACCACCGCGGCGACCTCGTCCCGGAGCAGAATGCGTTCGATCGCGGCGCAGTTCCGGGCGATCCGCTTGCGGATGACGGCCTTCGCGTCGTCATCGACCTCAAGGGGCAGGCCGGCGAGCATCGCCAGGCCACGGAAGGTGTCGGCCCGGACGACCTCGGAGACGCCTTCCCGGTTCAGCGCGCGGTTGTACTCGGCGATGATGTCGAGCAGGGCGAAATGGGACTCGGGCATCTTGCGGCCGGTCATGCCCGGCTTGCTGATGACGTTTATCTCGATGTTGAGGACATCCTCGAGAAGCTGCCTCTTCACCACTTGTGGTTGATGATCGTCTCGGCCGCGTCGATCAGAGTCTTGAAATGGGCCGGAAGCACCTGGATGCTCCGGTCGACCTGCTGCAGGTGATATTCCCGCAAGGCCTGATCGTCGCGCAGCTCCGGCGAGATCACATTGGTCACGTCGCCGTCACCCAGGTCGAAGATCGTCACGAGGGCCTCGGTCGGCGGTTCCGGGGTCTTGACCACGGTGGCCGTACGGCCCTCGCGCTCTTCAAGGACGACCTCGACCTTTCCCACGGCCGTGATCACCTTGACCTCGGTCAATTCGTTGAACATCTTTATGACCTTGGGAATGATGTCACGGGAATGGTCCTGGCCGGCACGCCGCGGAGTCTTGTCGTCAATCGTCACGGCGTCGAGCGTCATTCTTTTGTTTGATCAGGTCAAGGCGCAGGTCGGATGGCCGACGTTAGAGACGCAAACCGAGATAGCGCCGCAGAGTCCAATGAAGACCCAAGCTCAAGAGGAGCCCCGGCACAAGGGATATGGCGAAGAGCAGCAGGTCGGTGAGTGTGCCCGCTTGGGCGCCCAGCAGGCCGGCGACGGTGAGGGCGCTCCACCGGGCCAGGAGCTTGAGGTCTGGCCGGGTGGTGCGGACGGCGTCCACGAGGTTGGCGGCGCCGACGGTGGCCGCGCTGAGGGCGACGCCCGCAAGGGCACCCCAAGCGCGCCCGGCGCCGATGGCCAGGAGGCTCGCGATCGAGACCGGCGACACCACCCCGGCCCAGCTGAGAAGAGCGTCGATCCGGCGCACGGTGCCGGAAACCTTGGCCGTGAGCTCCTGGACGGCGACCGCGTGCGCGCCCCACAGCGCGGTCTCCTGCGGCAGCAAGTCACAGTCCACATGGCACACCAGGTCGCCGTCGGGCTGGATCACGGTCCGGATGGCGGTGGAGCCGGTCGGGTAGGCCGTGGTGACCGAGGCGCCGCCGCGCCGGAACAGGTCGCGGCGCAGTTCGAGGCACGCGGCGGCCAGCGAGCGGGGGTCACCGACGGCGGCTTGCCGGTGCCAGCGGCGGCTGCTGACGACGACGGCCAGAAAGCTCCGCACCGTCCCGGCGGTGAGATGCGCGAGCAGGGCGAACAATCCCTGCCAGCACTCGATGGCGGCCCGGACGTTCGCTTCGTGCAGCTCGTACATCGCCGGCCGTCCGTCGCCGCCGACCCGGGTGACGACATCACCGTCGATCTGGACAACAGTCTGGAGAGCGATGACGTCGACCCCGATCTCCCAGATCTTGCGGATCCGCACGACGTCCTCGGCGGTGAACGGGCGGTCCCGCGAGAGCACCCGCTCGATCTGGTCGCAGTTGCGATGGATCCGCTTCAGGATCACCGCCCGCCCCGGGTCCGCGCCCCGCAGGCGGCGATGGGCGGTCTCGGCCCGCATCGCAAGCTCCCGAAGGGCCGCGAACGTGCGCGTCTCGACAGGATGAAGGCGCAGGCCGGTTGCCGTGCTCCGCAGATAGCCGTCGTAGGCGAGGGCGATCTGCAGCAGCGCGCCGTCCACGTCCGGTGCTTCCCCGTCAGCCCGGCCGGAGTCGGCGCGGTCACGGTTCTCGAGAACGACGTCGACCTCGATGGTGAGCAGATCCTCGAAGAGTCGCTTCATCCGTCCTCCTGAGGCCGCCTTCTTTTCCATTGTCAAGAAGGCTCCGGACACCTGTCAAAGCGCGGCCCGGCCTACCGGCTCGCGGAGGGTCTCTATGCTGGCCGGGTGGCAGCGTGTCCCGAGCTGGCCGTCGCCGCCGTCAGCGGCGGCGAGGGTCTCTTCGGGGCAACCCCGAGGACGTTTGCATGATCACCGCAGCGCATCGCCGGCGCGCCACCGCGCTTCGCGCGAGACGGCGCAGGCACGACCGGGATTCGTCGGGACACGCTGCCCCTTTTGTGGTTGCCGGGGCTCTGGCCGACGCAATGCTCACCACCGACTGGCAATTCAAGAACATGCTTGCGGCCGTACGGTCGGTGACCGCCGGCCGCGGCAAATGGGCGCGCCGGCTGGTCAAGGCAGTCCTGCTGGCGTACCCAAGGGCACCGTTCGACCGGCCCCGGGAGCTGCGCTCGTTCCTCATCGCCCTGCCCGATCCGCCCCGGCGGGCCGTCATCCGGCGCCGGCTCGTGGTGCCGACCCGAGTCGTACACCTGCGGTGGAATGCTCCTGTCATCGACGACCTGGCCGGGCTGGCGGCCTTTTTCGGCCTCGACGGCGACGTGCTCGACTGGTTCGCCGACCGCCGGGAGATCAACCGGCATGCCCGGGACGAGAAACTTCGTCATTACCGGTACGCCTGGAGGCCGCACCGGCTGATCGAAGCGCCGAAACCTCGCCTGCGCGCCCTGCAACGGCAGGTCCTCGACCAGATCCTGGCCCGGGTGCCGGTCCACCCGGACGCACACGGTTTCGTGCCCGACCGGGGTGTGCACACGTTCGCCGAGGCGCATGCCGGCCAGGAAGTGCTGATCCGGCTCGACCTGCGGGCGTTCTTCTCCAGCATCACGGCGGCCCGGATCTACGGGCTGTTCCTCGGCATCGGCTATCCGGAGCCGGTCGCGCACGCGCTGACCGCCCTGACCACCACCCGCACACCGGCCCGGGTCCTGCGCGCCGCCCCCGGCCCGCACCTGGCCGCCCTGCTGCGGCAACCGCATCTGCCGCAGGGCGCGCCGACCTCGCCCGCCCTGGCCAACCTGTGCGCCTACCGGCTCGACCGGCGGCTCAGCGGGCTCGCCGGCCGCTTCGGCATGACCTACGGCCGGTACGCGGACGATCTGGCCTTCTCGGGCCGGGGCCCCACCGGCCGGCTGGTCGAGCTGGCCGGTGAGATCGTGACCGGGGAAGGCTTCCGTCTCCACCCGGCCAAGACCCGGATCCGGGGCCGCGCCCAGCGCCAGTCCCTGACCGGCCTGGTCGTCAACGATCACCCGGCCGCGCCCCGTGAGGAGTACGACCGGCTGCGCGCGATCCTGCACAACGCGGCCACGCACGGCCTGGCGGCGGCCAACCGCGACGGGCACCCCGACTTCGCGGCTCACCTCGCGGGCCGGGTCGCCTGGATGTCCCACCACCACCCGGCCCGCGCCGCGAAACTCGCCGTCCTTCTCGAGGCCGCTGTCAGGGCAGGATGATTCTGGAGGGCGGCGACGCGCGTCCCGTGGGGGCCCGCCGGCGTTGTTCAGGGGAAGAGCGGCCGATCAGCCGATCGGTCCGCGCGAACCTGGAAGAGGACATCCCCCCATGAACGAGAGCACAGGAACCACGGTCAAGCGCGGCCGGACGAGGCGGTACGCCATTGCCGCCACCGTTGTGGCCGTCGTCGCCGGTGGTGGTGTCGCCGCGGTCGGCATCGCCAGCGCGGACACCACGCCTACGCCCTCGAACCCGTACATCGTCGCCCCTCCCGGCACGACCCTGGGCGGCGGTGACGTCACGGCCGTCCAGGTCGCCGGCCGGAGCTTCTCGGGCACCTCGGTGCCGGCGAACGCCACCAGCGCGCTTGTCAAGATCACGAGTATCAACCCGTCGTCCTCGGGCAGCCTGACCGTCTACACGGGCAAGCGGCCGTCCGGCGCCGCCACCGTCAGCTTCCGGCGGGGTCAGACCGCGTCCGGCACGGCGAACGTCGCGCTCGACAGCCGCGGACGGCTCGCCGTCTACAGCACGGCGCGGACGCGGTTCACCCTGCAGCTGCAGTCGTACACCACGCCGGCGACCACCCCGCCGACGCCCACGTGCACCGCGACGATCTCCACGATCGCGCCCAGCGCCAAGACGCTGACGAACGTCGGCGGCAGCATCCGGGCCGGGGCGACCGACTTCGGCAGCGTGAACCTGCCGGCCGGCACCTACGACGCCCGCGTCATCGGCGGCTTCACCGGCTTCAACAACAACGACACCTGGCTGCCGCAGGGCGTGTTCCTGACCGGCACGATGACCGTCGTCAAGGGCGCGACGATCAACTCCGACTTCACCAACAACGTCACTGCGGGCGGCGTGATGATCCCCAAGTCGGACAGCGCCACCCTGACCCAGGACCCGACCCTGTCGATCTCCACCTTCCTGGTCCTGGACGCGCCCACCGAGGTCCACGTCAAGCTGTTCGCGTACGCCTCCAACAGCGGCACGGCCGGATCGGGCCAGGTCAAGGCCAACGTGCAGAGCGCACAGTTCCGTAAGGTCTGCTGAGGTGAAAGCGGGGGCAGGCGTGAAGCCTGCCCCCGCGTTCTAGCCGACCCGCTCCAGGAAGGCGGCGAGGTTGGTGGTCAGGCGCTCGATCTTGTCGTCGAGCGAGATCGTCTCGGGCAGGCGGCCGCCGGGCCCCGGGTCGCGCTTGCCGCGGATGTAGAGCGAGCAGCCGAAGTCGTTGCAGAAATAACTGCCGACCGAGTCGCCGCGCTTGCCGGCCTCACCCGCCCGCGGCGCGACCATCAGCGAGACGCCGGTCAGCGGGCTGACCGTGCACATCGAGCACATGCTGCGCCGCATCCGCTCGGCGCCCGCCTTCGGGGTCCGCAGGACGAACGCCTTGTCGCCGACGGCCAGATAGGCCCGGTGCTCGGCGCGCGGATCCCGCCAGCCCAAATAGTCGAGATCTTCCCACTCCTGCTCGCCCAGATTCCGCGGCACGTACAGGCGCTTGGCCTCGCCCTTGCTGCAGTTCACGAACGCGGCCCGGATCTCCTGCTCGGTCAACGGCTTCATGCGGACAACGCTACGGTTGCCTAAATGCTTTAGGCAACGGAATAATGGTCACAGGTTCTTGGAAGGGGTACGCCTGTGGCGCGAGCTGGACTGACACCGGACCGCCTGGCTCAGACCGGAGCCATGCTGGCCGACGAGATCGGCTTCGAGCAGGTGACGGCGTCTGCGCTGGCCCGCCACTTCGGCGTACAGGTGGCCAGCCTTTATTCGCACGTGCGCAACACCCACGACCTCAAGGTGCGGATCGCCGCTGTCGCCCTGGCCGAGATGGCTGACAACGCCGCCGTCGCCCTCGCCGGCCGCTCAGGCCGCGAGGCCCTGGCCGCCCTGGGCAACGTCTACCGCGACTACGCCCGTGCCCACCCCGGCCGTTACGCCGCCGCCCAGATCAGGCTCACACCCGCCGAGGCGGCGGCCACGGCCGGCCCCCGCCACTCGGAGATGATGCGGGCCGTCCTCCGCGGCTACGACCTGAGCGACGAGGACCAGGTTCACGCCGTACGCCTGCTGGGAAGCATTTTCCAAGGGTTCGTGAGCCTGGAGCAGAGCGGCAGTTTCGACCACAGCACACCCAGCAGCGACAAGTCCTGGACCCGGATTCTCGACTCCCTGGACGCGACGCTGCGCACGTGGCCGACGGCTGGGGCCTCGCGCCTCAGCTGAGGATGGCGGTGGCTTCGATCTCCACCACGAAGTCGGGCGTGAACAGGGCCTGGACGCCGACGATGGAGAGGGGCGGGGCGGGAACGGGCAGACCGTCCTGCTCCTGCACGCGGGTGATGGCGGCCAGCACGTCGTCCCACTTCTCCGCCGTCCAGTCCACGACGTAGAAGGTCAGCCGAGCCAGATCGCCGACGTCCCCGCCGGCCCCGCGCACACCGGCGATGATGTTGCGCAGAGCGGCCTCGACCTGGCCGCCCAGATCCGGCGCGGCGGGCAGGAAGTCGGGGGTGACCCCGGCCTGCCCGGCCAGCAGAACGATCCGGGACCCGGTCCCGACAGCGACCGGCGAGTAGTCGGTCTGCTTGAGCAGTCCGTCGGGGTGCAGGAACTCCACACTCATGGCGATCTCCCGTCGTACGAACGCTGCGGATCTTTCCCCGAGTGCATCGTGTGTTCCCGGAACACAGTCAAGGAGATCCCGCCCAGGGCCTGGCCGCCGTGGCCGAGCTGAAGGACCAGGTCGACCGCGAGCTGCCGGGTCTGCGCTCGACCCTGATTAAGTCCATCGCCCTGCGCCGCGCCGGGTGAGCCCGCGCCACTACCCTCGCCGGCGGGCGAGATGGACGGTGATGTCGGCGGCGATCTCCACCGTCTCGGGGAGGACCCGCGCGATCTGGCTGAACAGCTGTTCGCGGCGCGGCGCCGGCAGTTCCAGGTACGCGGAGATCGTCGACAGGTGCTCGACGTAGTCGGTGGCGCTCATGGCGAGCCGCCGCCCGATCACGGACTGCCGGACGTCGGTGAACCACTCGGAGGCCTCAAGCTCGTCCGCGGGCCACTGTTGCACGCCCTGACCGGCCGGGAGCGGGACGTCGTCGGTCTCCATGAACGGGGACCGGGCCTTTCCCACGGCCTCCTCGACCGCCGGGTCGGCCAGCTCGATCGGGCCTCCGAAGCAGGCGAAGACACCGCCCGGCTCCAGCAGGGCGGTCATCCGCGACCACCGCCCCTCGGGGCGCGTCCAGTGCAGCGAGGCCGCCGCGTAGACCAGGTCGTACCGCTCGCCGAGCGGCAGCTCCTCGAACGCGGACCGCATCCTCCGCACCGACGCCGGCACGTGCTTGCTCAGCTCGGCCAGCATGTCCGGATCGGGTTCGGTCGCGGTCACCGCGACGCCCGGTCGGGCGAAGAGGCGGGTCGCCTTGCCCGTTCCGGCGCCGATCTCGAGCGCGGTGCGCAGGGGCCGGGACGCGTAGGCGGTCACCAGGCCGAACAGTTCGGCGGGATAACCCGGCCGGAACCTCTCGTAGGCCTCCGCGACAGCTCCGAAGCTCAATGCCCGTCCCGTCATGCCGACCATCCTGCCCGATAGGGTGGTCCGGTGATCACCCCGGACGTCGACCTGGTTCTCGTGGGCGGTGGGGGAGCGGCCTCGCTCGTGCTGGCCTCCCTCGGGCGGGAGCGGCTCTCCGGCGTACGGCTGGCGATCGTCGATCCTGTGCGCAAGCAAGGCCAGGACCGGACCTGGGCGTTCTGGGGGACGCCGGGCACGGCTTTCGACCCTCTTCTGAGCGCCAGCTGGGACGAGGTCGATGTGGTGACGCCGGAGCGGCGGCGGGTGCTTGCGCTTCAGCCTTTGCGGTACGCCATGTTGCGCTCGGCGCCGCTCTACGAGATGGCCGCCGGTGTCGAGGAGCGGCTCGGCGCCCTGCGGATCACCGCGCCGGCCGGGGAACTGGTGGACGACGGTGACAGCGTCGTCGTCATGGGGCCGGACGGGCAGCCGTTGGTGCGGGCGGGATGGGCGCTCGACTCGCGGCCGCGGAAGCCGCGGCGGCCGGGGCGGACCAACTGGTTGCAGCACTTCCGTGGGTGGTGGCTGGAAGCCGGCAAGGCGGTCTTCGATCCGGGACGGGCGGTGCTGATGGATTTCCGTACGCCGCAACCGGCCCGTGGGGTCTCCTTCGGCTATGTGCTGCCGGTCAGCGACCGGTTCGCGCTGGTCGAATACACCGAGTTCTCGCGCGCCGTGCTCGACGGCGACGCCTACGACGCCGCCCTGCGCGCCTACGCCGATCTGATCGGGCTCGACTTGGGGGAGTTGCGGGTCCGTGAGGTCGAGGACGGCGTCATTCCCATGACCGACGGCGTCTTCGACGCCCACCCCACACCCCGGGTGGTACGCCTCGGGACCGCCGGCGGGGCCACACGGCCGTCGACCGGGTTCACGTTCTCCGCCATGGCCCGCCAAGCCGAGGACGTGGCCCATGCGGTTGCGGGCGGCCGTCCACCCGTACCGCAAGCGCCCTATCCGCCCCGTCATCGCTGGATGGACGCTGTGCAGTTGCGGGCCTTGGACAAAAACCTGGTCGACGGGGTGGCCTTCTTCGACCGCCTCTTCGACCGCAACCCGGCCGAGCTCGTGCTGCGGTTCCTCGACGGCACCACCTCGTGGGCCGAGGACCTTCGCCTGATGGCGTCGAGCCCGCTCCTGCCGATGACGCGGGCCGCCGCCGGTGACGCCGTCAGCCGGCTCAGCGCGGGCAGGCGCCCACGTGGGTCGGGCCGTGCCGGAGCAGCAGGCGGGTAGCCAGCACCTCGGCCGCGACACCCCGGCCCGTGTAAAGGCCGGCCTGGTTGCTGAATTCGAAGTGCTGACCGCCGTACACCCGGGAACGCCCGGCCTCTGAAGCCGCCGAGGAGAAACCGGGGTAGGCGCGGGCGGCACCGCCCGGCGCCGAATCGGTCGTGTGGGTGAAGGCGATGGCGTCGTCGCAGAAGAAGCCGGCCAGGACGGCCGAACCGGCGCCGCTGTACGAGCTGTGGCCGGACACGTATTCCGGGGTGCTGCCGACGCTGCCGGCGCGGGCCGACCACGTGGGATCGGTCGTCTCGCGGATCGCCGTGGTGGGGCGCCAATGGCGGTAGCGATATTTGGTGCCGACCGTGGCGACGGTCGTGTCGGCCAGGCCCATGGTGAGCAGCGCGGTCAGCCGGGTCTGTTCGGCCAGCGGCAGGTGGCGGGCGGTGGCGACACCCAGGCCGATCCGCAGCCACTCGCCGGGCGGCTGGTCCGAGCCGGCCGGCAGCGACCAGTACTGATAGGTGGCGAGCAGCTCCGCGTCGGGCCGGGCGGCGTTGCCGAGGACGGCCACCTCGGCGTAGGCGCCGGCGTAGGGCACGCTGGTCAGGGCGGGCGGCCCGGCCGGGATGTAGCGGCCCGGATCGGCCACGGCGAACGGTTGCACGTTGCGATATTGGGTGCCCGGCCAGGCGGCCCGGAAGACGCCCGGGCCCTCGCCGGCGGGCTGGGACTCGACCGGCGTGGAGCCGTCGCCGGTGCGCACCGAGACCACGGCCCGGCCGACGTGACGGCCCCACGCGGCGCCGGACTGCGGCCTCGTGAGGCGGGCGAGGTCGGTCGCGAGGCGGGCGTCGTAGGTGGCCGCGCGGGCCGGGTCGAGGGCGACCAGCACCTCGTGCGCGGCCGAGGCGGCGGCGGCCTGCGCGTCGGCGTGGCGCGGCCCCGAACCGGGGACCAGGGCGGGGGTCCGGGCCCGCGCTCCGGCCAGCCCGTTCACCGCGTCGTACATCGCGACGTTGACCATCGCGTACATCCGGGCCGCGTCCGCGTCGGTGGCGCGCGTGACCCGTACGGCGTCGAGGGCGAATCCGTTCCACACCCGCACACTGTCGATGTCGGTCGGCGCGTGAGCGCCCGCGAAGCCACCGGCCAGACTCAGCGCGACCACGATCCAGGTCTTCCTCATCGACACACCCTCCACCCGGAGCCCATCCGGCGGCGTCGATGCGTCCTCGATCAGACTCGGCGGGGATTGTTGACAATGTTGTCGCCGTGGTGCGATAGGCTGCGCTGATGCAGCCCGAGAAACACCGCGCAACGGC
Source organism: Actinoplanes sp. CA-131856 (assembly GCF_050956135.1). Lineage (GTDB taxonomy): Bacteria > Actinomycetota > Actinomycetes > Mycobacteriales > Micromonosporaceae > Actinoplanes. The sequence continues at coordinate 5,812,714 of NZ_CP191849.1, read as the reverse complement.
CGCCGCGCAGGCGAGGGACGGGTTGCGCGAGGCGATCCTCCGCGGTGAATACCTGCCCGGCGAGCGGCTCGTCGAGGCCCAGCTGATCGAGCGGTTCGCGGCCAGCCGGTTCAACGTGCGCGCGGCCCTGCAGGACCTGGCCGGCGAGGGCCTGGTCCAGATGGAGCGCAACCGCGGCGCCCACGTGCGCAAGGTGTCCATCGAGGAGGCCGTCGAGATCACCGAGGTCCGCATGGTGGTCGAGGGGCTGATCGCGGCCCGCGCCGCCGAGCGGGTCACCGACGAGCAGGCGGGCGAGCTCGACGAGATCGGCCGGCTCATGCGCGCGGCCGTCGCCGAGGGTGAGTACAGGGCGTACAGCGATCTCAACCAGCGCCTGCACGCGCTGATCCGGGGCATCGCCGGGCACGGCACGGCCGACCGGATCGTCGAGACGCTGCGCGGCCAGCTGGTCCGCCACCAGTTCATGCTGTCGCTGCTGCCGGGCCGCCCGCAGACGTCGCTGCCCCAGCACGAGCGCGTCATCGCGGCGATCCGCGACCGTGACGCCAAGGCGGCCGAGAACGCGATGCGGGAACACATCGCCAGCGTCATCGAGGCGCTGCGGTCCATCGACTACCTCGGGGGCCCGGCGTGACCGCGATCGCCGTGCTCGGCCTGGGCGAGGCGGGCAGCCGGATCGCGGCCGACCTCGTCGCGGCCGGTGCGACCGTCCACGGGTTCGATCCGCTGGTGGGTGCGCCTGACGGCGTACGACAGGCGAAGAGCGACGCCGACGCCTGCCGCGAGGCCGGCCTGGTGTTGAGTGTGAACAGCGCGAGCCAGGCCCTCGACGCCCTGCGGCAGTCGCTGCCGGACTGCCGGCCGGGGACGCTGTGGGCCGACCTGAACACGTCCGCGCCCGCCTTGAAAGAGCAGTTGTTCGCGGCCGCGGGCGGCGCCGTCGAGGTCGTGGACGTGGCGCTCATGGCGCCGGTGCCCGGACGAGGGTTGCGAACCCCGATGACGGCCAGCGGGCCCGCCGCGGCCAGGGTCGCCTCCGCCTTGAAAAAGCACGGCGCCGATGTTCAGGTCATCGAGGGGCCGGTGGGCGCGGCGGCCACCCGCAAGCTGCTGCGCAGCGTCTTCTACAAGGGCATGTCGGCCGCCGTGACCGAGGCCCTCGCGGCGGCCCGGGTGGCCGGGCTCGAGGAGTGGCTGACCGAGAACATCCGCGACGAGTTCGTGCGCAGCGACGCCGCCACGCTCGACCGCGTCGTCGAGGGCTCCCGGGTGCATGCCGTGCGCCGCCGTGAGGAGATGGCGGCGGCGGCCGACCTGCTCGACTCGCTGGGCGTGCCGGCCCGGGTGGCCCGCGCCAGCCGCGACTGGCTGGGCGACCTGGCGGACAGGCGAACCGACCTAGCGGGGTAGGCGGACCGTCACGACCGTGCCGTGCGGCTCGTTCGCGGTCGCGGCGACCGTGCCGCCGTGCTGGGACGCGGTCTGGGCGACGATGGCCAGGCCCAGGCCCGAGCCCGGCATCGCGCGGGCGGCCGGCGCCCGGTAGAAGCGGTCGAAGACGTGCGGGAGGTCCTCGGCGGCGATCCCGGGGCCCTCGTCGGTGACGGTCAGCGCCCACCAGTGCGGCCCGTCGGCGCGCAGGGTGGTCGTCACGGTGGCGCCGGCCGGGCTCCACTTGGCCGCGTTGTCGAGGATGTTGACGACCATGCGCTCGAGCTCGCCCGGCCGCCCGGTCACGGTGGCGGGGGAGGTGTCGGTGGTGAAGACGACGCCGGGCGCCCGCGTCCGGACCCGGTTGACGGCCGCGGTGACCACGTCGGCCAGCTCTACCGGCTCGACGGCCTCCCGGGTCGTCTCCTCCCGCGCCAGCTCGACCAGCTCGGTGGTCAGGGTGGCCAGCTCGCGCACCTGGGCGTCGAGGTCCTCCAGCAGCGACGCCCTCTCCTCGGGCGGCAGCCGGTGGGCCAGTTCCGGCCGTCGTTCGACTTCCAGGAGCAGTTCCACATTCGTACGGATGCTCGTCAGCGGCGTACGCAGCTCGTGCCCCGCGTCCTCGACCAGGGTGCGCTGCGCCCGCCGGGCCGAGTCGATGGCCGCCAGCATCGTGTTCACCGAACAGCCGAGCCGGGCGATCTCGTCGACCCCCGACACCTCGACCGGCCTGGTCAGGTCGGTGGTGACCGCCACCTGCTCGACCGACGCGGTGAGCTTCTCCACCGGCGCCAGCCCGGCCCGCGCCACCAGCCGCCCGAGCCAGGCCGCCCCGGCGATCCCGAGCACGCAGGCGGCGGCCAGCGCCCCGGCCAGCAGGGTGAGCAGATCGCGCGTCCGTTCCTGGTTGATGGCCACCTGCACGGCGCCGTCGCCGTACTTCACGGGAACGGTGAGCATCTGATGGTGGTCGCCGTCGATGATCACCTCCTCCTGGAAGGGTGGCCGCTTCCCGGCCGCGATCTCCTTGGCCGCCGCGGTCACGGGCAGCGTGCCGGCCGAGCCGCCGACGATCGCGCCCGACGGGTCCAGCAGCTGCCAGGCCGGGCCGAACGGCTTGTGGTTGCCGTATCCCTTGGGCATCCCCTCCTGGATGTCCTGCCACTCGCTGGGCGCGGCCGCGATCGACCGGGCGTCGGAGTTGAGCGCCGCCTCGAGCTGGTGCGCCTGCAGGGCGGCCACGGTGAGCAGCGCCGCCCCGGCCATGACGATGACGGCCGCCGCCACCGCGCACGCCACCATCAGCGACAGTCGCGTGTGAAGGGTCCGCGGCCGCTTGATCACAGCGGGTCCTCGCGCAGCACGAAACCCACCCCGCGCACGGTGTGCAGCAGCCGCGGCTCGCCCTCGGCCTCGAGCTTGCGGCGCAGATAGCCCAGATAGACGTGGATGCTGTTCGACCCCTCGCCGAAGTCGTAGCCCCACACCTGCTCGAACAGCGCGGCCCGGGTCAGCACCTGCCGCGGGTGCCGCAGAAAGGCCTCGAGGATCGCGAATTCCGTACGGGTGAGACGCAGTTGCCGATCTCCGCGCCAGACCTCGCGCGTGACCTCGTCGAGCCGGACGTCACCGAACACGAGCCGCTGCTCGTCGGCGGGCGGGCCGCCGTTGAGCGCCGACCGCCGCAGCAGGGCCCGGATGCGGGCCAGCAGCTCCTGGAGCGCGAACGGCTTCACCAGATAGTCGTCGGCCCCGGCGTCGAGCCCGGCGACCCGGTCGCCGACGCTGTCGCGGGCGGTCAGCATCAGCACCGGAAGCAGCAGCCCCTCGGCCCGCAGCCGCCGGCAGGCCTCGAGACCGTCCAGGACCGGCATGCTGACGTCCAGGACCATCGCGTCGGGCGCGGCCGCCCTGGCCACCTCGACCGCCTGCTCGCCGTTCTCGGCCGTGTCGACCTGGTAACCCTCGAACCGCAGCGTCCGGGCCAGGGAGTCCCGGACCGCCGCGTCGTCATCCACCACGAGTATGCGCATCGTGCGTTCAGGTTAGAGCTGGGCCGCGTCCAGGGCGGCCTGGAGGGACTGCTTGTAGGCCTCGCTGGTGAAGGTGGCGCCGGAGACGCCGTCGATGGAGGCGCTCTGGGCGGCCAGCACCTGCTCGCGGAGCTGGGGGAGGGCGCCCGCGGTGACGCCCGCGTCGGCCGGGTTGTCGGCGGGCGAGGTGGGCGCGGTGATCTCGGTGATCTTGCCGTTGGCGACGGTGATGTGGACCTGGAGCGGGCCCCACTGCGTCTGGACGGACGAGCCGTCGTACTCCTTGGAACCGCTGGCGGGGGTTCCGGCCGCGCTCGGCTCGGAAAGGGGGGCCTCGGCCGCCGCCGGGGTGGCCGGGGTGTTGGTGCTCGTGCGATAGCTGAATAGCAGCACGATCGCGGCGACCGTGGAGAACAGCCACAGGGTGATTCGGCGCATCGGAGTCCTCGCTTACCAGGAGAAGAGTTCGGTGTGCACGCGGGCGGCGGGCGCCCCGGCGGCACGGGCGGCGTCGTGCGCGGCGGCCGTCCAGGCGTCCGGGCCGCACAGGTAGACCTCGGCCTTCGCGATCGACGGGGCGAGGCGGCGCATGGCGCCGACGTCGGTGTCCTGGTGGCCGGCCGGCAGCCAGGAGCCGTCCGCCGCGCGCGGGCCGACCAGATAGTTCACCGCCACGCCGCGCTGGGCCGCGAACCACTCCAGCTCGGGCCGGAACGCGATCTCGGCCTCGCTGCGGGCGCGGTAGACGAGCGTGGCCTGCCCGTGCTCGTACGGCAGCTCGCCCAGCAACGACAGCAGCGGGGTGATGCCGATGCCGCAGGCGAGCAGCACGACCGGCCCGCCGTGGTACGACTCGCCGGTCAGCCGGCCGTAGGGACCTTCGATCAGGGCCCGGGTGCCGCGCTGGAGCGACGCCACGCGGGAACTGCCGTCGCCCGAGTCCTTGACCGTGATGCGCAGGCGCTCGCCGTCCGGCGCGGCCGACAGCGAGAACGGGTGCGACCTGGTCCAGCCCGGCCCGTCCAGGAAGCGCCACTGGAAGAACTGCCCGGCCCGTGCCGGCAGGCGGCCGAGGTCGCGCCCGGTGAGGTAGACCGAGGTCAGGCCCGGTCCTTCGGTGACCACCCGGTCGACCACGAGGCGGTGGCGGCGGTTGCGCAGCAGCGGCAGGCCGAGCCGGAAGAGCAGCACGGCCCCGGCGGCCACGCCCCACAGCGTCCACCAATAAGTGGCGGCCCAGGCCGAGCCGACGAAGTCGGAGCCCGACCACAGCTGGTGCGGCAGAGCCAGGCCGGCGCCCAGGTAGGCGTAGAGGTGCAGGAGGTGCCACGACTCGTACCGCAGACGCCGCCGCGCGGCCCGGACCGACGTGACCACCACCATGACCAGCGCGAGCGTGCCCGCCGCGGCCAGCAGCAGGCCCGGGAAGTTCCCGATCATGGTCCAGAGCTGGGCGAACGGGTTGGTCCGGGCGGTTCCGGCGTAACCGATGGTGATGAGCACGATGTGCGCCACCATCATCCAGAACGACGTGAAACCGGACCAGCGGTGCCAGCGGGCGAGCTTGTCCTGACCGAAGGCGCGCTCGACCATCGGGATGCGGGCCATCGTCAGCACCTGCAACAGCAGCAGGTCGGAGGCCCAGAGACCGAAGAGGCGGCCGATCGAGGAGACGGCTCCCGCGCCGCCACCGCCCACCGACTGGAGCCCGCCGTGGCTCACCCAGAGCGCGGTCACCACGAGCAGTGTGGTGCCGGCGAGGACGCCACCGGCGTCACCCCACCAGCGTGGCGTCGCGGAAGGCCCGGATCGGGGTGGCGCCTGTCGTCCGGCGCCGGGTCTGGCCGTGATCGTCATGATCCCACCATGACCCGGTTAGATGAAGCCTCAAGTAAACGAGACTAAGAGCTCCCTAAGAGTCCGACTCCAGCACGGCCAGCAGTCGCTTGACCGCCGGCAAGGCCTCCCGCACGGCGTCACGGTCGGCCTCGTCCAGGCGCTCCAGCGCCGCGCCGAGCACCGCGTCCTGCGTCTCACCCCAGGAGGCCAGGTGTTTCTCACCCTGGGCGGTCAGGTTCAGCCGGGCCACACGGCGATCTTCCTCATCCCGTACGCGGGTGATCAGCCCCGCCGTCACGAGCTCACCGATGATCGTCGAGACCGTGTTGGGAACGAGCTGCAGAAGCTCGGCCGCCGCCCGCGTGCCGATGCCGGGATTGGCCTCGACGGTGCGCAGCACCTCGACCTGGGCCATGGAGAGCCGGTCGACCGAGGCGACCCGCCGGACGGCCCGGCGCAGCACCCGGCCCAGCGCGCCCAGGACGGTCATCTGGCGGGCGAGCTGGAGAGAGTCGTCTTGTGCCATCATCACCACCATACGGGCTCGTGCAAATTGCATCCGGTTGACCCATTTGCAAGAGGTCTGGACTGATCTTCATGTGCCTGGCACACTGCGCCCTGTGACTAGATCACTGATTGTGCTGGGTTGCGAGCTTCCCCTGAGCTCGGGCGTGAAGTGCAATGTGGTGACGCATCGCCGATGCGCCGACTGCGGGCGGCGCATCTGCCGCTCCCACTCCGCCTTGATGGCCGACCAGCTCACCCTGGCCGCCCAGTGCAAGGAGTGCGAGGCCCGCCCCAAGGTCCCGCGCAATCGAGGCTGGTTCCGCCGGCGATAGCGGTGCCGGTCCTCACCTTCGCCAGGCGAAATCCCGCCGCGGGTGGACCGGGAAGAGCCGCCGCGAGGGGTGGGAGAACCTCGGAGGGCTGAGGGCCGGCAGCCGTACGGTGAAGGCCGCGCCCAGCCCGGGACGGCCCTCGGCCGTGATGGTGCCGCCGTGGCTGGTCACCACCTCCTTGAGCAGGGCCAGCCCCAGGCCGAAACGACGGTCGCCGGCGCCGCGGTGGAAGCGGTCGAAGATGCGGTCGGCGTCGGCCGGGTCGAAGCCGTCGCCGGTGTCGGCCACCACCACCTCGGCCTGATCGCGGTCGGTCCGCACGCTGACCGTGATGTGGCCGCCGGGCGGCGTGTGCTTCAGGGAGTTGGCCAGCAGCTCGCAGACCACCCGCCGCAGCGCCGACTCGACGCCGGCCACCAGCACCGGGCCGCCGGGCGTGGAGCAGGTCAGCGTCACCTCGCGTTCGGCCGCGCGCTCCGACTCGCCCGACACGGCCGCCGTGGCCAGGGCGGTCAGGTCGACCGCCTCGGCCGCCGGGCGGTGCCGCGGGTCGGCCGCGAGCTGTGCCGACAGCAGCAGTTCGTCGACGATCTCGCCCAGCTGGCGGGTGGTGCCGATCAGCCGTTCCAGGTCGCGCCGCTCGGGCCGCCCCGTGCGGCGGGCCAGCAGCTGGGCCCGGGTGTGCACCTGGGCGATCGGCGTGCGCAGCTCGTGGCTGGCGTCGGCGACGAAGCGCCGCTGCCGCGACAGCGCCTCGGCCAGCGGGGCCACCGAGCGCTGGGCCACGACGGCGCCGGTGGCCATGGCGGCGAGGAGGCCGACCAGGGCGGCCACCGCGAACGCCCACAGCAGGTGCCGCCGGTCGGCGAGCTGATAGCGGGCGTCGAAGACGACCTGCACGACGCCGCGGGCGCCGGACTCGGTCCGTACGTGATAGGTCGTGCCGTTGCGGACGACCGTGGTGATCTCCCGATCACCGCCGGCCGCGACCCGGTCGAGGGCGGCCCGCAGCGGGAAGCCGGTGGGCGGGGCGACCGGCCCGGCGCTGACGACGCCGCCGGACAAGGTGATGATCCAGTTGCAGCCGACCGGCCCGGAGACCGTGCCGTGCTCGGCGCCCCAGGCCAGCTCGCGCTGGATCTGGCGCTCCTGGTTGTGCACCAGGGTCCCGTACGCGATGCCGCCGACCAGGGCCAGCAGCACGCCGACGGAAAGCCCCACGAACAGGCCCATCCGCAGCCGGGCCCGGCGGACGAGTTCGCGTTCGGAGCCGGTCACAGCGACCCCAGCCGATAGCCGAGCCCGTGGACGGTGCGGACAACGGCCCGCCCGAGCTTGCGCCGCAGGTAATAGACGTAGGTGTCCACGATGGACGCGGCGGCGGCCTCGTCGAAGACCCGGCTGCGCAACTGCGACCGGGAGTGCACGTTGTGCGGGCGGGCGGCCAGGACCCGCAGCAGCTCGAACTCGCGGGCGGACAGCGCCACCCGCCCGCCGTCGGGCAGCACGACATCACGCAGGGCGAGGTCGAGCAGCCCGCCCCCGCCGATGCGCAGCACGTCGGCGGGCTCGGGCGTGCGCCGGCAGAGCGCGCGCAGGCGGGCGCTGAGCTCGTCGAGGTCGAACGGCTTGGCCAGGTAGTCGTCGGCTCCCGCGTCCAGGCCGGCGATGCGGTCGCCGACCGTGCCGAGCGCGGTCAGCATCAGCGCCCGGGCCGGCACCGCCCGGGCCCGCAGCCGGGCGAGCAGGTCGAGCCCGTCGAGCGCGGGCAACAGGCGGTCGATGACCATCACGTCGTACGGCCGGGTGAGCCCCAGATGCAGCCCACGCTGCCCGTCCGGGGCCCGGTCGACCTCGTAGCCGTCGCCGGTCAGCACGTCGGAGAGCATCTCGCTCAGTTCCGCGTCGTCCTCGACGAGTAGAAGCCGGTGTGATCGTCCACCTCGCACCGATTGACGATGACATATCCGATCGGTCGCTGACTAGTAAAAAGTTGCATTATCAACTTTTCACGCCGCGAACTCCGGGGCCGGCCGGAGCTCGGTGGCCGGGGTGCGGCGGCGGTCGCGCCAGTCGAGGAAGCGCAGCATCGGGGTGGTCATCAGGGTGGTCACCAGGGCGACCAGGACCAGGACGGTGAACAGGGACGAGTTGACGATGCCGGCCTCGAGGCCGACGTTCAGGGCGATCAGCTGCATCAGGCCGCGGGCGTTCATCAGGGAGCCCACGCGCAGGGCGACGCCGTTCGGCTCGCCGCGCAGGCGCGCGGCGGCCCAGCAGGCGCCGAACTTGCCGGCGATGGCCACGGTCACGCAGGCCAGGGCGAACAGCAGCACGGCGGGGTCGCTCAGGAGGGCGAACTCGGTGCGCAGGCCGGAGAAGGTGAAGAAGAGCGGCACGAGCACGGTGGTGGCGACCGGGGTGAGGGTGCCGACGACCTTCTCGGTGTGCTCGCTGCGGGGCATGACCACGCCGACCGCGAAGGCGCCGAACACCGCGTAGAGGCCGATCTCGTCGGTGTACCAGGCGACCAGGAACAGCAGCACCACCGTGCCGAGCAGGCGGGTGTGGTCGTCGAGGCGGCCCGAGGTCATCAGCAGCCGGGTCGCCGGGCGGCCCCCGAACCACAGCACGACCCCGAAGACCACGGCGCCGCCGGCGGTGACGAGCGCGGTGCCGGCGTCGCCGGAGGAGACGGACAGGACCACCGCGAGCGCGATCCAGGCGACCATGTCGTCGATCGCCCCGCTGGCCATGGCGAGCGAGCCGTGCCGGGTGCCGAAGTGACCGCCCTCGGTGATGATGCGGGCCAGCATCGGGAAGGCGGTGATGGCCAGGGCCACGCCGACGAACGCGGCCGAGACCGCGAGCGAGGTGCCCTCGGCCCGGATGTCCACACTGGAGGCGGTCACCAGCACCAGCGCCGCGCCGAGCAGGAACGGCATGACGACCCCGGCCAGCGAGACGGCGCCCGCGGTGCCGGCCAGACGGGGCACCCGGTGACTGGTGAAGGCGTATCCGGCCTGGAACATGAACAGCACCAGGCCGATCTGGCCCACCACGTAGAGCACGGGGATGAGCGGGGCCGGGAACAGCGCGCTCTGCAACTCCGGCCACAGCAGGCCGAGCAGGGACGGGCCGAGCAGCACACCGGCCAGCATCTCGCTGACCACGGGCGGCTGGCCGCCCTTGCCCAGCAGCCAGGAGACCAGGCGGCAGAAGAGCAGGATGACGGCGACGGCGATGAAGAACCGTGGGGCCAACTCGGTGGGGGTCACTGCCTTACCTCCTCGAAATAGGTGGCGCACAGCTTCTGGCGGCGGGCGTCGAGCACCATCCAGGTGCCGAACACGAGCTGGAGGACCGAGCGGCCGGCGTCCTGCCAGCGGTCGAGCACCCGCATCGCCCACAGGCGGAACCGTCCCGGCCCTTCGGCGCCGGCCGGGGTCAGATAGGCCGGGCCGCGACTCGGCAGCGATCGGGTGTGCGCGGCGCTCGACGCGACCGCGAACTGGCGGAGCACCTCGCGGGTGGCGGCCCGCAGCATCACCGGCGCCACACCGCGGGCCGGGCAGGCCCGGTTGTGCGTGATGCCGTACGGGATGAAATGGGCCTCCCGGCGGGGCAGCGTGAGCCAGCGATCGGGGTCGAACACGTCGTCGGCGGCCGGGCCGGTGCGCTGGAAGGCGAGGTAGTTGAACAGCAGCACCGAGCCGGCCGGAAGGGTGACCGCCGGGTCGACGACGATCGGGGCCGAGGTGACGCGGTGGGCGATGCCGAACAGCGGGTGCACGCGCAGGGTCTCGTCGATGAGCCGGTCGAGCGCCGCGTCATCGTCCACCTGGGAGGCGATCGGAGGGTAGGCGGCGGCACAGAGCAGGATGTGCGCCATCGCCTCCGACATCTGCACGACCGCCGTGTTGAAGAAGGCGCCCTGGAGATACCAGGCGGTCTCCTGGGCGGTGTACGGCAGCACGACCGGGCAGGTGCCGGCCTCGACCCGGTCCACCAGATAGCGGGTGAGGCGCTCACGCCGGGCCATGTGCCGCGGGCGGGTGCCCTTGAGCGCGCTGACCACGTCGTCGGCGTTGGCCACGATGAGGTCGCGGGCCGCGGGCGGGCAGGGCTCGCCGAAGACCAGCTCGTAGTGCACCTCGGCCCAGATCGGCATCATCAGGTCACGCAGCCGCACGAGGCTGACCCGGTCGCGGGGCAGGCCGGCCAGGATCCGCCGGCAGGCGGCGGTGACGCGCGCGTCGGCGTCCGCGTGCGGGACGGCGAGCACGCGCCGGGTCGTCCGCGCCACCGTCTTGTAGCGCTCGCCGGGCTCGATGTGCTCCTGGTGCATGTGCGGTCCCGGCGCGAGCCAGTACCAGAACAGGTCGGACAGCCCGGCGCCCTTGCTGCGCCCGTCGGCCGCCGGATCGGAGTAGACCCGCTCGAAATGCTCGGCGCCGACCAGCGGGCCCGGGACCGGGATCCCCTCGGCGCCGTTGACCTTTGTGAAGATCCATTCGCGGAGGCGGACGACCGCGTTCATGCCACGAGATCCGGGGTCAGGTCGGCCGGTCGCTTCGCTCCGGCCAGGGCCATGACGTGGTCCAGGTCCGTGCGCAGGGTTTCCAGGACCCGCCGTACGCCTTCAGCGCCGCCCCCGGCGAGTCCCCACAACACCGGCCGGCCGACCAGGACCGCGTCGGCGCCCAGCGCCAACGCGACCAGCACGTCGATGCCGCGCCGGATCCCGCCGTCGACGAGCACCGGGATCCGGCCGTCCACCGCCTCGGCCACGGCCGGGAGCGCGTCGAGGGTAGCCACCGCGCCGTCGAGCTGCCGGCCACCGTGGTTGGAGACGATGAGGCCGTCCACGCCGCGCGCCACGGCCTCGCGGGCGTCGGCCGGATGCAGGACTCCCTTGAGCAGGACCGGGAGCCGGGTGCTCGCGCGCAGCCGGTCGATGTGGTCCCAGCCCAGCGTGGGATCCATGGCGATGTCCCGGATCCGGCCGGACGCGTCCCGCATGTTCTCGCACGCGAATCCGGGCGGCAGATCGGTGAATCCGTTGCGCAGGTCGCGTTCCCGGCGCCCGAAGACGGGGGAGTCCACAGTGACCACCAGCGCCCGGCAGCCGGCGTTCTCGGCGCGGGCGATGACGTGCCGCTGGAACTCCTTGTCCGGCTGGGGATAGAGCTGGAACCACAGCGCGGCCCCGCTGGCTGCGATCTCCTCGACCGGCTGGGTGGCGGCCATGCTGACGACCATCACCGTGCCCGATCGCCGTGCGGCGGCGGCGGTTCCGGCCTCGCCCGACGGGTGGGCCAGCCGGTGGAACGCGGTCGGCGCGATGAGCACCGGCATGCTCATCGCGGTGCCGAGCAGCGTGGTGCGCAGGTCGCGCTCGCCGGCGCCGCGCAAGACCCGGGGGACGAGACGGCGTTTGCCGTACGCCTCCTCGTTGGCCCGCAGCGTCCTCTCCTCGCCCGCTCCGCCGGCGAAGAAATCCCACCGGGCCTTCGCTTCCTCCCGCATGTCAGGCCCGCAGGCTGCGCTCGACGAAACCGGCCAGCGGAGCGACGTGGACGTCGGGACGGTCCCAGCGGTTCTCCAGGTTCTCGGCCAGATGGTGCTCGCCGGTGAGCTCGCCGTCGCGGTAGAAGCGCACGACCGGGTGCAGATAGGCGGCGTCGTGGGCCTGGCCCGGGGTGTCCTGGGCGATCCGGCTCACCGAGATGTCGAACGGGTCGACCTTGTCGTGGTCGGGACCGTACTCGAGAGTGACGACGAAGGCCGGGCCGGTGCCGACGCCGCCGTCCTTGAAGTAGCCGACGGGCACCTCCTCGCGGTAGGTCGCCGATGCGCCCTCGACGGTGACGATGTCGGCCAGGAAGCCGAACTGCTGCCACAGCGCGGAGGAGCGGTTGACCCGGGCGATGACGGCGTCCGTGATGGCGCCGGCCTCGGCGGGCAGTTCCCTCGCCGGCCAGGGCGTGTCCTCGTACCGCTGCCTCAGAATTTGATAGAGGGACCGCACCGAGTAGCGGAAGCCGTGGATGAAGCCGCTCGTCGACTTCTTGAAATCGCGTTGCTGCGACAGGGTTCCGGCGAAGTAGAGGCCGGGCACGTTGACCGACTCCCAGGCCGAGGTCTGCTCGGGGAAACGGTCGTCGATGACGAGATCCGGGCGGGCGGCGCCGGTGAAGGGCGACGCGTCGAACGCGAAGCCGGTGCAGGCGAGCACCCGGTCGTACCGCAGCCGTTTGACGACCTCGTCGGCCCGGGAGAAGGCGAACGTCACCTCGAACTCGTCGCCGTCGCGCTCGATCCGCCGGATGTGGCCGTCGAGGATCGCGTTGGCCGACTTCAGCTGGTAGGTGTCGAGGAAGTTGTTGTTGACGGCCCGCAGATGCCCGACGTAGTGGGTGCGCCAGGCCAGTTTGACCCCGCTCGGGCCGGCCACGTGGATGAGGGTGGTCGTCTCGATGAGGTTGTCGGCGGTCTCGAAGGCGGAATTGCCCTTTCCGATGATGAGCACCCGCTGGTCGAGGAAGTTCTGAGGATCGACCGGCATGGTGTCGTACGTCTCGGCCAGCTCGAAGCCGGGGATGTCCGGCCGGTGGACGCGGCTGACACCGGTGGCGACGATGACGCGCTTGGCGACGTACGTCTCGGTCCCGGTCTTGACCTGGAAGTCGCCGTTGACCTTGTCGACGCTCCGGACCCGGGTGTTGTAGCGGACGTCGACGCCGGTCTTGGCGGCGTAGTCGGCCAGGTACTGGACCATGAGGTCGGCGGTGGGGAAGTACCGGTCGGTGTAGCTGGTGAAGCGCGGGGTGTCCGGGTCGCCGAGGATCGAGTTCCAGTCCAGGCGCAGGTTGAGCTCGGGGTCGTCGCTGCCCGTGCGCGGCTTGTTGATGGAGATGAGGGTCCGGTGCCGGGGATAGGTGCGGAAGAAGGTTCCCGCGCCCTCCCCGGCCTCCAGGACGAGGTAGTCGTGACCGTCGCGTTCCAGGTGGGCGGCCAGCTGCAGGCCGGCGGGGCCGGCGCCGATGATCAGGTAGTCGAGTGTCACGCTCAGGGACGCTAGAAAGCGGAAATCAGAGAAATTTCAGTTTCTTCGATGATCTCGGCGGATTTCCGCACGTCGGCCTCGAGCGGACGGTCCGGATCGACGGGTGGGATGTGGGCCTCGAGACGCTCCAGGAGGGCGCGGGTCCGCGGGGCGGTGGGGCGGCGGGCGCCGCAGTGGGCGGCCTGGCGCAGGCCGAGCGCGAGGGAGCCGCAGAGCAGCCGGAGCAGGGCGGCCTGGTCGAGCGCGCGCAGGGCGGCCTGAGTGCCGAAGGGGACCACGTCCTGGTTGTGCAGGTTGGTGGGCAGGCTCTGCATGCTGGCCGGGACGGCGTCGCGGCGGATCTCGGCGATCAGGGCGGTCGAGGCGAGCTGGACGCCCTGAAGGCCGTGCTGCTGACCGGGCCCGGCGGCGAGCATGGGTGGCAGGCCGCCGTTGCGGTGCGGATCGACGAGTAGATCGAGCTGGCGCTCGAGGAGGTTGCCGACCTGGGCCAGCACGATGGACAGCAGGTCGGCGGCGAACGCGGCGGGCTGCCCGAAGAAGTTCCCACCGTGCACGACGGCGTCGTCGTCGGGAAAGAGCAGCGGGTTGTCGGAGACGCCACCGAGATCGGCCTCCACGGTCCGGTCCACGTGCGCCAGGGCGTCCTCGGCCGCTCCCAGCAGCTGAGGCACACAGCGGATGCTGTACGGCTCCTGCAGCGGCCGGCCCGTGACCGCTCCCGCACTGCCCTTCCCGAAATGTCGCATCTGTTTGGCCACTTTGACGGCGCCGGGATGGTTGAAGCGGGCGATCAGTCGTGGATCGAGGAACTGCGGGTCGCAACCGAGCAGGTCGGCCAGCAGGCAGGTCAGCATCTGGGCGCTGCGGTGCGAGCGGCGGACGCTGTCCTGCGCCAAGGCGAGCGCGGCGGTCGTCAGGGAGGTGCCGTTGACCAAGGCCAGGGCGTCGCGCCCGTCGAGGGCGAGCGGGGTCAGGCCGGCCTTGCTGAGAGCGGTTGCGGCCGGCAGGCGTACACCGTCGACGTAGGCGTGCCCGCGCCCGCGCAGGGCCTGGGCGGCGGCGCCGAGCGGGATCAGGTCGCCGCTGGCGCCGACCGAGCCGAACCGGGGGACGGCCGGCGTGAACGTGGTGCCGAGCATGGCGGCCAGGGCCTCCACGACGTGCGGGGAGGCGCCGGAGGCGCCCTGAGCCAGCGACCACGCGCGGACGAGGAGGGTGGCCCGGACGACGGCGAGGTCGAGGTCGGGGCCCTGGCCCGCGCCGAGGTGAGCGAGGGTGTTGTCGGCCTGGTCCCGCTCGTCCGCGCGGCCGGCGTAGTTGACCAGGGCGCCGAAACCGGTCGTGGCGCCGTACACCGGACGGTCCTCGCCCTTGACCTTGTCGAAGTAGCGCCGTGACTTTTCGAGCCCGGCCCTGATCCGGTCGCCGGTGGTCACCGTGATCGGGTCTCGCGCGGCGAGCAGGTCGGCGACGCGCAGCGGCCGGCCGAGGTCTACCTTTTCCATGAAAGCGGACGCTAGAGGCGGATTCTCAGAAGCCTCTGAAATCGCCTCGATACAGTGCGCCGCATGACGCACGACTACCTGATCATCGGGGCCGGACCGGCCGGGCTTCAGCTCGCCGCGCTGATGCAGCGCGACGGTCTCGACTATGTGGTCCTGGAGGCGGGGGAGAGCGCGGGGACGTTCTTCCGCACCTATCCGCGGCACCGGCAGCTCATCTCGATCAACAAGATCTGGACCGGATCGGACGATCCCGAGTTCAATCTGCGGGCCGACTGGAACTCGCTGCTGACCGATGATCCGGCGTTGCTGTTCCGCAATTACAGCGCGAAGTACTTCCCGGCCGCGGACGACATGGTCCGCTATCTGGGTGACTTCGCGGCCGGGCTCAACGTGGTCTACAACGCGCGCGTCACGTCGGTCTCCCGGCCCGCCGATTTCGTGGTCGAGGCCGGAGACCGCACCTTCGCCGCCCGCCGGGTCATCGTGGCCACCGGAGTGTCACGTCTCTACGAACCGCCGATCGAGGGGGCGTCGCTCGCGGAGCGATACGACACGGTCAGTGTCGAGCCGGCGGATTTCACCAATCAGCGGGTCCTCATCATCGGCAAGGGGAACTCGGCCTTCGAGACCGCTGACGCGCTGGTCGAGACCGCGGCGGTCATCCACGTGGCCGGTCCGCACTCGGTGCGGCTGGCCTGGCAGACGCATTACGTGGGGCATCTGCGGGCGGTCAACAACAACTTCCTCGACACCTATCAGCTGAAGTCGCAGAACGCGGTGCTGGACGGCACGGTGGAGCGGATCGTCAAGCGGGACGACGGCGGCTATCGGGTGGACTTCCGCTATGCGCGCACGGTCGAGGCCATTCGGGTGCTGGAGTACGACCGGATCATCCTGTGCACGGGATTCGCCTTCGACGCCACGCCGTTCGCCGGGGACGCCGCGCCCGAGTTGGTGATCAACGACCGTTTCCCGGCGCAGACGGCCGCGTTCGAATCGGTCAATGTGCCGGGCCTCTATTTCGCGGGCACGCTCTCGCAGCAGCGGGACTTCAAGAAATCGACGAACGGCTTCATTCATGGTTTCCGGTACGGGGTCCGCGCGCTCCACCGCATTCTGTCGGCCCGCTACGAGTCGCGCCCGTGGCCGTCGTATTCGCCGGGTGACGTCGCGGCGGCGATCATCGCACGGATCAATCGGACGTCGGCGCTGTGGCAGCAGTTCGCGGTGATGGCCGACGTGGTCACTTTCGAGGGCGAATATCACGAGGAGGTGCCGGTCGCGTACTTCAAGGACGGTGGTCTCGGCGTCACCTCGGGTTTCGTGGTCACCCTCGAATACGGTCCCGGGCACGACGAGGTGGACCCGTTCGACATCAGCGTGCCGCGGATCGCCGAGAACGACGCGGCGGCGGCGAAGGACGCCACCTATCTGCATCCGGTCGTGCGCGCCTACCGGGACGGCGAGGTCGTGGCGACCCACCACCTGGCCGAGAACCTGGAGAACGACTGGAACCTTCCGGGCGTACATGTGCAGCCGCTCGAGGTCTTTGTGAAGGGCGTTCTGGCCGATGTGGCCTGAGCCCGTTCTCGCCCTCTTGGAGGCGGCGGGTCCGCGGACGGTCTTCGAGGACGGGCCGGACGAGGTCTCGGGCGCCGAGCTGTCGGAACTGGTCCGCCGGGCGGCCGCGGGCATGCGTGCGGCCGGGATCGGCCCCGGCGACGGCGTGGTGCTGACGCTGGGCGTCGACGCGCCGTCGTTCGCGACGATCATGGCGGCTTTCGCGGTGGGCGCGCGGGTTTCCGGCGTACGCCCGGACCAGCTGGACCACGTCGTAGCCGCCGGCGGAGGCACGGTGATCGACGCCGCGCGGGTGGCCGAGCTGATGCGGGCGCCGGACGAGCCGCTGGAGGCCGCGGGCCGGCCGGGGGACATCGCCCGGATCCTGTTCACGAGCGGCAGCACGGGCGTTCCGAAGGGCTGTTGCCAGACGTACGAGGCGATGACCGCCGCCTGGGCCGCCCACCCGGACCGGTGGCCGCCGGCAGTCAGGTCGCTGGCCGCCCGGATGGACAGGTTCCTGGTCTTCGGGTCGCTGACGAGCCAGGTCATGCTCGAGTACGGGGTGCTGGCGCTCGCCGCGGGCGGGACGCTGGTGGTCGCGGATCGCCCGTCGTTCCCGGAGGCGCTCATCAGTCATCGGGCGACCGCGAGCGTCATCACGGTGGGGAAGTTGCATCAGCTGGTGCGTTCCCGGCCGGGCCCGATTCCGTCGTTGCGGGCGTTGATGGTGTCGGGTTCCCCGCTCGATCCGGGCCGCTTGGCGGAGGCGATGGATGTCCTGGGCCCGGTGGTCTTCCACGGCTACGGCCAGACCGAGACCGGCATGATCGCCATGCTGACCCCCGCCGAGATGCCGTCGGCTGCGGCCTCGGTCGGCCGTCCGCCGGTCGAGGTGCAGGTTCGCGACGGCGAGTTGTACGTCCGTACGCCCGCTCAGGCGTCCTCGTACTGGAACGATCCGGGCGAGACGTCCGAGGTCTTCGTGGACGGCTGGGTCCGCACCCGCGACCTGGGCCACTTCGACGCCGAAGGCTACCTCCACCTGACCGGCCGGGCCCGCGACGTGATCATCGTCCACGCCGAGCTGATCCACGCTGGTGCCGTGGAGCGCGTGCTGGCCGCCGACCCGTCGGTGGCCGAGGCGTACGTGATAGGCCGTCCCGACGCGGACTCGGGCGAGGCGGTCCACGCGTTCGTGGTCCCGGCAGCCGGCCGGGCCCTGGACGTGGGAAAGCTGGCCGTGTCGGTGGCCGGCCGCCTGGGAGAGAAGGCCACGCCGGCCACGGTGACCATCATCGACCGGGTCCCGGTGACCGCCGGCGGCAAGCCCGACAAGGCGGCCCTGGCCGTCCACCTGCCCCTCGGCTCGCCCCGCTGAGCGTAGGCTGCGGCCCATGATCCAAGGGCAGCGTCTGGTGGCCGGCGACCTGGTAGCGCTGGTGTCCCCGTCGGGAGCGATCGACCCGGCCCGGACGGAGGCCGCGGTCAGCACGCTGGAGAAGTGGGGCCTGCGGGTCCGGGTGGGCGCCAACGCTCACGGCCGCCACGGAAACCTGGCCGGCACGGACGAGCAGCGCTTGGCCGACCTGAACGCCGCGTTGCGCGACCCGTCGGTGCGAGCAGTCCTCTGCCTGCGCGGCGGCTACGGAATGCAGCGGATAGTCGACGGCGTCGACTTCGGCGCCGTCCGAGCAGACCCGAAATTGATCGCCGGCTTCTCCGACATCACCGCCCTCCACGCGGCCCTGTGGCACGAGACCGCCTTGGCCACCATTCACGGCCCGACCGCGGGCCAACTCGACAGGGGCCCCGACACCCTTTCCGCCCAGTCCTTGCGTCACGCCTTGATGACCACCACCCCGGTCGAGGTGGAGGCCGACAGCGCCGAGGACACTTTCCCCGTCCGCGTACCCGGCACCGCCGAGGGCCCGCTGCTGGGCGGCAACTTGGCCATGCTGACCTCCACGATCGGCACCCCACACGCCCTGGACACCACAGGCGCGATCCTCCTGCTGGAGGACGTCAACGAAGAGCCCTACCGGGTGGACCGCATGCTGGTCCACCTGCGCCGCGCCGGTTGGCTGGCCAACGTGGCAGGCATAGCCATAGGCCAGTTCACCGACTGCACAGACCCCGACCCAAGCCCACCGGTGATCGACTACCTGTCTGCCGAGCTGGCCCGGTTGGGCGTCCCGGTCCTGGGCGGCCTCCCTATAGGCCACGGCCCCGAGCAGATCGCCGTAGGCCTGGGAGCCCACGCCCACCTGAACGCGACAGCCGGCCGCCTGACCGTAGCCGCCCCCGCCATTTGACCGACGGCACGCCGCCCCCGCCATCTGGCCGGCGGCACGCCGCTCCCGTGTCCTCTTCCGGACCGGCGAGCGATGCACATCACTTGCTGACGTGTCAGCAAAGTTCTAGGTTTGCTGACGTGTCAGGAAGAATGACGGCCGCGGAGCGGCGTGTGTGGCAGAACTTCATCGTTCTGGGCGAGGTCGTGCGGCGCGAGGTGGGCCGGGACCTGTGGGCGGACGCCCAGCTCTCGGAGGCCGATTTCACGGTGCTCGCCCAGCTGGCGTCGGCGCCGGACGGGACCATGCGCTCCACCGGCTGCGCCCGGGCCCTCGGCTGGGACACGGGCCGCTTCTCCCATCAGCTGCGGCGCATGGAGGAGCGCGGCCTGGTGCGCCGCGGCCGTGGCGAGGCCGGCGACGGCCGCGCCGCCGTGGTCGCCCTGACCGACGAGGGCCGCACCGCGTACCGCAAGGCACTCGGCCCTCACCTGCGCTCGGCCCGGAGCTGGTTCACCGAGGCCCTCGACCCCGAGCAGCTCGACCATCTCGACACCACCTTGCAGACCCTGCTCGACCACGTGCAGAAGAAAGCTGAGCACACCAAATGAGCACAACCCTCGAGTCGCCCACCTGGGCAACACCGGACACCGACCTCACCGGCAAGACCGTGCTGGTCATCGGCGGCGCCGGCGGCGTCGGCGAAGGCGTCACCCGAGCCCTGCTGGACAGGGGCGCCACCGTCGTCGCCACGTCACGGCGGCAGAGCACGCTCGACGACTTCGCCGCTCGCGCCGGCGACCCCCGGCTGCGCGGCGAGACCCTGGACCTGCTCGACCCGGCGCTCGCCGAGCGCGCGGCCGAGCTGAAGACCGCGTACGGACCGTTCGCCGGCGTGGTCCTGAGCGTGGCCGACTGGGGCCGGCAGGGCCGCAAGCCGTTGCTGGCGCTCACCGACGCCGAGTGGGACGAGCTGATCGTCCAGAACCAGACCACCATCTTCCGCGCCTACCGGGCCTTCCTCCCGGTGCTCGCACCCGGCGGGATGATCGCGCAGCTCAACGGTCTCAGCGCCGACCTGCCCTTTCCCGGCGCCGGCGGCGTGGCCCTGACCGCGGCCGCCACCAAGTCGATGACCAGGACCATCGCGGCCGAGCTCGGTGGGCGTGGCCCGCGGGTCTACGAGGTGATCCTCGGCGTGATCCGCACCCGTGCCCGGCAGTTGGCCGGCGTCGACGACGAGCGCTGGATCCCGGCCACCCACGTCGGCACGCACATCGCCGAACTCGTCGCCGGCACCAGCCCGCTCGCCGGCGAGGACCTGCACTACTTCGTGGACCTCACCGAAGGCCCGCGCCCAGCCTGAACCGCCGTTCGGCGGATCCGTTCGAGGAGCTTTCCGATGCTTGAGGTTGTCAGGCCCGGCGACCGGCTCTACCCGGCCGTCCGGGACGTCTACACCGCCACCGGCCGTCCGGCCGCCGTGGCCCGGCCGTCCTCCACCGCCGAGGTCGTCGAGGCCCTGCGTCTCGCCCGTGACACCGGTGGCCCGCTGTCCGTCCGTAGTGGCGGCCATGGGATCAGCAGCGTCGCGACCAACGTGGACGGCACCGTCATCGACCTTGGCCGCTTGAACACCGTCGAGCACATCGACGGGGACCTGGTTCGCATCGGCCCCGGAGCCCGGTGGGGCGACGTCGCGGCCGCGTTGCATCCTTGGGGCCTGGCGATCAGCTCGGGCGACTCGGGCGACGTCGGCGTCGGGGGACTCGCCACCACCGGCGGCATCGGCCTCATGGGCCGGGCGCACGGGCTCACGATCGACCACCTGGTGGCGGCCGAGCTGGTCACCGCCGACGGCACGACGCGACGGGTCGACGCCGAGCACGACCCGGACCTCTTCTGGGCCCTCCGCGGAGCCGGGGCGAACATCGGCATCGTCACGTCGTTCGACCTCCGGGCCGACCGGGTGCCGGTGGTCGGCCATGCCACCCTGCAATACCGGATCGACGATGTCGCGCGATTCCTGCGGGCCTGGGGCGAGACGGTCGAGTCGGCGCCCCGTGAGATCTCCGCTTTTCTCTATCTGATGGGCGGCGGATTCGCGCTCGCCACAGTCGTCTACGCCGGGGACGACCCGCAACTGGCCGGCCGCGCCTTCGGGCCTTTCACCGCCGTCGCGCCCGTGCTCGGTCAGCGAGCGCAACTCGTGCCCTACGCCGGGGTGGTCACGGCCACCCACGCCCCGCACCGCGGCCAGCAGGGAGCGACCACGCACTCCGGACTCGCCGTCCACCTTGACGAGCCGATCGCCGCCCGGCTGGCCGAGCTCGCCGAAAGCGGCGCGGCCGAGATGCTCCAGATCCGCTCGACCGGCGGTGCCGTCAACGACGTGGCTGAGGACGCCACCGCGTACGCCCACCGCCACCAGAATTTCTCGATCACCGCCGTCTCCGGCACGGGCGGAGGGCTCTTCGACGAGGCCTGGGAGCGGGTGCGGCCGATGGTGGACGGGCTCTACCTGAGCTTCGAGACCGGCTTCTCCAGCGCGCTGCTCGACGCCGCCTTCCCGACGGCGACCCTCAGCCGCCTGCGGGAGATCAAGCGGCTGGTCGACCCGGACGACGTCTTCAACCAGAACTTTCCGGTGGCGGCCGCGGTCCGGACCTGACGAAGGACGCTCGAGCCGGCGGAAGGCGAGGCAGAAGACCACGAGAACCGCGGCCAGGACGGGCAGCCACAAGGCCCGGGCGACGATCCAGCCGGGGCTGGTCGGCGCCGTGTGCAGCCCCGGCACCGCCCGGCCGGCCGTCAGCGCCACGGCGGCCAAGGTGATCAGTGCGGTCTGGTGCCAGAGGAAGATCGTCATGGCGTGCAGATTGGTCAGGGCCACAGGCGCCCAGGCTGCCGGACGCGAGAGCCACCGGCGCAACGGACCGAGCAGGAGGCCGGCGGCGCCGCACTGAGCCAGCCCGAATGTCACGGCCGCGAGGCTCGGCGGATCGAGGTTGGAGAAGCCGTCCCCGGGCACACCGACCATCGACGCGGGATAACCACACCAGCGAACCAGAAACACTGTCGCCGCGATGCCGCCGATGAGCAGCGCCCAGAGGGTGGCGCGGCCGCGCAGCCGGCCTCGCGCCCACGCCATGCCGAGAGTGAACGGGACGGCCCAGCCGACGGCCACGTTCACTATGCCGAGCTCGGCAGCACCGCCGAGCCCGAGCCTCACGAGGTCGACCGTTGCGACCGTGGCCAGCGGCCACACCGGATGGAGGTGACGCAGTAGCGGCGCGGCGGCCGTCAATGCCGCGAACACCAGCAGGAACCACAGAGGGCTCAGCACCAGCTTCACCGGCGCGCCCGGCGCGACGAGGGCGACCGCGCTCCACACGGCCACCAGGGCGGCGACCGGGCGGAACAACCTGGAGAGGCGGGCCGAGAGCCAGGGGCCGTAACGCGCGCCGGGCCGTGTCATCAGGCCGCCCACGAGAAAGAAGACCGCGAGGGTTTGGAACAGCCAGCTCACCGGCGCGAGGCGCGGCTCGTGGTGAAGCGGACTCGACGTGTGGAAGCCGGCGTCGAGCGCGGTGACCAGCCAGTGGCCGAGGACGACACCCAGCACGGCGACGGCCCGCAACCCGTCGACGCCACGGTCGCGTCCCGGTGGCGTCGCCGCGGAGATCCGCTGAACAAGTGCCTTCATCGCCGCCCCTCATGCCGGATTTGGTCTCGCCGACGAAGGTACGGAGAAGGGCCGGGAATGTCGTCAGACCACGGTATGACCGACCCAGGTATGACGACAGGCGAAGCGCGAGCTGTGAGGCTTCAGGGGCGACAACGACCGAACGGCAACAGGAGGCAGATCATGCGGACCGGGGGAGAGGTACGACAAGCGGCGTTCCGGTGGCCGGGTCCGGAACGACCAGCGCGGCCAGCCCGAACACGTCGGCCAGCAGCTCCACCGTGAAGACCGCCTCGGCCGGGCCCTGTGCCACGATGTGACCGTCCTTCATGGCCACCACGTGGTGGGCGTAACGGGCCGCCAGATTCAGGTCGTGCAGGACCATGACGATGGTCCGGCCACGCTCCCGGTGAAGGCGGGCCACCAGGTCGAGCACGTCGATCTGGTGACTCAGGTCGAGATATGTCGTGGGTTCGTCCAGCAGCAGGACCTCGGTGCCCTGGGCCAGGGCCATCGAGATCCAGGCGCGCTGGCGCTGGCCTCCGGAGAGGGCGTCCACCGGGCGCTCGGCCAGCTCCCGCATGTCGGTCCACTCGAGGGCCTCGGTCACGATGCTCTGGTCGGTGGGCGACCACTGGCGGAACCAGTTCTGGTGCGGGTGCCGGCCCCGCATGACCAGATCGGCGACCGTCAGGCCGTCGGGTGCGACAGGGCTCTGTGGCAGCAGGCCGATGATGCGGGCGACCTCGCGGGTGGGCATCTTGTCGATGCGCCGGCCGTCGAGGAGCACCTCGCCGTCGCGGGGGCGCAACAGGCGGCCGAGGGCGCGCAGCAGGGTCGACTTGCCGCAGCCGTTCGGCCCGACGACCGCGGTGATCGCGCCGTCCGGGATGTCCAGGTCGAGCCCGTCCACGACGATGTCGTCGCCGTAGCCGAGCCGAAGGCCTCGAGCCCGCAGCCGGGGCTCGCGCGACACCTGGACGTCGGAGGAAGGAAGGAGCGCGGTCATCGGTGCTGCTCCGAGCTCGTCGGGACGGTCATGCGGAAACCCTTCGATTGACGCGTACGAGCAGCCAGAGCAGGTAGGGGGCGCCGACGATCGCGGTTACCAGGCCTACCGGCAGTTCGCGATGGGGCAGGACCGTTCGGGCGGCCAGGTCGGCGGCTACGACCAGCAGGGCGCCGAGGATTGCCGAGACCACCAGCGGGGGCCGTGAGCCGCCGCAGAGACGGAGGGCTATCTGGGGGACCACGAAGGCTACGAACTCGATCGGGCCGGCCGCGGCCACGGCGGCGGCGGCCAGGGCCACCGCGGTGAGGACGACCGCGAGGCGGGCCAATTGGAGGCGTATGCCCAAGGCCTGGGCCACGTCGTCGTCGAACTGCATCGCCTGGAGGGTGAAAGCGGTGGCCGCGGCCAGGGGGAGGAGGACTACGAGGGCTATCGAGAGGGGGCGGACCTGGGTCCATTCGGCGCCGGCGACCGAACCGTTGAGCCAGATCGTGGCGCGGGTGGCGTCGACGATCTCGGCGCGGACCAGGAACCAGGAGATGCCGGCGGTGAGGATCTCGCCTACGCCGATGCCCACCAGCACCAGGCGGAAGCCGTCGATGCCCCGGCGCCAGGCCAGGACGTAGACGAGTACGGCCGTGACCAGTGCTCCGGCCAGGGCGGCGAGAGGGACTGCGGAGGAGGAGTAGCCGAGGACGATGACCGCGACGGCGCCGAGCGACGCCCCGTGCGTCACCCCGAGGACGTCGGGGCTGGCCAGGGGGTTGCGGGCGAAGGTCTGGGTGAGCGCGCCCGAGACGGCCAGGGCCGCGCCCACGAGCAGGGCGACGAGGATGCGGGGGAGGCGCAGGTCGAGCACGATCAGTTTCTGGGCGGTGGTGCCGCCGCCCAGGAGCACCTGGACGACGTCGCCGGGGGCGATGGTGAAGCTGCCGTGGCCGATGCTGAACACGGCGACCGCCAAGGCCGCCGCCAGGCCGGTCACGCCGACGGCCACGGCGCGTGGTGAGACTGTGCCCGAGAGGGGGCCGGCCTGGACTACGCGCCGCCCGGAGGGTGCTACGGGTGCTTGGGTCATAGCTTGACAACCCCTTGGCGGCGGCGGACCAGAGCGATGAAGAAGGGAGCGCCTACGGCGGCCAGGACGATTCCTGTCTGCAATTCGCCCGGGCTCACCACGATGCGGCCCAGGACGTCGGCCAGCAGCAGCAACGCGGCGCCGGCCAAGGCTGAGCACGGGATCAGCCAGCGATGGTCGGGGCCCGTGAAGGTGCGGGCCACGTGCGGGACGATCAGGCCCAGGAAGCCGATCGGGCCGCAGGCGGCGGTGGCGGCGCCGGCCAGGAGGACGATTGCTGTCACGCCTACGATCCGGGCCGTCATCACTCGCTGGCCCAGGGCCCGGGCCACGTCCTCGCCGAGGCCCAGGGCGTTCAGGGCGGGGGCGTTCGCGAACGCCAGCAGCAGGCCCAGCACGATGAACGGGAGGACCTGGACCGCCACGTCGGCGTCGCGGCCCGACAAGGAGCCGACCACCCAGAAGCGGAAGACGTTGAGGCTCGCGTCGTCCGACAGCAGCAGGGACTGGGTGAACGATGCCAGCAGGGCGCTGATCGCCATGCCGGCCAGGGCCAGCGTCACCGGGGTGGGGCCTCCCCGGCGGCCCGACGCTATGCCGAAGACGGCCACGCTCGCGGCCAGGGCGCCCGCGAAAGCGAACCAGATGTAGCCGGTCAGCTGTGCGGCGCCCCACTGGATGCCGATCACCACGGCGAAGGACGCGCCGGCCGAGATGCCCAGCAGGCCCGGGTCGGCCAGCGGGTTGCGGGTGTGGCCCTGGATCAGGGCGCCGGCGGCGCCCAGCGCCAGTCCGACCAGGACGCCCAGCACGGTGCGGGGCAGCCGCAGCTCGCGGACGATCGCCGTGGCCGGGGCGGCCGGGTCGGGGTCGGTGACCGCCTGCCAGACCGCCGCGGGACTCAGCCACTGTGCACCGATCGCCAAGCTCAGCACCACCGCCACGGCCACCGCCGCGAGCAGCGTGACCAGCACTCCCACCCGGCGGGACGGACCGGCGAGCCGGACATCGACCGACAACTGTCCTCCCAAGAAAACCCAGCACAGTGGGCATCCGTGCCAACTAACAGTGCACAGTCTCGTGCAATCCGTCGATGGAAGGTTAGCCTTACCAAAACCGGGACCCGGCCTTGCCCCCACGAACTGACGTCGCTTAGCTTAGGCTCACCTAACCTGCGAACGTGAGGTCCCAAATGTCCATAGCCAGACGTGTCTTCGCGGCGGGAATCGCCGCCACCGCCGGGCTTGCCCTGCTCAGCGGGTGTGGAGGCGACGACGCCGATGACGCCGCGGCGCCGGGGGCGTCCACGGCGGCCGCCGCCAGCTTTCCGGTCTCGCTGACCCACAAGCTGGGCACGGCCGAGGTCAAGGCCGCTCCACAGCGGATCGTGGCGCTCTCCGACGCCGACCTCGACGCGCTACTCATGCTCGGTGTCCAGCCCGTCGGCGTCGCCGAGTCGTCCGGGCCGGACGGCATCACCGAGTGGGCCAAGCCCCTGCTCACCTCCAAGCCCACCGTTCTCACGGCCGGCGACACCGGATTCGACGTGGAGAAGATCGCGGCGCTCGCGCCCGACCTGATCCTGGCCGGCGGCGACTACTACATCGACGACGAGTACGCCAAGCTCAGCAAGCTCGCGCCGACCACCGCCTACGAGACCACCGGCGCCTTCGAGGACCCCTGGCAGACCACCCTCAAGCAGGTCGCCAAGGCCATCGGCCAGGACGCCAAGGCCGAACCGATCATCGCCGAGGTCGAGGGGAAGATCGCCAAGGCGAAGACCGATCACCCGGAGCTCGCCGGCAAGGAGTTCACGCTCAGCCAGATGTGGGAGGCCGGCTCGATCGGCGTGCTGCGCTCCGACAAGGACGCCGGCGTCAAGATGCTCAACGACTTCGGCATGAAGCTGGCCCCGGCCGTGGCCGCGCTCAAGGGCGAGGACTTCGCCGTCCAGCTCAGCCTCGAGAAGGTCGGTGTCCTCGACGCCGACACCACGCTGATCTACTACGCCGAGCCGTCGTTGCAGCCGACACTGGAGGGCAACACGCTCTTCAAGAACCTCGCCTCGGTCAAGCGCAAGTCGTACGTCGCCCTGACCGGCCCGCAGTTCAGCTCGCTGCGCACCCCGACGCCGCTGTCGGTGCAGTACATCATCACCGACGTCCTGCCCACGATCGCCACCGCGGCCAAGGCGGCTTCCTGAGTGTCCACCCGTGAGGTGACGGTCGGTCTCGCCGCGGCCGTGGTCGCGGCGGGACCGCCCCCGGCGCCGATCCTGGCGCCGCCCTGGTCCCATCGCCTGCTGTCGCCCGACGGCCAGGATCCCGAGCTCGTGAGCCGCTGGATGAACGAGCCCCACGTCGACCTCTTCTGGGAGCAGGCGTGGTCGCCGCAGCGATGGGCCGACGCCATCGCCGAGCAGCTCAAAGGCCACTACTCAAGGCCTTACATCATCTCGTACGAGGGTGAGCCGCTCGCGTACGTCGAGATCTACCGGACGCCTCGGGACGTCGTCGGGCAGGTGTACGACGCCGACCCGTACGACCTCGGCATCCATCTCGCCATAGGCGACAAGACGCGAACCGGGCGCGGCCTCGGGCGCGCGATGGTCCGGGCCGTCGCCGTGGGCCTGGGAGCAGCAGACCCCCGTACAAAAAGAGTCCTGGCCGATCCTGACGAGCGGCACGCGATGGCCCGGCGCATGTTCACCGGGGCGGATTTTCAGTTGATGGGTGTTCGAGATCTTGGACACAAGCGGGCTGCGCTGCACATCTACGACTTATCCGTAGAAAGAGGGAGATGAATCCTTTACTCACGCGAAGTGATCAGGTAAGCCTTACCTAACAAACCCCCGAAGGAAGAGCGCTGATGACCGCATCCCTGAGCCTCGAACGTCTGCGCAGCGACGTCGCCGAGGTGCTCGCCGAGGAGCCCGGCACGTTCGCCGACGACGACAACCTCATCGACCGCGGCCTCGACTCGATCCGGCTCATGAGCCTCGCGACCCGGTGGCGTGAGGCCGGCTTCGAAGCCGGCTATCTCGATCTGGCGCAGGAACCGACCGTGAAGGCCTGGTACACCCTGGTGGAGGCGCAGCGATGAGCCCGGTCGTCGAGAACGTCGATGTCGTCGTGGTCGGCGGTGGCCCCGGCGGTTCCACCGTCGCCACCCTGCTCGCCAAGCGCGGCCACAGCGTGGTGCTGCTGGAGAAGGAGAAGTTCCCCCGCTACCAGATCGGCGAGTCGCTGCTGCCGTCCACGGTGCACGGCATCGGCCGTCTGCTGGGCGTCACCGAGGAGCTCGAGAAGGCCGCGTTCACGGTCAAGCGCGGCGGCAGCTTCCGCTGGGGCACCAACCCGGTGCCGTGGAACTTCCTGTTCGCGGTCGCCCCCGAGCTCTCCGGTCCCACCTCGTACGCGTACCAGGTCGAGCGCATGAAGTTCGACGAGATCCTGCTGCGCAACGCCGCCGCCACCGGCGTCGACGTGCGCGAGAAGAGCGCGGTCACCGAGGTCGTCGCCGACGACGAGCGGGTACGCGGCGTCCGCTACACCGGCACCGACGGCGTGCGGCGCGAGATCCGGGCGTCCTTCGTGGTCGACGCCTCGGGCAACCGCAGCCGGATCCACCAGAACGTGCGCGGCGAGCGGATCTACTCCGACTTCTTCAAGAACATCGCCATCTTCGGCTACTTCGAGGGCGGCAAGCGCCTGCCCGCGCCCGACTCCGGCAACATCCTGTGCGCGGCGTTCGACGAGGGCTGGATCTGGTACATCCCGCTCTCCGACACGCTCACCAGCGTCGGCGCGGTCATCTCGCGCGAGCACGCGGCCAAGCTCCAGGGCGACCAGGAGACCTCGCTGCGCGGATTCATCGACCGCTGCGAGATCGTCAAGGGCTTCCTGTCCGACGCGACGCGGGTCACCGAGGGCACGTACGGCGAGATCCGCACCCGCAAGGACTACTCGTACACCAACAGCTCGTTCCACCGCCCCGGCATGGTGCTGGTGGGCGACGCCGCCTGCTTCATCGACCCGGTCTTCTCGACCGGGGTGCACCTGTCGACGTACGCCGGTCTGCTCGCCGCCCGTTCCATCAACAGCGTGCTGGCCGGCGACATCAGCGAGGACCGCGCCTTCGAGGAGTTCGAGGGCCGCTACCGCCGCGAGTTCCGGGTCTTCTACGAGTTCCTGTCGGCCTTCTACGACATGCAGAGCAACGAGGACTCGTACTTCTGGAAGGCCCGGAAGGTCACCAACCTCGACGCGACCGACCTCGAGGCGTTCGCCACCCTGGTCGGTGGCGTGCACTCCGGCGAGCAGGCCTTCACCAACGCCGGCGCGCTGGTCGAGGAGTTCCAGAAGTCGTCGGCCGGCCTGGCCGACGCGGTCGAGCGCACCGGCAGCATGCAGACCGAGTCCGGTGAGCGCATGCACCACCTGTTCGGCACCCCCGTGGTGCGCGAGGTGATGACCGAGATGAACAACATCCAGGTCCGCGGCGTGCGCGGCGAGGAGGCGTTCGAGGCTCCCCTGCTCGAGTCCGGCCTCGTGCCCAGCCCGGACGGTCTGTCGTGGACGGAGGAGGCCAAGTGACGACGAATCCCTTCGAGGACGAGGACGGCCGCTACCTCGTGCTGGTCAACGACGAGAACCAGCACTCGCTGTGGCCGGTCTTCGCCGAGGTGCCCGCCGGCTGGCGGATCGTGTTCGGTGAGGACAGCCGGGCCGCCTGCCTCGAGTACGTCGAGAAGAACTGGACCGATCTGCGCCCCAAGAGCCTGATCGACCTCGACGTCGCCTGACCGACGCCCTTTCGCGGACCGCCGCGCCGGCCTGACTCCGGCGCGGCGGCATCCGCCCTGCGCTCAGCACCACAAGGAGCCACGACCGTGCCCGATCGACTCGAACTCTCCGCCGCCCAGGCGGGTGTCTGGTACGCACAGCACCTCGACCCGGGACCCGCCTTCACCACCGCGGCCGCCGTCGACATCGACGGCGACGTCGACCCCTCGCTCTTCGAGCGGGCCCTGCGGTGGGTGCTCGGTGAGGCCGAGGCGCTGCGCGCTCGATTCGTGGGTACGCCCGAGGAGCCGCGCCAGGAGATCGTGGCCGACCCGCACTGGCGGCTCCAGGTGCTCGACCTCGGCGACGCCGAGGCCGACCGGTGGATGCGGGCCGATCTGGCCACCCCTATCGATTTAGCGGCGGGCCCGGTGTTCGCGGAGGCGCTCATCCGCCGCGGCCCGGGGCGCTGGACGTGGTACCAGCGCTGCCACCACATCGTCATGGACGCCTACACCTCGGCGCTGGTGGCGCAGCGGGTGGCCGCCGTCTACACCGCCCTCGCCGAAGCCGAGAAGCCCGCGCCGAACCCGTTCGGCTCGCTGGCCGACGTGGTCGCCGAGGACGCGGCCTACCTCTCGTCGGCCAAGCGGGACCAGGATCGCGAGTTCTGGCGGGACCGGCTCGCGGGCGTGGAGGTTCCCGACCTCGCGTCGGGACCGGTCCGGCCCAGCCCCACCTTTCTGCGCCACCGCGTGACGCTCCCGGACGCCGCCGGCCTCGACGGGCTCGGCGCCACCCGGGTCGAGGCGATCCTGGCCGCCACGGCCCTCTACGTGCACCGGCTCACCGGCAGCGACGAGGTCGTGCTCGGCCTGCCGATGATGTGCCGCCTCGGCTCGGTCGCGGCCCGCGTGCCGGTCACCGCGGTCAACGTGGTGCCGCTGCGGATCGCGGTCAGCCCGGCCCAGAGCGTCGGCGACCTCGTCCGCCGGGTCGCCGCCGAGGTGAAGGCGATCCGGCCGCACCAGCGCTACCGCGGCGAGGACATCCGCCGCGACCTCGGCCTGGTCGGCGGCGAACGGCGCCTCGTCGGGCCGTGGGTGAACATCAAGCCGTTCGGCGCGTCGCTGAGCTTCGCCGGCCGGCGCGGCACCCCGCGCTACATCGCGGCGGGACCGGTCGACGACCTTTCCATCACCGTGGACGACCGCGGCGGGAACGTCCTCGAGGTGGTCTTCGACGGGAACCCGGCCCGCTACACCCCGTCCTCGCTGGTCGCGCACGCCGAGCGCTTCACGGCGCTGCTCACCACTCTCGCGGCGACCGGCCCGGGCGTTCCCACCGGCCGCATCGGGCTGGCCGCCGCTCCGGCCGTCGACGACACCGTTCAGCCGCTTCCCTCCGAGAGCTTCGATTCCCTGTGGCGGGAACAGATTTCCCGTACGCCGTCGGCCGTGGCCGTGACCACGCCGGGCGGGCCCGCGCTCACCTACGCCGAGCTGGACGCGAAGGTCGGGGAACTGGCGGACCGGCTGTGCTCGCGCGGCGCGGCGCCGGGACGGGTCGTCGCCGTCCGCCTGCCCCGCACCGCCGACCTGCTCGTCGCCCTGCTCGCGGTGCAGCGGACCGGCGCCGCCTATCTGCCCCTCGACCCGTCCTTCCCCGAGGAGCGGCTCGCCTGGATGCTCACCGACAGCGCCCCGGCCCTGCTGATCGGCGACGACGGCATCTCCTCGTTCGACCGGCCGGGATCGGTCAGTGCCGATGCGGCCTATGTTCTCTACACCTCGGGTTCGACCGGCCGGCCCAAGGGCGTGGTGGTCACCCGGCGCAACCTCGTCAACTTCCTGCTGTCGATGCGCGAGCTGATCCCGCTGACCGAACGGGACCGGCTCCTGGCCGTCACGACGGTCAGCTTCGACATCTCCGCGCTCGAGCTCTACCTGCCACTGCTGAGCGGGGCCGCGGTCGTCATCGCGGCCAAGGAAGCGGTCCAGGATCCGGCCGTGCTCGCCGACTTGGTCGCCTCGACCGGCGCCACGGTCGTGCAGGCGACGCCGACGCTGTGGCGGGCGCTGACCGACGTGCCCGGGGGAACCTCGGCCGTGACCGGGCTGCGCGTGCTCGTCGGCGGTGAGGCCCTGCCGCCCGACCTGGCCGTCGCCCTGCGTGCGACGGCGGCCTCGGTCACGAACCTCTACGGGCCCACCGAGACGACGATCTGGTCGACCGCCGCCGCCGTCGAGGACGGCCCGGTCACCGTCGGCCGTCCTGTGTGGAACACGCGCGCCTATGTCCTCGACGCGGCGCTGCGGCCGGTGCCGGACGGCTTCCCGGGCGAGCTCTACCTCGCGGGTGAGGGCGTGGCGCTCGGATATCTCAACCGGCCCTCGCTGACGGCCTCCCGCTTCGTGGCCGACCCGTTCGTGGCGGGCGAGCGCATGTACCGCACCGGCGACCTGGCCCGGCGGCGGACGGACGGCGAGTTCGACGTCCTCGGGCGCGTCGACCACCAGGTGAAGCTGCGCGGCTTCCGTATCGAGCTCGGCGAGATCGAGGCCGCGCTGACCGCCACCGAGGGCGTTCAGCGGGCCGTCGCCCTGATCCGCGAGGACCGGCCGGGGGACCGCCGTCTGGTCGCGTACTTCGTCGGCACGGCCTCGCCGGCCGATCTGCGCGAGACGCTCGCCTCCTCGCTGCCGGACTACATGGTGCCGGCCGCCTTCGTGGCCCTGGACGAGCTGCCGGCCACCCCCAACGGGAAGCTCGACCGCAACGCCCTGCCCGAGCCCGATCTGGCCGGCGCGGGCGCCGAGGACGCGCTGCGCACCCCGCAGGAGGAGATGCTGGCCGGCGTCTTCACCGAGGTGCTCGGCGTGCCCGCGGTCGGCCGCCGCGACGACTTCTTCGCACTCGGCGGCCATTCGCTGCTCGCGGCCCGGGTCGCGGCCCGGGTCCGCACCCTCTTCGGCGCCGACCTGTCACTGCGCGACGTCTTCGACGCCCCCACGGTGGCCGCGCTGGCCGCCCGCGTCGGCACCGCCCGCCCGGCCACCGCCATCGTGGCCGGCGCCGGCCATGAGATGTCCTCGGCCCAGCGCCGTCTCTGGTTCCTGTCCCGTCTGGACGGCCCGAACCCGACGTACAACCTGCCCCTCGCCCTGGAATTCTCCGGTCCTCTCGATGTCGGGGCGCTGAGGGCCGCGCTGAGCGACCTGGTGGGCCGGCACGAGCCGCTGCGTACCGTGTTCGCCGACCGCGACGGCGAGCCGCACCCGGTGGTCCTGAGCGCCGAGGTCGAGCTGCGGACGGGAACGCCGATCGCCGAGGCCGTCCGCGAGCCCTTCGACATCGCCGCCGAGGCGCCGGTCCGGGCCTATCTGGACGGCGACGTCCTGCTGCTCGTCGTGCACCACATCGCCGGTGACGAGTGGTCGCTCACGCCGATGCTCGACGATCTGGCCACCGCCTACGCGGCACGGCTGGGTGGCGAGGCGCCCGCGTGGGCGCCGCTGCCGGTCCGGTACGCGGACTACGCGGCCTGGCACAACGGGCTCGACCTCGACGGGCAGGCCGACTACTGGCGTACGGCCCTGGCCGGCGCACCCGAATCGCTGCGCCTGCCCACCGACCGGCCCCGGCCGGCCCGCGCGAGCGACGCGGGCGGCACGGTCAGCTTCCCCGTGAGTCCCGCGCTGCGCGACCTGGCCCGGCGCCACGGCGTCACCCTCTTCATGACTCTGCAGGCCGCGGTGGCCGCGCTGCTGAGCCGGATGGGCGCCGGTGACGACATCCCGCTCGGCACGCCGGTCGCCGGCCGCGGCGACGACGCGCTCGAACGGCTCGTCGGATTCTTCGTCAACACCGTCGTTCTCCGTACGGACGTGAGCGGCGATCCCTCGTTCGCCGATCTGCTCCAGCGGGTGCGGGAAACCGATCTGGCCGCTCTGGCCCATCAGGATCTGCCGTTCGATCGGCTCGTGGAGGAGCTCAACCCGGCCCGGTCCCTGGCCCATCACCCGCTCTTCCAGGTGATGGTCTCCTATCAGGCCGCGCTGCCCGAGATCGCCGGATTCCCGGGTCTGACCGTGACGCCGCGGCTCGTGGACACCGGCACGGCGAAGTTCGACCTCACCTTCGACGTCGCCGAACGGCCCGAGGGCCTCACCGGCACCCTGGAATATCGGGCCGACCTGTTCGACCGGGAAACGGCGGTGGCGCTGGCGGCCCGGTTCACCCGGCTCCTGGAAGCGGTCACCCTGGCGCCGGACCGGCCGATCGCCGACATCGACCTGCTGAGCGACGGCGAGCGCCAGGCGGTCAAAGGCTGGCAGGGTGTACGCCGCCAGGTCGCACCCCGGACCCTCGCCCAGCTCTTCGCGGCCCAGGTCGCCGAACGGCCGGGCGCCGTGGCCGTGGAGGACGGCGACCGCACGCTGACCTACCGCGAGCTCGACGCCCTCGCCAACCGCCTGGCCCACCGGCTGATCGCCGCCGGCGCCGGACCGGAGCGCGTCGTGGCCGTGCGCCTGCCCCGCTCGGCCGACCTGCTGGTGGCTCTGCTGGCCGTCACCAAGACGGGCGCCGCCTATCTGCCGCTCGACGTGCACCACCCGGCCGACCGCGTCGCCCACCAGATCGCCGACGCCGCACCGGTTCTCACCGTCGAGTCCCTCGACGGCCTGGGCGACGACAACTCCGAGCCCGCCGTCGAGGCCGACCCGGCCACCGCGGCGTACATCATCTACACCTCCGGCTCGACCGGCCGCCCGAAGGGCGTGGTCGTCCCGCACACCGGCCTGGCCGCGCTGGCCGAGTCGGTGCGCTCGGTCTTCGGCACCGGCCCCGGCACCCGGGCCGCCCAGTTCGTGTCGCCGGCCGTCGACGTCGCCTTCAGCGAACTGGCCGCCTCGATCCTGTCCGGCGGCACGCTCGTCATCGTCCCCGAGGACGCCCGGCTCGGCGCCGCCCTCGGCGACTTCATCACCGAGCGCCGCCTGACCCACGTCGACCTGCCCCCGGCACTGCTGGCCGCGCTGCCCACCAGCGCCATCCCGGCCGGTGTCACCCTGACCGTCGGCGGCGAGGCCACCTCACCCGGGGAGGTGCGCCGCTGGCGCGCCGGCCGCAAGCTCATCAACGCCTACGGCCCGACCGAGGCCACCGTCACCGCCACCACGTGGGAGGCGGCCGACGGCCCGGTGCTCATCGGCCGGCCCGAGCTCAACCGCACGGCGCACGTCCTCGACGGCCGCCTGCGCCCGGTTCCGCCCGGCGTTCCCGGCGAGCTCTACCTCGGCGGCGACGGCCTGGCCCGGGGATATCTGGGCCGGCCGGCGCTGACCGCGTCCCGGTTCGTGGCCGACCCCTACGGCGCTCCCGGGAGCCGCCTCTACCGCACCGGCGACCTGGTCCGCCGCACCGCCACCGGCGAACTGGAGTTCCTCGGCCGCACCGACGACCAGGTCCAGATCCGCGGCTTCCGCGTCGAACCGGCCGAGGTCGAGGCCGTCCTCGGTGGGCACCCCGACGTGGCGCAGGTGGCCGTGGTCCCGCGCGGTGGCCACCTCGTCGCGTATGCCGTCGCCCGTCGCCCGGTCGCCGCCGAGGAGCTCCGCGACCATGCTGCCGCGACGCTGCCGGGGCCGCTCGTGCCGGTGGTCGTGCTGCTCGATGCCCTGCCGGTCACGGCGAGCGGCAAGGTGGACAAGCAGGCGCTGCCCGAGGTGACCGCCGCGGTCGCCGCCTCGGAGCCGCCGGCCGGTCCGGTGGAGACCGCTCTGGCCGAGATCGTCGGGGGACTTCTGGGGCTGGAGGCCGGCGCGGTCGGCCGGCATGACGGGTTCTTCGCGCTCGGCGGGGACAGCATCCTCTCCATCCAGCTGGTGTCCCGGGCCCGGAACGTGGGCCTGCGCATCGCGCCACGCCAGGTGTTCGAGCACCAGAGCGTCGCCGAGCTGGCGCGGGTCGCCGAGGCCACCGAGACCACGACGGTGGCACTCCCGGGCGCCGGAACCGTCCCCGAGACCCCGATCATCGCCTGGCTGCGTGAGCTGAACTCGCCGGTCGACCGCTATTCGCAGGCGCTGCTGGTCCGGACGCCCGCCGGCGTCGACGTGGCCCCCGTGATGCGCACCGCCCTGGCCCCGCACGACCTGCTGCGGGCCCGCCTCGTCCCCGGCGGCGAACGCTGGTCTCTCGAGGTCCCCGAGGAGCCGCTCGACCTGAGCGTGCGGATCGTCGACGCGCGTGGGCGCGATCTGGCCGGGCTCGTCGCCACCGAGCGGGAAGCGGCCGCCGACCGGCTCGACCCGGCGGCCGGCGTGATGGTGCAGGCGGTCTGGTTCGATCGCGGGGACGACTCCGGTCGGCTGCTCCTCGTCGCGCACCACCTGGTCGTGGACGGCGTCTCCTGGCGGATCCTGGCCGAGGACCTGGCCGCCGCCGCCCGCGGCGAGCGGGTCGTGGCCACCGGCACGCCCTTCCGGGCGTGGGCGACCGGCCTCACCGCCGCGGTGGCGGCGCGCGCCGCCGAGGCCGGCCGGTGGCGCGCCGCCCTGGACGGGCCGGTCACCCGGCTCGGCGGGCGGCCGCTCGACCCGGCCCGCGACACCGCGGGAAGCCTGCGCCAAGTGACCGTCACGGTCGACGCGTCCATCACCACGCCGCTGTTGACCACGGTTCCCGGGACGTTCCGGGCCGGCGTGCAGGACGTACTCCTGGCCGGTCTGGCCCTCGCCCTCGCCCGGCGCACCGGCACGGGCACCGAGCCGCTGATCGGCCTGGAGGGACACGGCCGCGAGGAGCAGGTCGTCCCCGGCGCCGACCTCGTCCGCACGGTCGGCTGGTTCACCAGCGAATATCCGGTACGCCTCCCGGCCGCGACCGGCGGTCCGGCCGCCGTGGTGCGCGGCGTCAAGGAGCGCTTGCGCGCCATCGCGGACGGTGGCGTCGGCTACGGCCTCCTGCGCTACCTCGGGGACTTCCAGCCGGCCAACGAGCCCGACGTGCTCTTCAACTACCTCGGGCGCTTCGGCGGCGCCGAGACGGCCAACTGGGCGCCCGCTCCCGAGCTTCCGGTCGCGCACGCCGTCGCGGAGCCGGAGATGCCCGTACGGCACCGGATCGCCGTCAACGTGGCGGCCGTGGACACGCCGGACGGGACGGTTCTGCGGGCCTCGTTCGACTATCCCGCCGGTGCCGTCGACGAGGACGACGTGCGCCGGCTGGCCGACGACTGGCTGGCCGCGCTCGTCGCCGTGCGGGCGGCCGCCTACGAGCCCGGGGCCGGGGCGCTGACACCGGCCGACGTGCTCGTCGAGGGGATCGGCGCCAAGGAGCTGGCCGAGCGCTGGCCCGGGGCGGTCGACGTCCTTCCGCTGTCGCCGTTGCAGGAGGGGCTGTACTACCTCGCCGGGCTCGACGACGACACCGATGTCTACACCGTGCAGCAGGTCTTCACCCTCACCGGCCCGGTCGACGCCGGCCGGCTGCGGGACGCGGCGGCGAAGCTCCTCGACCGCTATCCGAACCTGCGCGGGGCCTTCGACCGCACCGCGGACGGCCGGCCTGTGCAGGTCGTCCCCGGTGCGGTCGAGGTGCCGTTCGATCTGGTCGACGCCGGTGACCTCGATGCCCTGCTGCGCCGGGAACGGGCGCGCCGCTTCGACCTGGCCGCGCCGCCGCTGCTGCGGTTCGTGCTGGCCCGGGTCGGCGAGAACGACCACCGGCTGATCCTCACCCAGCACCACCTGCTGATGGACGGCTGGTCGGGCCCGCTGGCCATGCGCGACCTGTTCGCGTTCTACGCCGGAACGCCGGCCGCCCCGCCGCGCCCCTTCCGCGACTATCTGGCCTGGCTGGCCGAGCAGGACCCGGCCGTCAGCCGGGCCGCCTGGCAGGACGCGCTGCGGGGTCTCGAAGAGCCGACTCTGGTCGCGCCCGGCGCCCCGGCCGTCGCCGCCCTGCCCGAGGTCGCCGAGATCGTCCTGGACGAGGACGAGACCGCCTCGCTGTCGGCGGCGGCCCGCACGCACGGCCTCACCCTCAACACCGTCGTGCAGGGCGCCTGGGCGCTGCTGCTGGCCGAGGTCACCGGGCGTACCGACGTCGTGTTCGGCGCGACCGTCTCCGGCCGTCCGGCCTCGCTGCGGGGTGTCGAGGACATGGTCGGCCTGTTCATCAACACCGTGCCGGTGCGCGTGCGGCTGCGGCCCGCGGAGAGCTGGCCCGAGCTGCTGCGCCGGGTCCAGGCCGAGCAGGCCGCGCTCCTGGACCACCAGCACGCGAGCCTGGCCGACATCCAGCGGCGGGCCGGGATCGGCGACCTGTTCGACACGCTGACCGTCTTCGAGAGCTACCCGGCGGGCACGGCCGTGCCGGACGCCGGCGGCCTCCGGGTCGGCGGCGGCATCCCGGTCGACGCCACGCACTATCCGCTGAGCCTGGTCGTCGTGCCGCGGAACCGGCTGCGCCTGCGCCTGGAACACCGGCCCGACCTCTACGACGCGGCCGCCGCCGAGCGCCTCCTGACCCGTTTCCGGGCGCTGCTCGGCGCTTTCACCTCCGCGCCGGAGACCACGATGGCGGCGCTTCCGGTCAGCGGACGGCGGGCCGAGACACCCCTGTCCATCCCGCCGACCTCGCTGCTCGACGAGTTCGACGCGACCGTGCGCCAGACCCCGGGTGCTGTCGCTCTGCGTTTCGGTGCTGCTTCTTTGACGTACGCCGAGTTGCAGGCCCGTGTGGAGCGATTGGCTCGCGTGTTGGTGTCGCGGGGGGCCGGTCCGGAGAAGGTCGTCGCGGTGCTGTTGCCGCGTACCGAGGATGCCGTCGTGGCGTGGCTGGCCGCGTTGAAGTCGGGTGGTGTCTATCTGCCGATCGACATGGACTACCCGCGCGAGCGCATCGATTATCTGCTGGAAGATGCGGCCCCGGCGGTCGTGGTGACGCCCTCCCTGTTGGCGGAGACGGCTGATTCTTCGCTGCCGGTTGTCGATCCGCGTTCGGGCGCTTATCTCATCTACACCTCGGGTTCGACCGGGCGTCCCAAGGGTGTCGTGGTCGAGCACGCCAGTCTCGCGAACCTGTTCCACCACCACCGCGTGGCCATCATCGAGCCGACGGCGGACGGTCGCCGCCGCAAGGCCGCGCTGAGCGCCGCCCTCGTCTTCGACACCTCGTGGGAGGGGCTGCTCTGGCTCGTCGCCGGGCACGAGCTGCACCTGCTCGACGACGAGACACGCCGCGACCCGGAGCTGTTCGCCGGTTACGTCGACACGCACGGCATCGACTTCCTCGACGTGACGCCGTCGCTGGCCGGGCCCCTGGTCGCGGCCGGACTGCTCGCCGGCGGCCGCCACCACCCGGCGATGGTCGCGCTGGGCGGCGAGGCGGCCGACCCGCGCATCTGGGCCGCCCTCCGGGAGGCGCCGGACACCATCGGCATCAACCTCTACGGCCCGACCGAGTGCACGGTGGACACCTTGATGGCCGCCGTCGCCGAGAGCGAGACGCCCTTGGTGGGCAGCCCGATCGGCAACACCCGGGCCTACGTCCTCGACGACTGGCTGCGGCCGGCCGAGACGGGTGAGCTCTATCTGTCGGGCGCCCAGCTGGCCCGCAGCTACAAGGACCGCGCGGGGCTGACGGCCACTCGTTTCGTGGCCGATCCGTGGGTGCCGGGGGAGCGGATGTACCGCACCGGCGACGTGGTCCGGTGGACCGCGGACGGCCGGCTGGAATTCGTGGGCCGGGCCGACGACCAGGTGAAGATCCGTGGTTTCCGGGTCGAGCCGGGTGAGGTGGCGGCGCTGCTGAGCGAGCACCCGGCCGTGGCGCAGGCGGTCGTGCTCGCGGTCGAGGGGCGCTTGGTGGCGTACGTGGTGGGAGGAACCGACGGGCTGCGGGAGTGGGCCGCCGAGCGGATGCCCGACCAGCTGGTCCCCGCCGCCGTCGTCGAAATGGACGCCCTGCCGGTCACCGTGGCCGGCAAGGTGGACAAGCGGGCCCTGCCGGTGCCCGACTTCGGCGCGCTGGCCGGCGACGACACCCCGCGCACGCCCGCCGAGGAGATTCTCTGCGGCCTGTTCGCCGAGGTGCTCGGCTTGCCGAGCGTCGGCACGAACGACGACTTCTTCGCGCTGGGCGGGCATTCGCTGACCGTCACCGCGCTCGCGGCCCGGGTCCGCGCCGCGTTCGGGGTTCCGCTGGCCGTGCGGACCGTCTTCGACGCGCCGACCGTGACCGCGCTCGCCGCCCACCTGGAGCGGACCGGCCCGCAGGCCGGGCTGCCCGAGCTCGTGGTGGCCGAGCGGCCCGACCCGCTGCCGGTCTCGCCCGCGCAGCACCGCCTGTGGCTGCACCACCAGCTCAACGGCCCCGGACCGACCTACAACGTGGCGTTCGCGGTGCGGTTGGACGGCCGTCTCGACGCGCCGGCGCTGCGCGCCGCCCTGGACGACGTGCTGGCCCGCCACGAGAGCCTGCGCACGGTCTTCCCCGCCGTCGACGGGCGGCCCGTGCAGCGGATCCTGCCCGAGGCCCGGCCGTCGTGGCGGCAGGTCGAGGTGGAGCACGAGGACGAGCTGCCGGAGCTGCTGGCGGACGCCGCCCGCCACGGCTTCGATCTCGCGGCCGAGCTGCTCGTGCGCCCGCATCTGTTCGTGCTCGGCCCGGACCGGCACGTGCTGCTGCTCCTGCTGCACCACATCGTGACCGACGAGTGGTCCGAGGGCCGTCTGATGGCCGACCTCGGGACCGCCTACGCGGCCCGGGCCCGCGGCGCCGCGCCGGACTGGGCGCCGCTGCCCGTGCAGTACGCCGATTACGCGCTCTGGCAGCACGAACTGCTCGGCCACGTGGGGGAGCGGCAGCTCGCCTTCTGGCGGGACGCCCTGGCCGGTGTGCCGGCCGAGCTGGAGCTGCCCACCGACCGGCCCCGCCCGGCGGTGGCCTCGCACGGCGGCGGCATCATCGCGTTCGAGGTGGCGGCCGACGACCATCGCCGCCTCCGGGAGCTGGCCCGCCGCACCGGGACGACGCCCTTCATGGTCGTCCAGGCCGGACTGGCGGCCCTGCTCAGCCGGCTGGGCGCGGGCACCGACATCCCGCTCGGCAGCCCGGTCGCCGGGCGCGCCGACCAGCGCCTCGACCAGCTCGCCGGGTTCTTCGTGAACACGCTGGTGCTGCGGGCCGACGTGAGCGGCGACCCAGCCTTCGGCGAACTGCTCCACCGGGTGCGCTCGGCCGACCTGGCCGCGTTCGGCCACGCCGACGTGCCGTTCGAGCGGGTCGTCGAGGCGGTCAACCCGGAGCGGTCGCTGGGTCGCAACCCGCTGTTCCAGGTGATGGTCGCCTTCCAGCACGTGCCGGCCGGGACGCCCGGGCTGCCGGGCCTGACCACCTCGCCGCTGCCGATCGACACCGGGGTGGCCCAGTTCGACCTCGGCGTGGTCGTCACCGAGCAGGACGGCGTGGACGGCCTCCAGGGCATCATCGAGTACAGCACCGACCTGTTCGACCGGGAGACGGCGGCCACCCTGGCCGAGCGGCTTGCCCGCCTGCTGGCCGGAGCCGTCGCCGAGCCGGACCGGCGAGTGTCCGAGTTGGACATCTTCTCCTCCGCCGAGCACGACGCGCTCGCGGCCGGATGGCAGGGCCTCCGCGCGCCCACCCGGCAGTCGACGCTTCCGGACCTGTTCGCCGCCCAGGTGAGCCGGACCCCGGACGCGACCGCCATCGAGGACGGCGAACGGTGGCTCACTTATGCCGAGCTCGACTCGCTCACGAACCGGCTCGCACGGCGGCTCCGGCGGCGCGGCGCCGGTCCCGACCGGATCGTGATGGTGCTGCTGCCACGCTCGGCCGACCTGTTCGTGGCCGAACTGGCCGTCGCCAAGGCCGGCGGCGCCTATCTGCCGGTCGACCCCTCGTATCCGGCCGAGCGGGTCGCGGCGCTCGCCGAGGACGCCACGCCCGTGCTCGTCGTCGCCGCCCGCGACGCGACGACGCTTCCGCCCGGCGTGCCCGTGGTGCACCCGGACGACCTGGACGGGGACGGCACCGCGGTGGACCGCGCCGATCTGCGGCCGGCACACGCGGCGTACGTCATCTACACCTCGGGCTCGACCGGCAAGCCCAAGGGCGTGGTCGTGCCGCACGCCGGCCTGGCCGACCTGGCCGAGACCTTCGCCGCCCTGTGGCGGGTGGGCGAGGGCAGCCGCGTCGCCCAGTTCGCCTCGCCCAGCTTCGACGTCACCGTGGCCGAGCTGGCGGTGTCGCTGCTGCGCGGCGCCACCCTCGTCATCACCCCGGAGGCCGACCGGCTGGGCGCGCCGTTCGCCGCGTTCGTCCGGGAGCGGAGGATCACCAACTTCGCCCTGCCGCCGGCCGCCCTGGGTGCGCTGCCCGAGGGCTCGCTGCCGCCCGGGGTGACAGTGGTGACCGGCGCCGACCGGTGCCCGCCCGAGCTGGTGCGGCGCTGGACGGCCACCCACCGGATGCTCAACGCCTACGGGCCGACGGAAGCGACGGTCAACTCGACCTATTGGGAGTGCGTGCCGGACGGGCCGGTGCTGATCGGGCGCCCGGACCGCAACAAGAGCGCGTACGTGCTCGACGCCGCGCTGAACCCGGTGGCCCCGGGCGTCGCGGGCGAGCTCTACCTGGCCGGCGCCGGCCTGGCCCGTGGTTATCTCGGGCGCCCGGCGCTGACCGCCGAGCGGTTCGTGGCCGACCCGTTCGGGGCGCCCGGCGCCGCCATGTACCGCACCGGCGACCTGGTCCGGCGCACGCACGACGGGCAGCTCGAGTTCCTCGGCCGGGCCGACGACCAGGTGAAGATCCGCGGGTTCCGCATCGAGCCGGGCGAGGTCGCCTCGGTGCTCGTCGAGCACCCCGGCGTCCGCTACGCCGTCGTGGTCGCCCGCGAGGGCCGCCTCATCGGCTACGTGGAGGGCGACGCGGCCGGCGACGAGGTGCGTACCTGGCTCGCGGCAAGGCTTCCCGACTATCTGGTGCCGGCCGTTGTGGTCGTGCTGGAGTCACTTCCTCGTACGACCGCGGGAAAGATCGACCGGACCCGTCTGCCCGAGCCCGTCCTGGAACGGGCCGTCGAGCGGCCCGTCACCGTGGTGCAGGAGCTGCTCGCCACGCTCGTGGCCGACGTGCTCGGCCTGGACGAGGTCGGCGTGGACGAGGGGTTCTTCGCGCTCGGCGGCGACAGCATCGTGGCCCTGCAACTGGTGGCCCGCGCCCGCGCGGCCGGGCTGGAGCTCTCGGCCCGGCAGGTCTTCGAGCACCAGACCGTGGCCGCGCTGGCCGAGGTGACAGGGGCCGTCGAGGGCGCCCGGGAGCCGGCCGCGGTGGCCGTCGGCGAGGTGCCGCTGACCCCGATCATGGCGTGGTTGCGCGAGCTGGACACGCCGATCGACACGTTCAGCCAGTCGCTGCTGCTGCGGGTGCCGGCCTCGTTGACGCCCGATACTCTCGGCGGGGCCCTGCAAGCGATTCTGGACCGGCACGACGCGCTGCGCGCCCGCTGGACCGGCGACGGGCTGCTGGTGCCCGCGGTGGGCTCGGTGACCGCCTCGATGCGGGTCGCCGACGGGGGACTGCACGAGGAGCACGAGGCCGCGGTCCGCCGGTTGCGGCCGGCCGAGGGGCGGACGCTCGAAGCGGTCTGGTTCCCCGGCGACGCGCGGTTGTTGCTCGTCGCCCACCACCTCGTCGTGGACGGCGTCTCGTGGCGGGTGCTCGTCGAGGACCTGGCGGTCGCGGCCGACGGCAAGGCGCTGCCCCGGTCGGGCACGTCCGTGCGGGCCTGGGCCAAGGGCCTCGCCTCCGCGGCGCGGGAACGGGCCGGCGACCTGCCGTACTGGCTCGACGTGGTCGACGCGCCGGTGACACCCCTGGGCACGCGACCGGTCGGCCGGGGCGACACGGTCTCCCGGACGCGGCACCACACCCTGCGCCTCGACGCCTCCCTCACCGGGCCGCTGCTGACCGCCGTGCCTGAAGCCTTCCACGCCGGGATCCAGGAC
The DNA here is from genome assembly GCF_050956135.1 of Actinoplanes sp. CA-131856. Classification (GTDB taxonomy): domain Bacteria; phylum Actinomycetota; class Actinomycetes; order Mycobacteriales; family Micromonosporaceae; genus Actinoplanes. The sequence goes on along the minus strand of NZ_CP191849.1, from coordinate 5,769,534 downwards.
GTTCTGCTCACCGGCCTGGCCCTGGCGGTCCGTGCCTGGCGGCCGGCGACCGCCGAACACGGCGTCCTGCTGCGCCTCGAGGGCCACGGCCGTGAGGAGCACCTGGTGCCGGGCAGCGACCTGACCCGCACCGTCGGCTGGTTCACCACCGAGTTCCCGGTGCGGCTCGACCCGGGCGGCGACGACCCGGCCGCGGCCCTCAAGCGGGTGAAGGAACAGCTGCGGGCGGTGCCCGACAGCGGCGCCTCCTACGGGCTGCTGCGCCATCTGCACCCGGGCGCGGCCGAGGCCCTGCGCGGCCGTCCCGCACCCGAGATCCTCTTCAACTATCTGGGCCGCATGGCCGCCGGCGACGGCGACTGGGTCGCGGCCGCCGAGAACGACACCCTCGGCGACGGCCTCGACCCGGCCTTCCCGGCCGGGCAGGCCCTGGAGATCAACGCCGCCACGGCCGACCGGCCGTCCGGTCCCGAGCTGGACATCCGGCTCTCGTACGTGGACGGCGTGCTCACCGAGGCGGACGTGACCGCCCTCGGCGAGCGCTGGCTGGCCGCCCTTCAGGGCCTGCGCGACGCCGCGCGGGCCGGCGGCGGGCACACCCCATCCGACCTCCTGGTCACCCTCAGCCAGGACGAGATCGACGAATTCGAGGACGAGTGGAGGCTTCTGTGACCAGCCCGGGCGGACTGCAGGACATCCTGCCGCTGTCGCCGCTGCAGGAGGGTCTCTACTTCCTGTCCACCTACGCGGCCGGCGGCCCGGACGTGTACGTCGTGCAGCAGGTGCTCACCCTCGACGGGGCGCTCGACGCGCCGCGGCTGCGGGCGGCGGCCCAGGCGGTGCAGGACCGGCACGCCAATCTGCGGGCGGCGTTCCGCCCCCGCAAGGCGGGTCAGCCCGTGCAACTCGTCCCGGCCGCGCTGCCGGTCGACTTCACCGAGATCGGCCCGGGCGCGAGCGTCGCCGAGGTGGCCGAGGCCGAGCGGAGCCGGCCGTTCGACCTGGCCCGGCCGCCGCTGCTGAGGTGGGCCCTGATCCGGCTCGGGGACGAGCGGCACGCGCTGGTGCTGACCGCGCACCACATCCTGCTCGACGGGTGGTCGGCGCCGCTGGTCGTGCGCGACCTGCTGACGTTCTACGCGGGCGGGGAACCGCCGGCGGCCCGGCCCTACAAGGACTATCTGGCCTGGGTCGCGCGGCAGGACCAGGACGCGGCCGAGCGGGCCTGGCGTGACGCCCTGGCCGGGGTCGAGGAGGCGACGCTGATCGCGCCCGGCGCCGACCGGTCCGCCGGGGAACCGGTGGCCATCGAACGGCCGGTCGACGTCGCCCGGGTGACCGACGTGGCCCGCGCCCGGGGGCTGACGCTCAACACGGTGGTGCAGGGCGCCTACGCGCTCGTGCTGGCCGAGCTGACCGGGCGGGACGACCTCGTGTTCGGGGCGACCGTGTCGGGGCGGCCGGGCGGGCTGACCGGGGTCGAGGACATGGTCGGCCTGTTCATCAACACCGTGCCGGTGCGCGTCCGGCCCCGCCCCACCGACACCTGGGCCGGATATCTGGCCCGGATCCAGGCGGAACAGGCGGCGCTGCTGGACCACCAGCACGTCGGGCTGGCCACCATCCAGCGCCAGGCCGGGATCGGCGCGCTCTTCGACACGCTGCTGGTCTTCGAGAGCTACCCGCTGGACGAGGACGGGCTGCGCACGTTGCAGGACGCGGCCGGGCTGCGCCTGGCCTCGGTCACCGGCACCGACGCGACGCACTATCCGCTGACCCTGACCGTCGTGCCGGGGGCCGAGGAGATCGTGCTGGGCGCCGAATATCGGGCCGACGCCGTCGATCGCGCCACCGCTGTGCACGTCCTCGATCGGCTGGCCGAGCTGCTCGACGCGTTCGCCGCCGGGCCGGACGGCCGCCTCGCCGCGATCCGGACCGGCGAACTGGTCGTCGTGGACTCGGCGCTCTCCCTGCCGCCGACCCTGCTGCTGGACGAGTTCGATGAGACCGTGCGGCAGACCCCGGACGCCGTCGCTCTGCGCTTCGGTTCCGCTTCCTTGACGTACGCCCAATTGCACGCCCGCGCGGAGCGACTGGCTCGCGTGCTGGTGTCGCGGGGAGCCGGCCCGGAGAAGGTCGTCGCGGTGTTGCTGCCTCGCACCGAGGACGCCATCGTGGCGTGGCTGGCCGCGCTGAAGTCGGGCGGTATCTATCTGCCGATCGACGTGGACTACCCGCGTGAGCGCATCGATTATCTGCTGGAGGACGCGGCACCGGCGGTCGTGGTGACGCCCTCCCTGTTGGCGGAGACTGCTGAGGCCTCGCTGCCGGTCATCGATCCGCGCACGGGTGCCTATCTCATCTACACCTCGGGTTCGACCGGGCGTCCCAAGGGTGTCGTGGTCGAGCACGCCAGCCTCGCGAACCTCTTTCACCACCACCGGCAGCGGGTGTTCGCGGTGGACGGGCGGATCGCGGTGGCGCTGTCGGCGGCGCTGGTCTTCGACACCTCGTGGGAGGGGCTGCTCTGGCTCGTCGCCGGGCACGAGCTGCACCTGCTCGACGACGAGACACGCCGCGACGCCGACCTGTTCGTCTCCTACGTCCGCCGGAACCGCGTCGGCGCGCTCGACGTGGCGCCCTCGCTGGGGCAGGAGCTCGTCAAGGCCGGTCTGCTCGACGGCGACCACGCGCCCGCGCTGGTGCTGCTCGGCGGCGAGGCGGCGGGCCCGGTCCTGTGGCAGGCCCTGCGGGAGGCGCCCGGCACGATCGGCGTGAACCTCTACGGGCCGACCGAGTGCACTGTGGACACCCTCATGGCCCGCGTCGCCGACAGCGAGACGCCGCTCGTCGGACGGCCGATCGGGAACACCCGGGCGTACGTCCTCGACAGTTGGCTGCGGCCGGCCCGGACAGGCGAGCTCTACCTGTCGGGTGCTCAGCTCGGGCGTGGCTACAAGGACCGCGCCGGGCTGACGGCGACCCGTTTCGTGGCCGATCCGTGGGCGCCGGGGGAGCGGATGTACCGCACCGGCGACGTGGTCCGCTGGACGGCCGACGACCGCCTCGAATTCGTGGGCCGGGCCGACGACCAGGTGAAGATCCGTGGTTTCCGGGTCGAGCCGGGTGAGGTGGCGGCGCTGCTGAGCGAGCACCCGGCCGTGGCGCAGGCGGTCGTGCTCGCGGTCGAGGGGCGTCTGGTGGCGTACGTCGTGGGAGGAACCGACGGGCTGCGGGAGTGGGCCGCCGAGCGGATGCCCGACCATCTCGTGCCCGCGGCCTTCGTGGGGCTGGAGAGGCTGCCGGTCACGGTGGCCGGCAAGGTGGACAAGCGCGCCCTCCCGGCGCCCGACTTCGGAGCGCTCAGCGGCGGCGCCGCCCCGCGCACCCCGGCCGAGGAGACCCTCTGCGGCCTTTTCGCCGAGGTTCTCGGGCTGCCGGCGGTCGGCGTCGAGGACAGCTTCTTCACCCTCGGCGGCGACAGCATCGTCTCGCTCCAGCTCGTCGCCCGGGCCCGGACGGCCGGGCTGCGCCTCACGCCGCGGCAGATCTTCGAGCTGCGGACGGTGGCCGCCCTCGCCGCCGTCGCGGCGCCGGCCACGGCGGCGCCGACGGCCGACGCCGGGGCCGCCCTGGGCGACGTGCCACTGACCCCGATGCTCGCGTGGCTGCGGGACAACGGACCGGCCACGCGTTACAGCCAGTCCATGATGCTGCGGGCGCCCGCCGGACTGACCGCCGCGCGGCTCGAAGCCGTCGTGCAGGCCCTGATCGACCGTCACGACCTGCTCCGCGCGCGCTGGAACCCGGCGGCCGGGCTGTCCGTGCCACCGCCCGGCTCGCTGTCCGCCGCCACCGTCATCGGGGCCGGCCGGCTCCGGCCCGAGGACGGTGTGCCGCTGCGCGTGACGTGGACGCCGGGTCAGGTCGAGTTCGTCATCCACCACACCGTCGTCGACGGTGTCTCCTGGCGGATCCTGCTGGCCGACATCGCCGCCGCCTGGGCCGACCTGCTCGCGGGGCGGCCGATCGCGTTGCCGCCGGTCGGCACGTCGTTCCGGGAATGGGCCCGGTCCCTGCGTCCCGACCCGGCCGAGCTGCCGTACTGGCGCAACGTGCTCGACGTCGACGAGCCGCTGCTCGGCGCCCGTCCGGTCCGCGACACCGTGGCCGGCGCGCGAACTGTCACCCTCGACGTCGACGCCGCCCTCATCCAGTCGGCCCCGGCCGCGTTCCACACCGGGGTCACCGAGGTGCTGCTGGCCGGGCTGGCCGTGGCCCTCGGCGGCCGTGACGTGCTGGTCGAGCTCGAAGGCCACGGGCGTGACGACACCGACGCCGACCTGTCGCGCACGGTCGGCTGGTTCACCACCGAATATCCGGTGCGCCTGAGCCCGGGCGGCACCGATTCGGCCGCCGCGCTCAAGCGCGTCAAGGAACAGCTGCGGGCCGTGCCCGGCAACGGCGCCGGGTACGGCCTGCTGCGCCCGCAGCTCGCGGGCTCACCGGAGCCGCAGATCCTGTTCAACTACCTGGGCCGGTTCGCCGGCGGCGGGGAAGCGGGCGAGGACTGGGCGCCGATCGGCGGGCTGGGCGGCGACGCCGACCCGGAGATGCCCCTGACGCGGGCCCTCGAGATCAACGCGTCGGTGCTGGACGACCGGCTGAGCGTGGCGCTGACCTATCCGGACGGCGTGCTCACCGAGGAAGCCGTGCGGGAGCTGGCCGATTCGTGGTTCGCGGCGCTGGCCGAGCTGGCGACCGCGAAGGGCGGGCACACCCCGTCCGATCTGCTGCTGGCCGGTGTCACCCAGGAGGAGATCGACGCCCTCGACCCGGAGGACGTGTGGCCGCTGTCGCCGCTCCAGGAGGGCCTGGTCTTCCTGGCCGCGCTGGCCGACACGGTCGATCCGTACGTCGTGCAACAGGTCCTCGACCTGGCCGGCCCGGTCGACGCGGACCGGATGCGGTCGGCCGGGCAGGCCCTGCTCGACCGGCACCCGTCCCTGCGGGTCTGTTTCGTGGACGGGCCCGACGGCACGCTGCGGCAGGTCGTCGCCGCCCACGCGCCGCTGCCGTGGCAGTTCCTCGACCTGACCGAGGACGAGTTCGAGCGGTTCGCGGCCGGCGATCGCGCCTGTCCGTTCGACCTGGCGGCCGCGCCCCTGCTGCGGCTCACCCTCGTGCGCCTGTCCGAGCAGCGGCACCGGCTCGTGCTCACCAACCACCACGTGCTCCTCGACGGCTGGTCGACGCCGCTCGCGGTCCGCGACCTGTTCGACCTGTACGCCGGGCGGTCGCTGCCCGCGCCGCGGCCCTACCGTGACTATCTGCGGTGGCTCCTCGGCGCCGACCGGGCCGCCGCCGAGGCTGCCTGGCGCGAGTCGCTGGCCGGCCTCGACCAGCCCACCCTGGTCGCGCCGGGCGCGGGCGCCGTCCTCGACAGCCGCCCCGGCAAGCTCGAGAGCGAGCTGCCGCGCGAGGTCACCGACCGGCTCGCCGCGCTCGCCCGCGAGCGGCAGGTCACCCTCAACACCGTCGTGCAGGCGGCCTGGGCCGTCCTGCTGGTCCAGCTCACCGGCCGTACCGACGTCGTCTTCGGCACCACGGTCTCGGGCCGTCCGCCCCAGGTGCCCGGGGTCGGCGAGATGATCGGCTTCTTCATCAACACCCTTCCCGTACGGGCCGCGCTCGACCCCGCGGAAACCTGGGCCGGCCTGCTCGACCGGCTCCAGGCCGGGCAGTCGAAGCTGCTGGACCACCAGCACCTGCCGCTGACCGACGTGCAGCGGATCGCCGGTCTGGGCGAGCTGTTCGACACGCTCACCATCTTCGAGAGCTACCCGCTCGACACCGGGGCGCTGCACGACGCGACCGGATCGGCCGGCCTGCGGATGACCGACGTGACCGGCGACGACGCCCCGCACTATCCGCTCACCCTGGCCGTCGCGCCGGGGGAGCGGCTGCGGCTGGGCCTGGCCTACCGCTCGGACGTCTTCACCGTCGCCGGCGCCTCGGAGATCCTCGACCGGTACGGCGCCCTGCTCGCCGACCTCGCGGCCGACCCGCACCGCCCGGTCGGCCGCACCCAGCCCGACCACCGGACCGTGGACCGGGTCGCCGTGCCCGACACCACGCTGCCTCGGCTGTTCGCCGCCTCGGTCCGGGCCCACCCCGGCGAGATCGCGGTCGTCCACGAGGGCTCGTCCCTCACCTACGCCGCCCTCGACGAGCGGGTGGCCACGCTGGCCGGCTGGCTGCGCTCGCACGGCGCCGGCCCGGAGACCGTCGTCGCGGTCGCGATGCCGCGGTCGCTCGACCTCATCGTGGCTCTCCACGCGGTCCACCGGGCCGGGGCGGCCTACCTTCCGCTCGACCCGTCGCACCCCAAGGAACGCAACGACTTCCTGCTCGCCGACTCCGGCGCGACCATCGTCCTGACTTCCGCCGGCCACGCGGGCGTCCCCGTGGCCGAGGCGCCCGATCTGCCGGGGGACACGGCCGCCTACGTCATCTACACCTCCGGCTCGACCGGAAAGCCCAAGGGCGCCACCGTCTCGCACCGGTCGATCGTCAACCGCCTCCTCTGGATGCAGGACCAGTACCGCCTCCAGCCCGGCGAGCGCGTCCTCCAGAAGACCCCGGCCGGCTTCGACGTGTCCGTGTGGGAGTTCTTCTGGCCGCTCATCGCCGGCGCCACCCTCGTCGTCGCCCGCCCCGACGGGCACCGCGACCCCGCCTACCTGACCGACGTGATCGCCCGTGACGACGTGTCCACAGTGCACTTCGTGCCGTCGATGCTGCGCGCCTTCCTGGCCGCCGCCCCGGACGTGCCGCCACTGCGGCGCGTCATCTGCAGCGGCGAGGCCCTCCCCGCCGACCTGGCCCGCCGGTTCGGCGAGGTCCTGCCCGGCGTCGAGCTGCACAACCTGTACGGCCCCACGGAGGCCGCCGTCGACGTCACCTTCCACCCGGTCGACACGTCGGCCGAGGGCCCGGTGCCGATCGGACGGCCGGTCTGGAACACCGAGGTCCACGTGCTCGACCCGTGGCTGCGCCCGGTCCCGCCGGGGGTGACCGGCGAGCTGTACCTCGGCGGCGTCCAGCTGGCCCGCGGCTACCTGAGCCGCCCCGGCCTGACCGCCCAGCGCTTCGTGGCCAGCCCGTTCGGCGAGCCGGGGGCGCGGCTCTACCGCACCGGCGACCTGGCCCGCCTCACCGGGTCCGGCGTCCTCGAATACGCCGGCCGCACCGACGACCAGGTGAAGATCCGCGGCCTGCGGGTGGAACCGGGCGAGATCGAGGCCGCCCTGACCGCGCTGCCCGGCGTCAGCGCCGCCGCCGTGGTCGCCCGCGACGACGGTCCCGCCCGCCGCCTGGTCGCCTACGTCGTCACGGACGCTGTGCCCACCGACCTCGCCGGCGCGCTGGCCGGGACACTGCCCGAGCATCTCGTTCCGGCTGCGTTCGTGCGCCTGCCCCAGCTGCCGCTGAGCCCGAACGGAAAGCTGGACCGCCGTCGCCTTCCCGCGCCGGACTTCGCCGCCCAGGCCGGCGACGACGAGCCGCGCACCCCGGCCGAGGAGCTTTTCGCCGGCCTCGTCGCCGCCGTGCTCGGCCTCGACCGGGTCGGCGTCCGCGACAGCTTCTTCACCCTCGGCGGCGACAGCATTCTCGCCCTCCAGCTGACCGCGCGGGCCCGCGCGGCCGGCTGGCGCCTCTCCGCCCGGGACGTTTTCGCCCGCCCGACCGTCGAAGGGCTGGCCGCCACTGCCGTCCCCTTGGAGACCCCGCGCCCGGACTCGGCCGACGCCTTCGGCGAGGTGCCGCCGACCCCGTTCATGCGAACCCTCGACGACCCGGCCGACCCGCACCTCACCCAGTCGATGGTCATGGGCACGCCCGCCGGCCTGACCCGGGACGAGCTGACCGCACGCCTCCAGAAGCTGATCGACCACCACGACATGCTCCGCGCCCGCTGGACCGGAACCGCCCTGCACGTCCCACCACCGGGCACGCTGAACGCGGCCGACCTGATCGCACCCGGCGTGGATCCGGTGCGGGGCCGCATGGTGAGCGCCGAGCCACTGGACGGCGACCGCCTGCGCCTCACCATCCATCATCTCGCCGTCGACGCCGTCTCCTGGCCGATCCTGCTGGCCGACCTGGCGACCGAAGGGCCGTTGCCGCCCGTCGGCACGTCGTTCCGGTCGTGGGCGCTGGCGTTGGAGGCCGCCGATCGGCGGGCTGAGAACGAATACTGGGATTCGGTTCTGGCCGGTCCGCCCGCCTATCTCGCCGAAGTAGAGCTGGACCCGGCGACCGACACGCTCGGCACACTCGACCAGGTCACCGCGCGGATCCCGGTCGGTGGCCTGACCACGACGATACCGGCCGCTTATCGCGCCAATCCGCAGGACGTGTTGCTGACGGCCCTGGCCGTTGCCGCCGGGCGCGATGTGCTGGTGGAGTTGGAGGGCCACGGCCGCGAGGACCATATCCTCCCGGGCGCCGACCTTTCCCGCACGGTCGGCTGGTTCACCACGGCCCATCCGGTACGCCTCAACGCGCCCGCCACCCTCAAGCGCGTGAAGGAGCAGCTGCGCGCCGCCCCGGACGGCGGCATCGGGTACGGCCTTCTCCGCCGCGACGACCCTCGGCCCCCGATCCTGTTCAACTACCTCGGCCGCGCTGAGGGCGAAGATCGTGGCCGCGAGGAGAAATTCATCCTAGGACGCGCTGCGGGGGGTGTTGGCGGTAACGGCGTTACGGGACAACCCTGGCGGCCGGTCGAAGGGATGCAGGGGGATGCCGGCGACGCGCTGCCGGCGCGGCACGTCCTCAGCGTCGAGGCGACTGTGGTCGGGGACGAAATCGTGTTGTCAGTTGCCTATCCGCGACGGGCACTGGCGGAAGCTACGGTGCGCGGGCTGCTCGGCGGCTGGACCGCGGCCCTCGCCGAGCTGGACGCGGCGCCCGGCGAAGGCGGCCTCACACCCTCGGACGTGCTCGCTCCGGTCGACCAGGCGGCGCTGGACGAGCTGGGGGAGCGCTACCCAAATCTGGTCGACGTTCTGCCGCTGACGCCGTTGCAGGAAGGGCTTTTCTACCTGCACGCGCTCGACGGGGCCGGCGACGTCTATCTCGTGCAGCAGCAGCTCGACCTCGACGGGGCGCTCGACGCCGGCCGTCTGCGCACGGCCGCCGCGACGCTGCTCGACCGGCACCCCAACCTGCGGGCCGCTTTCACGACGACGGCGGCCGGCGTGCCCGTTCAGGTCGTGCCGGCCCGTGTCGACCTGGCCTGGCGGGAGGCCGTCGCGGCCACCCGGGGCGAGGCCGACCGTCTGGCCGACGCCGAGCGGAGCCGGGCCTTCGTGCTGGACGAGGCGCCGCTCATCCGGTTCCTGCTCATCCGGCTGGGCGCCGACCGGCACCGGCTCGTCATGACCCAGCACCACGTGATCGTGGACGGCTGGTCGGGGCCTCTGATGGCCCGGGAGCTTCTGTCGGCGTACGCCGGGAAAGCTCCGGGAAATGCCCGCCCCTACCGGGATTTCCTGGCCTGGCTGGCCGCGGCCGACGGCGAGGCGGCCCGCCGGGCCTGGAGTGACGCGCTGGCCGGCGTCACCGAGCCGACCCTGGTCGCGCCGGGCGGCATCGGGCGGCAGGCCCAGCTGCCGGGTGAGGTGACCGCGCAGCTACCGCCGGGCCTCGTCGACTTCGCGCGCGGTCTCGGCGTCACGCCCAACACGTTCGTGCAGGCACTGTGGGCGGTGCTTCTGGCGCGGCTCACCGGGCGCGACGACGTCGTGTTCGGTGCGACCGTGTCCGGGCGGCCGCCGGAGCTCAGCGGGGCCGGCGAAACCATCGGGCTGTTCATCAACACCGTGCCGGTGCGGGCGACGCTGCCGGCCGGTGAGAGCTGGGCGGCGTTCCTCCGGCGGTTGCAGCAGGAGCAGGCGGGCCTTCTGGCGCACCAGCATCTCGGCCTGGCGCCGATCCAGCAGCTCGCCGGGGTGGGTGAGCTGTTCGACACGCTGCTGGTGTTCGAGAGCTACCCGGTGGACGAGGACCGCCTCGACGAGAGTCAGCGCGACGCCGGCCTCAAGCTGGCCGGGGTCACCGGGCGGGACGCCACGCACTATCCGCTGACGCTCGTCGCGGCCGAGGACGACGGCCTGCATCTGGCCCTGGAATACCGGCCCGACGTCTTCGGTGAGGACTTCGCGCGGCTGCTGCTGGACCGCTTCGTGGCGCTCGCGGCCGAGGTGGCGGCGAATCCGCTGACCCCGGTGGACCGGGCCGACGCCCTCACCGACGGGGAACGCCACCGCCTGTTGGCCGAGTGGAGCGGCGACACCCTGGCGGTGACGCCGGAGACGCTGCCGAACCTGGTCCGGCGCTGGACCGGGCCGGCCCTCGTGGTCGGCGAGCGGCGGTGGAGCTACGCCGAGCTGGTGGCCGAGATGGACGCCCTGGCCTCGGTCCTGGCCGATCGCGGGGCCGGGCCCGGCCGGATCGTGGCGCTGCTGCTGCCGCGCGGCGAGCACATCGTCCCGGCCATCTTCGGGGCGATGGCCTCCGGCGCGGCCTACCTGCCGATCGACCCCGACTATCCGGCGGCCCGGATCGCCGCGATGCTCGAGGACGCGCGGCCGGTCGTCACCCTCGCGGTGCGCTCCACGGCCGGGCTCCTTCCGGCCGGCACGGCCACGCTGGTGCTCGACGAGCCGTACGAGAAGGGGACCGGCACGCCGGAGCCGATCGGCCCGGACCATTCGGCGTACGTCATTTACACCTCCGGCTCGACCGGGCGCCCCAAGGGTGTGCTGGTGCCGCACCGCACCGTGGCGACCCTGCTGGCCAGCCACACCGAGCGGATCCTCGGACCGGCCGCGGAGAAGCTGGGCCGGCCGCTGCGGGTGGCGCACAACTGGTCGTTCGCGTTCGACGCCTCGTGGCAGCCGCTGCTCGCGCTGCTCGGCGGCAACGAGCTGCACCTGGTCACCGAGGAACCGCGCCGCGACCCCGAGCTGCTCGCGACATTGTTGCGGGACAACGGGATCGACATGATCGAGGTCGCGCCGTCGCACCTCGACCAGCTCCTCGCGGCCGGCTTCGACGCGGCCGGGCTGGCCGTGCTCGGCGTCGGCGGCGAGGCGGTGCCCGATCCGCTGTGGGCCGGAATGGCGGCGCTGCCCGACACCGAGTCGTACAACTTCTACGGGCCGACCGAGTGCACCGTCGACACGATCGTCCAGCGGGTCAAGGAGGTGCCGCGGGCCCTGATCGGGCGGCCGGTCGCCAACACCACGCTCTACGTGCTCGACGGCCGGCTGCGGCCGGTGCCGCCGGGCGTGGCGGGCGAGCTCTACATCGGTGGGGCGCAACTCGCCCTGGGCTACCTGCACCAGCCGGGTCTCACGGCGGCGCGCTTCGTCCCCGATCCGTTCGACCCGGCGCCGGGCAAGCGGATGTACCGGACCGGCGACGTCGTCCGGTGGACCGCCGACGGGCGGATCGACTATCTGGGGCGCTCCGACGACCAGGTGAAGATCCGTGGCTACCGCGTCGAACTGGGTGAGGTCGCGACGGTGCTCGCGCAGCATCCGTCGGTGTCGCAGGCGGTTGTCGTCGCGGACGCGGGGCGGCTCATCGCGTACGTCGTCGGAAACGCCGTCGAACTTAGGTCCTGGGCCGCCGAACGGCTGCCGGACTATCTCGTCCCGGCCGCCGTGGCCGAGTTGGACGCCCTGCCGCTGACCGTCAACGGGAAGCTCGACCGCGCCGCCCTGCCGGCCGTCGCGTACGTCTCGGCAAGCCGCGCGCCCAGCGGGGAGAAAGAGGAGAAATTGGCCGCGCTCTTCACCGAGGTGCTCGGCGTTCCGGTCGGCGCCGAGGACAGCTTCTTCGACGCCGGCGGCGACAGCATCGCGGCCATGCGGCTGACCAGTCTGGCCCGCGCGCGAGGCGCCGACATCCGGCTGGCCGACCTGGTCGCGCTGAGGACCGTGGCCGCACTGGCCGAGGTGACCCGATGAGCCCCTCTGTTCTGCTGCGCTGGGCAGTGCGCGACTCGGCCAAGGGCCTCACCGCCTCGTGGATCGGCGGCCTCGGCTATCAGGCCGGGCTCATCCTGCTGCCCTGGTGCCTCGGCCGCGCCCTCGACGAGGGCATCACGCCGGGCGACCGGACGCCGCTGCTCTACTGGGCGGCGGCCACGCTGGTCGTCTCGATCGCGCTGACCGGCGCCGAGTTCGCCATGCGCTGGTGGGCCACGCTGGCCGGTGTCCGCACCGGGAACCGGCTGCTGCTGCGGCTCAGCGAGCGGGTGCTCGGCTGGGATTCGGCCACCGCGCACAAGTTCTCGGCCGGCGACCTGGTCACCCGGGGCACCCGCGACGTCGAGCAGATCACCATCTGGCTGTCCACAGTGCCCTCCCTCGCCAGCGGCGTGCTGGGTTTCCTCACCGTGCTGGTCGTCGTGGCGACGCTCGATCCGATGCTGGCCATCGTCGGGCTCAGCACGGTGCCGCTGCTCATCGCGGTCAACCTCTGGTACCCCCGCCGCTACGAGGGGGCGAACGCCGCGCTCTCGGCGGCGCACGGGGCCCGGGCGGACGCGGTGGAGGACCTTCTTTCGGCCAGTACGGCTGTGCGCGGTCTCGGCGGTGAACAAGTGCTCATCGAGCGCCACCACGAGGTGAGCGCCACGGTCCGCGACCGCACCCTGGCGCTGGCCCGGATCGCCGCCGGCTGGGCGGCCAACGCGCCGTTCGTGCCGTGGCTGGCGACCGCGATCGGCCTGGCCTTCGGTGGCCTGGCCGTGCTGGACGGGAGCTTCTCGGTCGGTGGCCTGGTGTCGTTCGCGAGCTGGATGACGTTGCTGGGCCGCCAGGTGATGATGCTGACGTTCCGCTTCGGCCAGCTCGGCGACGCGTGGACGGCGGCCGGCCGGATCGAAACCGTTCTTTCGGCTAAATCAGAAATGCCCGATAAAGGGGACGGGCCGCTGCCGAGTGGGCCGCTGACGGCCGAGAACGTCTCCGTCGAGCTGGAAGGCCGGGCGCCGCTGCGCCTCCCGGACATCAGCATCGCCGCGGGAGAGATGATCGCGGTGGTCGGACCGGTCGGCACGGGCAAGTCGACGCTGCTGCGGCTGCTGGCCCGGCTCGCCGACCCGGCGACGGGCACGATCCGCTACGGCGGCACGGATCTGCGCGACGCGGCGGTCAGCGACGTGCGCGACACCATCACGATCGTCGGCCAGCGCCCGCTGCTGCTGTCCGGGACGATCGCCGAGAACCTGCGCCTGGGCCGCGCCGAGCTCACCGACGAGCAACTGCGTGAGGCCTGCCGGATCGCCGGGATCCTCGAGCACGTCGAGTCGTTGCCCGAGGGCTTCGCCACGGTGGTCGGCGAGCGCGGCAGCACGGTCTCGGGCGGGCAGCTCCAGCGCCTCGCGTTGGCCCGGGGACTGCTGCGCGGGGCCCGGGTGCTGCTGCTGGACGACGTCACCTCGGCCGTGGACGCCCGCACCGAGCAGCGCATCCTCGACGGCCTGCGCGGCCTCGACGTGACGATCGTGTTCGCCACCTCCCGCACGGCGGTCCGCGACCGCGCCGACCGCGTCGTCGACCTCGGCGTCCACGACGGAGAGCTGGTGTCCCATGGCTGACGTCCGCCTGCTGACCGAGGAACCCGACCAGCGGCACGTGCTGCGCCGCGCCTGGCCGCATCTGCGGGAACACCGCCGGGCGATGGTGGCGGCGATCGCGGTCAACCTGCTCTCCACGCTGTCGCTCACGCTGGTGCCGCTGATGATCGGCCGAGCGGTGGACGAGCTTCTCGACGGCGACCGTACGGGTCTGCTGGTCACCGCCGGTGTCGTGCTGGGGCTGGTGGTGGCCCGGACGGTGCTGCTGCGCTGGTCGGAGCTGCTGCTCACCCGGGTCGGCGAGAAGGTGGTGCACAGCCTGCGCGACCTGGTGGTGGAGCGGCTCGGGAACACGTCGCTGCGCTTCCTGGAAGCGCACCGGGGTGGGGATCTGCTGCAGCGGGCGACCGTCGAGATCGCGGAGCTGGCCACGTTCGTACGGAGTCAGCTCCCGGACCTCATCTCGCTCGGCGGTTACCTGCTGTTCAGCGTGATCGTGCTGGTCACGTCGTCGTGGCAGCTGTTCGGGCTGCTCGTGCTGGTGTTCGGGCCGCCGATGTGGTTCATCTCGCGGCGGTTCCGGCGGGCGGCGGCGAGTGCGTATCCGGCCGAGGCGGCCGCGCAGGCGACGCTGGCCGCGACGTTCTCGGAGAGCTTGCTGGCCCGCGAGCAGCTCCAGATCGACGGCGCGACGGGCACGTGGCTCGGCCGGCTGGGCAGGGACGCGGACGCCTACCTCCGTACGGCCCGGGTGGCCCAGCGCGGCGCGACGTGGATCGACGCGACCTGGGTCGTGCAGGGCCTGACGAGTGCCGCCCTGCTGATCGCCGGTGGCGCGCTGGCCGGCGAGGGGATCGTGACGATCGGCGTGGTCGTGACCTTCGTCCTGGCCAGTCGCGACCTGTTCAGCTCCATCGACGACTTCACCTTGGTCGCGGGCGAGATGCTGGAGTCCCGGGTCGGCCTGGCCCGGCTGCTGGACCTGCTCGACGCGACGGCCCCGCCGGGAACCGTGACGCGGACGGTGGCCACGGCGAAGATGGGTGGGCTCACCGCCGACGCCGTCACCTACAGCTACCGGCCCGGGGAGCCGGTGCTGCACAAAGTCAGCGTGCACTTCGGGCCCGGGGAGCATGCCGGGATCGTGGGGGAGACCGGGTCCGGCAAGACGACGCTGGCCAAGTTGCTCTGTGGGCTCTATCTGCCCGATGCCGGAGCGGTCCGGCTCGGGGACGCCGATCTCAGTGGGCTCGACGCGGGTGAGGTGCGGCGGCGGCTTGTTCTGATTCCGCAGCAGGTTCACATGATCGCCGGGAGCTTCGCCGACAACCTGGCGCTCACCCCGGGCCGGCCCGGGCCGGCGGACTTCGGCCGGGCCGCCGAGCGGCTCGGGCTCGACGGGTGGGTGGCCGGGTTGCCCGGTGGGTTCGACGCCGAGCTCGGGCGGCGCGGTGAGCGGTTCTCGGCCGGGGAACGGCAGCTCGTCGGGCTTCTGCGGGCGGCCATGACCGATCCCGAGGTGCTCATTCTCGACGAGGCCACGGCCGACCTCGACCCGGCCACCGCGCACCGCATCGAGGAGGCCCTGGCCCGGCTGCGCCGCAACCGGACCGTGCTGGTCATCGCCCACCGGCCGTCCACCATCGACCGCCTTCCCCGCGTCGTGCGCCTGCACGCCGGGCGGATCACATCCCCGGAGGACTGAGAGATGCCCGTCATCGACGGCCTGCACTACCAGGAGGCCGGCACCGGCCCGGGAGTGCTGCTGCTCGCCGGCAACGGCGCCCGGGGGCGCACCTGGCATCTGCACCAGGTGCCCGCGCTCGTGGCGGCCGGATATCGGGTCGTCACCTACGACGCCCGGGGGCTGCCGCCCAGCGACACCCCGCCCGTGGTCACCATGCCCGACCTGGTGGCCGACGCGGTCACCCTGATCGAGCAGCTCGGCCTGGGCCCGTGCCGGATCGCCGGCTCCTCCATGGGCGCGCGGGTCGCCGCCGAGCTCTGCCTCGAACGGCCCGACCTGGTCGACAAGGCGATCCTGATGGCCACCTTCGGGCGCCGCAGCGCGTTCCAGGCCGCCATGACCGCCGGTGAGCGCAGCCTCGAGCGGGCCGGTGTCGAGCTGCCGGACGAGTACCGCGCCGTGGTGCGGGCCGCCTTCAACCTGTCGCCGCGGACGCTGGCCGACGACCGGCAGGCCCAGGACTGGCTCGACGTCTTCCAGGTCCGCCTGCCGGGCCACGCCGGGACGCCGAGCCGGCAGGAGGCCGGCGCCGAGGAGGACCGCCTGAAGGCGTACGGGGGAATCGAAAGCCCCTGTCTCGTCATCGGGTTCGCCGACGACCTCATCGCGCCGGCCGCCGGTGGCCTCGAGGTCGCCCAGGCCATCCCGGGCGCCCGGTACACCGAGATCCCCGACGCCGGCCACTACGGATATCTGGAACAGCCCCATCGGCTCAACACCGAGCTGATCGCCTTCTTCGATGGAGAGCCCGCATGACCACCACCGCCCGCGAGGTCGAGCTCGTCTGGCACGACCTCACGCCCCGCCTGCTCGAGGTCCGCCGCGTCGAGCGGCTCACCCCGCGCATGGTCCGTATCACCCTCGGCGGCGAGGAGCTCGACGGCTTCAAGTACGGGGCGCCGGACGACCACGTGAAGGTCTTCTTCCCCGAGCCCGGCGCCGACCTGCCGGTGATGCCGACGATCGGCGAGGAGGGCCTGGAGCCGCCGCCGCCCGGCTCGCCGCTGCCCATCTACCGCGACTACACCATCCGCTACCTGCGGCCGGAGGCGCGCGAGCTCGACATCGACTTCGTGCTGCACGAGCACGGCCCGGGCGGATCGTGGGCGGCGCAGGCGGCGCCGGGCAAGCGGGTCGGGATCCTCGGGCCGCGCGGCTCGAACCTGGTGCCGTACACCTTCGACTGGTATCTGCTCGGCGCCGACGAGACCGCCCTGCCCGCCCTCGCCGCCTGGCTCGAGCAGCTTCCGGCCGGCGCCACCGTGCTCGCCTTCGCCGAGGTGGCCGGCGAGAGCGAGAAGCAGCCCCTGGACGGCGTGACCTGGCTCCTGCGGGATCGCGGCCAGAAGCTCAGCGATGTGCGGGACGTGACCCTTCCGGAGGGCGACGGCTACGTCTGGATCGCCGGTGAGGCCACGGGTCTCAAGCCGATCCGCCGCCATCTGCGCGCGCGGGGCCTCAACCGCAAGTGGATGGAGATCGACGGCTACTGGAAGAAGGGCGTCGAGAACCTGGACCACCACGAGGACGACGATGAGTAGCCCGCTGCCCAGCCTGGCGCCGCACACCCTGCTGGTGTTCCTGCTGCAGGTGTCGCTGCTCCTGCTGGTCGCGCTGGCCCTGGGCCGGCTGGCCGTGCGGCTGGGCCTGCCCGCGCTCGTGGGCGAGCTGCTGACCGGCGTCATCCTCGGCCCGTCGCTGCTCGGGGCGCTCGCACCGGGCGCCTTCACCTGGGTGCTCCCGTCCGACGCCGACCAGTTGCATCTGGTGGATGCCGTGGGGCAGTTCGGTGTGCTCCTGCTGGTCGGCGTGACCGGCGTCCAACTGGACTCGGCGATGCTGCGCAAGCGTGGCGTCACCGGCGTGAAGGTCAGCCTCGCCGGTCTTCTGCTGCCCCTGGCGCTGGGCATCGCGGCCGGGTTCCTGGTACCGGCCGCGTTGCTGACCGAGACCAGCGACCGCGGCACGTTCGCGCTGTTCCTCGGCGTCGCCATGTGCGTGACGGCCATCCCGGTCATCGCCAAGACGCTGTCCGACATGGGCCTGCTGCACCGCGACATCGGCCAGCTGACGCTGGCCGCCGGCATGGTGGACGACGCCGTCGGCTGGTTCCTGCTGTCGGTCGTCTCGGCCGCGGCGACCACCGGGGTACGGGCCGGGGCCGTGACGCTGTCGGTGGTCTACCTGATCGGCTTCGTGGTGGCCGCGCTCGTCGCCGGCCGCCCGCTCGTGCGCTGGGTGCTCGACCTGGCCGGCAAGGCCGGTGACGGCGGCCCGCGGGTCACCGCCTCGGTCGTGCTGATCCTGCTCGGCGCGGCCGCCACCCACGCCATGGGCATGGAGGCGCTGTTCGGCGCGTTCGTCGCGGGCATCCTCATCGGGCAGGCCCGCGCGGCCGAGAAGCCCGATCCGCGGCCGGGCCGCTCGATCTGGCAGGACCTGTCACCGCTGCGGACGATCGTCCTCTCGGTGCTGGCGCCCATCTTCATGGCCACCGCCGGCCTGCGGATGGACCTGACCGCGCTGGCCGACCCCAAGGTGCTGCTGGCCGGCGTCGCCCTGCTGCTGGTGGCGATCGCCGGCAAGTTCGCCGGCGCCTACATCGGGGCGAGGGCCAGCCGGCTGTCGCACTGGGAGTCGATCGCGCTCGGCGCCGGCATGAACGCGCGCGGCATCGTCGAGGTCGTGGTGGCCACCACCGGCCTGCGGCTGGGCGTGCTGTCCATCGCCACTTACACGGTCGTCGTGCTCATCGCCGTCATCACCTCGGTGATGGGCCCGCCGATCCTGCGCTGGTCGATGTCGCACGTGCAGGTCACCGAGCTCGAGGAAGAGCGGGCTCTCGCATTCTCCGGACAGGGGGCACGGGCATGAGCGGCATCGCATTCGTCACCGGGGCCGGTCAGGGCATCGGCCGGGCCGTCGCGCTCGCCTTCGCCGAGGCCGGCACCCGGGTGGCCGCGGTCGACCGGGAGGCCAAGGGCGTCGAGCGGCTGGCCGGCGAGCACGAGGGCATCACGGCGTACGTCGCCGACGTGTCCCGCTCGTCCGAAGTGGACGGGGTCGTCGAGGCGGTGGAGCTCGGTCTCGGCCCGATCGGAGTGCTGGCCAACGTGGCCGGCGTGCTGCGCACCGGTGCGGTCGTCGACTTCTCCGACGACGACTGGGCGGCGCTGTTCGACGTCAACGCGGGCGGGGTCTTCCGGGCCAGCCGGGCCGTGGCCCGCCGGATGGTGACCCGGCGATCCGGGGTGATCGTCACGGTCTCGTCCAACGCGGCCGGGATCCCGCGCTCCGGCATGGCCGCCTACGCCGCCTCCAAGGCGGCCTCGACCGCCTTCACCAAGAGCCTCGGGCTCGAACTGGCGCCGTACGGGATCCGCTGCAACGTGGTCGCCCCCGGCTCCACCGACACCCCCATGCAGCGGGCCCTGTGGGACGACGGCGGCCCGGAAACGGTCATCGCCGGCGACCCCGGTGCCTTCCGTACCGGCATCCCGCTGGGCCGGCTCGCCGAGCCCGAGGACGTCGCCGACGCGGTGCTGTTCCTCGCCTCCGACCGCGCCCGGCACATCACCATGCACGACCTGTACGTCGACGGCGGCGCGACGCTCCGGGCCTGAGCCTGACAAGGAGAACCATCGAAGTGACTACCGTCTCCGCCGCGACCACCGCGGCCGAGCTGCTCTCGGGCTACCGCCCGGGCCGCTCGTCGCTGTTCGCCTCACCGAGCGGCACCCTGCTCGCCGAGGGCACCTATTTCGCGGTTCCGCCGTCGGGCCGCCGCGACGGCCTGGCCGACCTGGCCCACCGGGTCGACGCCGTCCTGGGCGTGGCCGAGGCGGCCGGTCACGAGGTCCGCGCCGTGGTGGGCGCGGTCCCGTTCGCCCCGGACGCCGACGCGCACCTCGTCGTGCCGATGCGGCTCCGGCGCGGGGGGCCGCCCTTTGAAGGCGCCGCCGACGTGAAGAACATCGTGAAGGACATCCGGCCGGTGCCGGACCCGGGCCGCTACACGGCGGCGGTGGCCGAGGCGGTCCGGCAGATCAACGCCGGCCGCTACACCAAGGTGGTCCTGGCCCGGTCGCTGCGGGCCGACGCGCCCGGCTTCGACCCGGCGCCGGTGGTGCGGGCGCTGGCCGGCCGCGACCCGAGCGGCTACACGTTCGGCGTCGACCTCGGCGGCGGCCGCACGCTGTTCGGCGCCAGCCCCGAACTGCTGGTCTCCCGCCGGGGCACGACGGTCACGGCCAACCCCCTCGCGGGCTCGGCCGCGCGCAGCGACGACCCGGCCGAGGACGCGCGCCGGGCCGAGGCGCTGCTGCGCTCGGAGAAGGACCGGCACGAGCACGCGGTGGTGGCCACCGCGGTCGCGGACGGGCTCCGCCCGTACTGCTCGCAATTGACCGTGCCTTCCGAGCCGTCGCTGGTGCGCACCGCGACCATGTGGCACCTCTCCACCCTGATCACCGGGACCGTGGCCGACCCGGCGGCCTCGGCCCTGCGGCTGGCGACAGCGCTGCACCCGACCCCGGCCGTGTGCGGCACGCCGACCGCCGCCGCCCGCGCGGCCATCGGCGAGCTGGAGCCGTTCGACCGCGGCTTCTACACCGGCATGGTCGGCTGGGTCGACGCCTCGGGCGACGGGGAGTGGGCGGTCACCATCCGCTGCGCCACCGCCGACGAGGGCGGCCTCGACCTGTTCGCCGGGGCCGGCGTCGTGGCCGGCTCCGATCCGGCGGCCGAACTGGCCGAGACCACGGCCAAGCTCGGCACCATGCTGGCCGCCCTGGGATTGGAGCACTCCGATGTCCTTTGAGGAGCTTTACCGGTCGCGCGGGTACTGGATCGGCCAGACGTTCGGCGATCTTCTGAGTTCCGCGGCCGAGCGATTTGGTAACCGCGTCGCCATCGTCGACGGCGACCGTGAGATCACCTATGCCGAGCTCCGCGACCGCGCGCTGCGCCTCGCCGCCGGCTTCCACCGGCTGGGCATCGGCAAGGGCGACCGGGTCGTCGTCCAACTGCCCAACGAGGCCGAGTACTTCGACGTCATCTTCGCGCTGTTCCGCCTGGGCGCGCTTCCGGTCTTCGCGCTGCCCGCCCACCGGGCGGCCGAGATCGGCTACTTCTGCTCGCACACGAACGCCGTCGCCTTCGTGACGACCGGCGTGCACGAGGGCTTCGACCACCGCACCCTCGCGGCGGCGGCCGGCAACGCCCGGATGATCGTCGACGACGAGCTCGCCTCCCTGTACGCCGACCCGGCCGGCCTGCCCGACGGGCCGTCCGCCGATGAACTGGCCTTCCTCCAGCTTTCCGGCGGCAGCACCGGGCTGCCCAAGCTGATCCCGCGCACGCACGACGACTATCTCTACAGCGTGCGTGAAAGCGCCGAGATCTGCCGCCTCACCCCGGACAGTGTCTATCTCGCCGTGCTGCCGGTGGCGCACAACTTCACCATGTCGTCGCCGGGCGTGCTCGGCGTGCTGCACGCGGGCGGCCGCGTCGTGCTGGCCCGCCGGCCCGACCCGGCCACCGTGCTGCCGCTCATCGCGGTCGAACGGGTCACCATCACCGCCGTCGTGCCGCCGCTGGCCCAGCTCTGGATCGACGCGGTCGCGGCCATGGAGAAGAAGCCCGACCTTTCCAGCCTCCAGGTGCTCCAGGTGGGCGGCGCGAAGCTCGGCAGCACGGTCGCGGCCCGGGTCGGGCCGGTGCTGGGGTGCCGCCTGCAGCAGGTGTTCGGCATGGCGGAGGGGCTGGTCAACTACACCCGGCTCGACGACCCGGACGAGATCGTGCTGAACACGCAGGGGCGGCCCATCTCGCCCGACGACGAGATCCTCGTGGTCGACGACGCCGATGAGCCGGTCGAGCGGGGTGAGGTCGGACATCTGCTGACGCGTGGCCCGTACACCATCAAGGGTTATTGGAACGCCGCGGAACACAACAGGACCGCGTTCACGGCCGACGGTTTCTACCGCACCGGCGACCTGGTGCGGCAGCGGCCCGACGGCTATCTGGTGGTCGAGGGCCGGGCCAAGGACCAGATCAACCGCGGCGGCGAGAAGATCGCGGCCGAGGAGGTCGAGAACCACCTGCTCACCCATCCGGCCGTGCACGACGTCGCCGTGGTCGCCGTCCCCGACGCCTATCTGGGCGAGCGGACATGCGCCTTCGTCGTGCCGCGCCCGTCATCGACGCTCACCCTGCCGGAAGTCCGCTCCTATCTGCGGGAACGCGGACTCGCGGCGTACAAGATCCCCGACCGGCTGACCGTGGTCGAGGCGTTCCCCGTCACCGGCGTCGGCAAGATCAGCCGGCGCGAGCTGCGTGCGGCCCTGCGATCGCTGAAGGAAGGCTGACATGCTCCCGCGCATCACCCCGTACCCCCTCCCCACCGGTTTCTCCCTGAAGAACGCCCGCGTCGGCTGGCGGCCGGACCCGGGGCGGGCGGCCCTGCTCGTGCACGACATGCAGAACTACTTCCTGGCCCCGTTCGGCACCGCCGACCACGCCCTGCTGGCCCGGGTCGTCGACAACATCGCGGCGCTGCGCAAGCACGCCCACGAGGCCGGCATGCCGGTCGTCTTCTCGGCCCAGCCCGGCGGGCAGAGCCGGGCCGAACGCGGCCTGCTGCAGGACTTCTGGGGCGACGGTCCGCCGCCGTCGGCGAGCGCGCTGGCCATCACCGACGCGCTGACCCCCGGCCCGGGCGACGTCCAGATCACCAAGCGCCGCTACAGCGCCTTCGTGGGAACGCCCCTGGCCGAGCTGCTCGAAGGACGCGACCAGCTCATCGTCACCGGTGTCTACGCGCACATCGGCGTGCTCGCCACCACCTTGGACGCGTTCATGCGCGACATCCAGCCGTTCGTCGTCGCCGACGCCGTCGCCGACTTCAGCCCCGCCCACCATCGCGACGCCCTGCGCCATGTCGCCGACCGGTGCGGTGTGGTCGGCACGGCCTCCGAGATCGCCACCTTCCTCTGAAAGGCAAAGACATGTTGGTGTACGACCTCGTCGGCATCGGCTTCGGCCCGTCGAACCTGGCGCTGGCCATCGCCATCGAAGAGCACTCCAGCCCTTTGAACGCGGTTTTTCTGGAGAAGCAGGAGGAATTCGGCTGGCACCGCGGGATGCTGTTCGAGGACGCCACCATGCAGGTGTCGTTCCTCAAGGACCTGGTCACCATGCGCAACCCGGCCAGCGACTTCAGCTTCGTGTCGTACCTGCACGCCCACGACCGGCTGGCCGAGTTCATCAACTTCAAGTCGATGTACCCGCTGCGCGTCGAGTTCCACGACTACTTCGTGTGGGCGGCCCGCCGGATGGCCCACATGGTCCGTTACGGCCACACGGTCACCGACGTCAAACCCGTCTACGACGACAACGGCGAGGCGTGGGCGGTCGACGTCATCAGCCCGCGCGGCACGTTCCGGGCCCGCAACGTGGTCGTCGCGGTCGGCCTCGAGTCCAGCCTCCCGCCCGACGTGACCCCCGGGCCGCGGGTCTGGCACAACCTCGATCTGCTCCATCGGGTGGCGTCCTTCGACGTACCCGAGCCGCGGCGCTTCATCGTCGTGGGCGCCGGGCAGAGCGCCGCTGAGTCGGTCGCCTACCTGCATTCGCGCTATCCCACGGCCGAGGTCAACAGCGTCTTCTTCCGGTACGGCTACAGTCCCGCCGACGACAGCAACTTCGCCAACCAGATCTTCGACCCGGCGGCCGTCGACCTGTACTACGACGCCCCGGCCGACGTGAAGCGGATGCTGTTCGACTATCACCGCAACACGAACTACTCGGTGGTCGACGGCGAGCTCATCGAGGAGCTGTACCGGCGTACCTATCGGGAAAGGGTCCTGGGCCGGGACCGTCTGCACATGATGCGGGCCTCCCGGATCGCCGACCTGACACCGCGCCCCGACGGGGTGACGGCCGTGGTCGAGCACCTGCCGACCGGTGAGCGGACCACCCTGGAGGCCGACGCCATCGTCTACGCCACCGGATATCGCCCGGTCGACGTGACCCGGCTGCTCGGCACCGCCGGCAAACACTGCCAGCGCGACGAGGAGGACCTGCTGCGGGCCGAACGCGACTACCGCCTCGTCACCGACCCCGAGCTGCGCGCCGGCATCTATCTGCAGGGCGGCACCGAACACGCTCACGGGATAACGGCCACCCTGCTGTCGGCCGGCGCGATCCGGGCCGGTGAGATCGCGGCCTCAATTTCCGGGGCGGGCGGCCGATAGGACGAACGTGCCGGAGCAGCTGTACCTGCTCGCGAACCTGGTCATCATGGTCGCCTACGCGGGGATCATGGTGGCCATCGTGGTGCCCGTGAGCCGTGAGGGACAGCTGCGCACCAACCGGCTCGCCCTGGCCACCGCGCTCATCTTCTTCAGCTGCGCGGTCGGCCACGGCCTGCACGCGTGGACGTCGTACCAGGCGACCATCGCCCACACCGGTCATGTGGGGTGGACCCTGGCGCTCTGGGACACCTTCACCGCCGCGGTGGGTGTCTACTACTGGTCGCTGCGCCGCAGTTACGGCGTCCTGCTCGGCCGTGGCGCCATGTACGTCTCCCCGGGTGAACAGAACCGCCTGGCCGAGGCCGACGAAGCCCGCTCGACGCTGGCCGCCGTCGTCGAATACACCGACGACGCCATCATCGGCCTGGGCATGGACGGTCTGGTGAGCGCCTGGAACGGCGGCGCCGAGCGCCTGTTCGGCTACCGGGCCGACGAGATCATCGGCCGGCCTGTCTCCATCCTGACCGACGACACCGGATTCGCCGAGCAGCAGGCGGTGCGCGCCCGTATCGCCAGCGGCGAACGCGGCGTCTACTACGAGGCGAGGCGGCTGCACAAGGACGGCTCCCCGGTCGAGGTCTCGCTCAACGTGGCCCCGATCCGTGACAGCTCCGGCACGGTCACCGGCGTCTCGGTGGTGGCCCGCGACATCCGCGAGGCCCGGGAGGCGGCCGAGCGGCAGCGGGCCCTGGAGGAACGCACCCACCAGGCCCAGCGGATGGAGAGCCTGGGCAAGCTGGCCGGCGGCATCGCCCACGACTTCAACAACATCCTGGCCATCATCGTCAACTACACCGAGTTCGCCATCGAGGAGAGCGAGGGCAACGACGGCGTACGGTCGGACCTCAACCACGTGCGCACGGCGGCCGACCGGGCCATGGGCCTGACCAGGCAGCTGCTGACATTCACCCGGGGCGACACGGTGCAGCCGCAGGACGTCGACCTGAACACGGCCCTGGCCGAGGTGCGCGACATGCTGGAACGCACCATCGGCGAGCACATCACGCTGGTCGCACGCCCCGCCTCGGCGCCGGTGGTCGTCCGCGCCGACCCCGGCCAGCTCCAGCAGATCCTGCTCAACCTGGCCATCAACGCCCGCGACGCGATGCCCGACGGCGGCTCGCTGGTGCTGGAGGCGGGAACGGCGGAGGTCGACGGCGACGAGGTGAAGATGCAGCCCGCCCTGCCGGCCGGCCGCTACGCCCGCCTCCAGATCAGCGACACCGGCGAAGGCATGCCACCCGAGGTGGTCCAGCGCATCTTCGAACCGTTCTTCACGACAAAACCCCGGGGCCGGGGTACGGGGTTGGGCCTGTCGACGGTCTACGGCATCGTGACCGAGGCCGGGGGAGCCCTGAACGTCTACTCGGAGCCCGGCGTGGGCACGACGTTCCGCATCTACCTGCCGCTGACGGTGGTGCCGGCCGACGCGACGGTGGCGGCCCGCCCGGCCGCCCCGCCACCGGGCGACGGCCGCGCGATCCTGGTCGTCGAGGACGAGATCGACCTGGCCCGGGTGGTCACCCGCATCCTGACCGCGTGCGGCTACCACGTGCTGCTGGCCGACAGCGCGCCGCACGCGCTGGAGCTGTTCGCCGAGAAGGGCTGCGACGCCCTGCTGACCGACGTCATCATGCCGGAGATGTCCGGCCCGCGCCTGGCCGAACTGATCCACCAGCAGCGCCCCGACCTCCCGGTCGTCTACATGTCCGGATATAGCAACGGCCTGCTGGGCGAGACCCGCGTCCTCGACCCGGACATCCCCTTCGTCGAAAAGCCGTTCACCCGCCAGGACCTCCTGCACAAGGTCCACGACGCCCTGACCTCGCGTCACTCCCACCAGGATCCGAGCAGGGCCCAGCTTCCGCTGTAGGCCGTGATCTGCAGGAGAAAACCGCCAACGGCGAGCAACGCCTCTGTCGTGACCAGCCGGCCGACTCGGGCGCGCCGGTCGCTGCGCCGTAGGGCGTGTGCGGCCAACAGAAGCGCCAGTCCAGCGAAGTACACAGCACGCCAGAAGACCAGATCGGTGTCCCGGACGATCTCGAACCATCCCCCGATGTAGCCCTCGAAGTAAGCGATCGGCCCTCTGCTGACACCGTCCGATCGCACGCCGCTGATCGGGCTCGCGTACGGCGTCAGGAAGTATGCGGGGAACCAGCCGCTCATCCAGTAGTAGAAAAAGAAGATCCAGGTGATGGCGACGCCGGCGACCACGGTGAAGACCCGGGACGGAACAGTACGGGCGAAGGCGATCCCGGCGGTGTACGCCAGACCGGTCAGGGACACCACGTACACGGCGTCCACGACCGTGGGGACGAAAAGCGCCGGCTCCGGGTGCCCGGTCGGTATGCCACCGGCGGCGGCGACCAGCAGCCAATTGACGGTGACCAGGGCCGCGGTGCAGGCGACGGGGACCACGCCGGCGAGGATCAACGCCTGGGTCCGCCGCGCCGGGCTGAGCGGCCGGGCCACGAGAGACTCGACAATCGATTCCTTCTCGTCCCGGATGGCCAGCAGGGCGCCGGCGATGAACGCGCCGAGATGCAGCGGCGCCAAGAGAAGTGTCAGCTGTTCGTAGGTTTGGGTGCTGCCCGGTGTCCCGGGTGGCCGGCCGTCGAGCCATGACGGCAGGGCCAGCCAAGCGGCGGCCGTCACGCCCGCCAGCACGGCTGGGCTCCGTACGAGCCGTTTGCCTTCGGCCCAGGCGAGTGTGCGAATCACTGTCGGCTCCGTACGGCGCCGGGGTCGCCGACGAGGTGCAGGTAGGCATCCTCGACGGTCGGCGCCGCGAGTTCGGCACCTGGCGGCGGCTCGCCGATGTGCCGGTAACGGCCTTCGCCGGTACGCCACCACGCGGTCGCCGCGAGATCTGGCGCGTCGGCCAGCCACACGTGTCCCGCCGCCGAACCGACCAGTTCGCCGGTGCCGCCCGCGAAGGCGATGCGGCCGTGGCACAGCACGATCACCTCGTCGCACAGTGCCGCGACGTCGTCAGTGAGGTGGGTCGACAGGACGACTGTGTGGTGCCGGGCCACCTCGGAGACGACCCGCCGGAACCGAAGCCGTTGGAGCGGGTCGAGGCCGACGGTCGGTTCGTCGAGCAGCAGCAGGTGTGGATCCCCCAGAAGTGTCTGGGCGAGAGCGACCCGGTGCCGCTGACCGCCGGAGAGGCAGCGCATCCGGCGGTGTGACCAGTCGGCCATGCCCACCGCGTCGAGCACGCGCATGACCTCCGACCGGCGCTGCCTGGGGTTGTCGATCTCGTGGAGGATGGCGACGTAGTCGATGAAGTCGTACACCGTGAACAACTCGTGGAAGCCCGGGTCCTGCGGGAGGTAGCCGAGGTGCCGGCGGATGCGGTAGCGGCCGTCCGGATCGAGCGGATCGTCACCGAGGACGGTCAACGTGCCCGCGTTCGGCCGGACCGACGTGGCGAGGATGCGCAGCAGAGTGGTCTTGCCGGCGCCGTTGGGCCCGAGCAGGCCGGTGACACCCGGCCGGATGTCCAGGCTGATCGCCTCCAGCGCCGTGGTCCGGCCGAATCGCTTGCTCACGCCCGTCAGGCGTGCGGTGACCGTTCCGGTGCTGTTCACGAGGACTCCCGCTCGTCGAAGGCCCTACGGCGGGCCACGGTGAAGGCGAGACCGGCCACCGCGAGAACGGCGAGTATCACCTGCCCCGTAGGCCGGAAGAGCGGCGAATGCTGCAACCAGACGTCCGCTGCCGCCCCTCGGGTGCCGCGCACGGTCGTCGCCGCGAGTACCAACCAGGTGGTGGTCACGGCGATCGCGGCGTACGCCGTGCCGACGAGGCTCGACAGCGCCACCGTGAGGCTGGTGAGGGCCAGCGCCGGCACGAACCACAGCAGCACGACCCGGCCGTGCGCCGGAAGCGCCACCGAGAGCAGGGCCGCGACCGGCAACCAGGACGCCAGCACCACGACCGTACGCAGCAGGAGCAGGAGCAGAGCCGGGAAGGGGGCGACCGCCGCCACCTTGCCGCCGGGATCACTCCACCTCCCGTACGTGAACGCGATGCCGAGCACCGGCGCGACCGGCGCGCTGACCACGAACATCACCACGCCGAGGGCGCCCGATCGCAGGTGCGCCATGACCACCGCGACGGTCAACACGGCCAAGCCCGCGGCCAGCCAGGAGTGCCGCAGCCGCGGCGCGCCCGCGGTGAGCTTGGCGAGCCCGGCGGATATGCCGAGCCCGGTGAGAATCCGCTCCAGAACGCGCGGATGAGGCCGGTCGATGCGATCCAGGATGAGCGCCATGCTGTCGCCGTGACGGCGCCGGAGCGATCCGTCCCGTTGCCCGCGGGCGGCCAATGCCGCACGGCAGGCCGCGCAGTCGAGCAGATGCGCTTCGGCGGAGGCGGCGTACGCGTCGGTGAGCTGCCGGGCCAGGTAGGCGTCGATCGTGTCGGAACGCAGATGCCAGCTCATGACAAGGCCTCTCGTAGCTGAGTCCGTGCGCGCATCAGCCGGGTACGCACGGTGGTCGCCGGGACCTGAAGCAGACGGGCGGCCTCGCGGCTGGTCAAACCGTCCAGAACCACGGCTTGGACGACCGCCTTGAGCTCAGGGGACAGGCCGTCGACCGCACCGGCCAGGTCTCCGTGCTCGATGTGCAGCAACACCTGGTCTTCGGCGGACGGTGTGGACGAGGTGTCGGTGAGCACCGGCCACGGCACTGGCCGCCGCGGCCGTAACGCGCCGATGAGCCGCCGGAAACCGATTCCCCAGATCCAGGCCGGCACCTGTCCCGTGCCCCGGTAGGCCTTCGGCTTGCGCCAGACGGCCACGAAGGTGTCCTGGATGACCTCTTCGACCAGGCCGCCGTCGTCGCAGCGCCGGCTCAGCCGGGCACGCAGCCAGGGCGCGTGCCGCTCGTACAACTCGCGCAGCGCGCCCCGGTCCCTCTCGGCGACCGCGCCGAGAAGCTCGTCGTCGGAGCGTGACGGGCCACTGGTGTCCATGTCTCTCTGTATCGGCTGACCGCCTCGCGTGTTCCCCGCCGCCCGCAGATCGACTGACACCATCCGCGAAAGCGGAACAGGCCCCGGCCGAACACATCGGGACCACTCGGAGCGACAGGAAGGGAAACCAACGACCCTCGAAGGGGATGAGGACGACGTGAGCCTTCAATTGGTCAGTTCCCGGGAGATCCCGGTGCCGGAGAGCGAGTACGACGTCAACACGCACCTGACCGTCCAGCGTGGTGACACTCTGATGTTCCACGCCTGGGGAGACATCTGGTCGGGTGTCTGGCTGACCGGGCTGAACGGCCCCAACGGCTGGAACGGGATCGACCACGACCGCAAGTTCCCGCTGCCGGGCTGGCATCCGTACGGGCTGCTCGGCAAGCTCGACAACGGGTACTTCCCCATCGGGAGCCAGCATCGCATCGACCGGGCCGACGACCAGGGAACGTTGTTCCTGCGCATCAATGACGACCGGCCGGCCAACGGCAGCGGCGCCTTCCGCTGCCTCGTTCAGGTGTACCGCGACGCGTAGCACCGACTCTGCCCGGGCGTCGTCCTCACGACGGCGTCCGGGATCGCTTGGATCGGAGAAGCCGAATGGACAAGGAGATACTGGTTCCCACAGTGAGCGCCGTGCTGACCGCCGTCCTGGGCGCTGCCGGCATCCTGATCAAGGAATGGCGCATTCGCCGGGACGTCGAGAACCGGCGGGCCCGTGCGCTCGCCGACGCCACCGCCGTGGCCGCGTTCGTCGAGCAGTGGTGGAAAGCCACCCTGGGGTTGAAGGACGCAACCCCTGAGCTGCAGTTCCATGCCATGAACGCCCGCTCGTTCCTGGCGCATGCCGCGGACACCGTGTCCGCATCGCCGCCGTTCCACGACGGTGGCCGGGATTTGCCGGGGGCAACGCGACGGATATTGCTGCTGTACCGATTCCATTCGAAATGGGGGCTTTTCGTTCGCGGACTATTCTTCGGATGTCTCCTGCTCGCGACCGCCTCATACACTCTCGGAGTAGGTGATGCCCTTAACGGTGGCAATGGATGGCTCGATGTTGGCTACCTAACCGTGGCAATAGCAATAATCTATCCGGTTCCCATCATCTCTCTTCGCGCAGCTGCTGTTCACCTCGAGAAGCGATGGGCGATCAGGCACGTCGGGTTCGGGCGAGTGAGGCCACAGTCGACCATGTCGTCGACGGCCTTTCACGCCGCCGCACGCGTCCCTCAGCGCTGACGCCAAACAGCCGAGGGGCCAGCCGTTTGCCATGTCCGTACGGTCAGAACGGCGTCCGCGAAGGCCTCGGGGGCCTCCTGTGGCAAGTTGTGGCCCGCTTCGATCACGCGGTGCTCGTGACGGGCGCTGAACATGGGCGCGTGGTCGGCGGTGCCGCCCGGCTTCAGCGTGTCGGTGGTGCCGTCCAGGGTGACCGCGGGCACGGTGATTGCCGGGCGGGTGGCCAGGCGGGCCTCCAGGTCGTCGTAGGCCGGGTCGCCCTCGGCCTGGCCCAGCGCGTGACGGTAGGCGTGGATGACCACGTCGACGAAGTCGGGGTTGTCGAACGAGGGTGCGGTTCGGGCGAAGGTCGCCTCGTCGAACTCCCAGCGGGGCGACCACTGGCGCCACAGCATGCGGCACAGGTCGCGGCGGTGGGTGGCCAGGCTTTCGCGGCCCCGTGACGTCTGGAACAGGTGCTGGTACCACACCGCGTGCTCGATCGACGGGTCGAAGGCGTGCCGTTGCCTCTCGATGTCGATGATGTCGTAGCCGGCCAGCGACACCAGGCCGGACACCCGCTGCGGCCACAACGCGGCCGTCACGCAGGAGGCCAGGCCGCCCCAGTCGTAGCCGGCCACGATCGGCCGGTCGAGGCGCAGCGCGTCGATCAGCGCCATCAGGTCGGATCCGAGGGCGGCCTGCTGGCCGCTGCGCATCGTGCCGGCCGAGCGGAAGCGGGTGGGGCCGAAACCCCGCTGGTACGGGCGGACGACCCGGGCGCCCTGTGCCGTCAGCGCCGGGACCACCTCGTCGTAGGCGTGGACGTCGTACGGGAAGCCGTGCGACAGGATGACCGGCCAGCCGCCGGCCGGGCCGTCCTCGAGATAGGCGGTGGACAGCACGCCGGCATCGACACGTCTCATGTCCTCAATCCTGGACCATCTGGTCGGCCGGTTTCGGTGAAGGTACGGGTGGGAGTGCATGGGGGCTCCGGTGTCTACCGGATAGTGGTGGCCGCGAAGGTGTGGTCGTAACGGGAAAACGCAGCGAAAGAGTTGCACATACCGCTACCGTCGCAATCCTGATGATCTTCCGTACGCGGTGACGGCAGCTGCCGCGTGCGGAGCGGGCGAATCGCCCGGGAGACCACCCGAAAGCCGGATGACCGGCCGGTTCAGGGGGTCACCCGGGCGATTCGTGTTTATGGTCCGGCTATGTCCGACTCATTCGTGCGGCGCCTCTTGTTCGTGCCGTTGCTCCTGACTGCGGCCGCCTGTGGTTCGGATACGGAGACGACCGTCCAGGGCGAACGGACGACCACGAACCTCGCCCCGTGGTCCAACCTGCCCGATCAGCTCTTCGAGCGGGCCGGGCTGGGGACGGACGCACTCTCCGACACGCAACAGGCCGCCGTGCCGGCCATTCTCAAGGCGGGCTTGAGTACGGACGGCTTCCACCAGGTCGTCGGCATCACCACGGCCGACGGGGTGCTGGCGCGGCGATGACCTCGGCCAACCTCGCCAAGACCACGTTCGGGTCGTACGGCACGCACATCCACTCGATCTACCGCGAGCCCGGCAACGACTACGGGGCCTCGCTCTGAAACGGCTCCTGCTGGCCGCGCTGCTGATCCCGGGGCCGGTCACCGCCCATCCGCTCGACCAGGTGCTGCAACAGGTCTTCCTGACGCCGGCCGCCGGCGTGCTCGAGGTGCAGATCGACATCGTGCCGGGCGCGCTCGTGGCGGGCGCCTTCGCCCGGTCGCTGGACGAGGACGGCGATCGCGCGCTGTCACCACGGGAGATGGCCGGGCTCACCGGGGCCCTGCGGGCGGCTTCGGTGGTACGCCTCGACGAGCGCACCGAGAAGCTGACGATCACCTCGGTGGACCACCCGGCGTACGACCTCCTGGAAGCCGGCGGCGGGACGATCACCGTGCGGGCGACGGCGCCGCTGCCGGCGGAGAGCCGGCAGGTGGTGTTCCACAACGACTACCGGCCGGGGCAGCCGTCGGTGGTCCAGATGAGCGTGACGACGAAGCGGGACGCGCCGCTGACGCCGGGCGAGATCAGCCATGACGATCTGGGGCGCGGCATCACTGTGGCGCTCACGCCGTCGGCACCCTCGGCCGCGCCGGTGGTCACCACGCCACCGGCCTCGGTCACTCTTCAGGAACGGGCCTTCGGCGCTCTGCGTGATCCGCTCACCTCGCCGTGGGCACTGCTGGTGCTCATCGGCGTGTGCGCTCTGCTCGGGGCGTTCCACGCGCTCACGCCCGGTCACGGCAAGGCCATGCTCGCCGCGTATCTGGTCGGCAGCAGGGGCACGGCCGGGCAGGCGGTCCTCCTCGGGCTGGTCGTAACGGTCACGCACACGGCCTCGGTGCTGATCCTGGGCGCGGCCGCGCTGATCGCGGGGCGGCACGTCCTGCCGGGCGTGCTGATGCCGTCGCTGGAGGTCGCGGCCGGTGTCATCGTGCTGATCCTGGGTCTGCGGGTGACCCGCGACCGCTGGCGGCAGCGCGGCTTCGCCGGCCGGCATCATCATCACGACCATCGGCCCGGGCGCGGTTCGCTGGCCGCGATGGGCGCCTCGGGCGGCCTGCTGCCCTGTCCGGAGGCGCTGGGCATCCTGATCCTGGCCGTCGGGCTCAACCGGACCGCGCTCGGCCTCGGCATGATCCTCGCCTTCAGCGCCGGCCTGGCCGCCGTGCTGGTCGGCCTCGGCCTGGCTCTGGTCCTCGGCGCCCGCGCCGGGCTCGCCGGCCGGGCTTTCGCGAAGCTCGGCCGGCCATCGCTGTTCGGCCGTCTGCCTCTCATGTCGGCCGCGGTTGTCGTCGCGCTCGGCGTGGTGATGACCGCGACCGGTGTCATGAGCTTCACCGAGGCCGGCGCCCTAGCCTTCCCCGGGCGCTGAGCCGCCACCCGGCTACGTCACGGGCGGCACTCCCCGGCTGAGCGTCGCCAGCATCGTGTCGAGGCGGGGAAGGGGATCGTCGAGGGCGCCGCCGAGCACCAGCCTGATCGGCGTCGTCCTGCCCAAGGAGCACGCCGTCGCCGGCATCGCCCTGATCAGCGCGATGCCCGGCGTGGGTGGCGCCCTCGGCCTGCCGCTGGCCGGGGTCATCGCCCGGTACGCCGACTTCCACGTGCTGTTCCGGGTGTGCGTGGTCGACTGCTCGGACGAGCCGCAACAGGTACCTCGCGACAGCCTCGCGTCTACATCTCCGTCACATCGTCTCAGCGGACCAGCCAGCAGTGGATCCGAGGGGCTGATGAGGCCCGAGGAAACCCGGACATCGCCGACGTTGACGAGCCCACGCGTCTTGTCGGTCCGGTGTCTGCCTAGTGGCGACCCCCTATCCGGGGCCTTCAGTCGACAAGCAAGCGCGACAAAAAGAAAAGCGTGCTTGACTTTTTGTCAAGCACGCAGCGCCGCCAGGGCAGGGGTAGCCTGGCCGGCCGCACTATTTCGCCGTGGCTCTGTCTGCCTGGCCCATTCGGCCCGGCCCAACCCGGCACCACCCGGCACCACCCGGCACCACCCGGTCCGGCCTACGGGGTGGATCGGATCACCGCCCGCGCGCGGCGGTGTCAACGACGGCTGAAATCTGACCCCTCGCGACGCGCGGCGCTAGGGGGTCAGATTTCACGCGTCGCCGACAGTCGGAATGGCTTACGGCCATCACACTCCTGCACGGGGCACGCACTCACTTCTGGGTCGGCGCCGGCGACAAAGGTTTCTGTGCTGTCCGGAGGGGGCTAAGGGCTTAGGCGCGTGGTGATGGTGGCGGGCGCACCGATGGCTCCGGTTCTCTGATGGACATGGTGTCGTGTGGTGGTGGTAGGTGCCGAACCCGTTTTTCAGGGCGGCATGAGTGTCGTCGACGAACATGTTCGCTACGATCGTGTTATGAGTGCTCGTCGCGTTCCGGTCAGTCGTCGTGATCGTCCGGCCAAGCCGCCTCTCAGCCGTGAAGGCATGGTGGCGGTGGCGCTGGGGATCATGCGGGATGAAGGGCTGGAGCGGCTCACCATGCGGCGGCTGGCGGCCGCGCTTGATACCGGGCCGGCGTCTCTCTACGTCTATGTGCGTAATACGGCCGAGCTCCACGGGGCGATCCTCGATGAGCTGGTCGCGGGGCTCCGTGAACCGGAGGCGGGGGACTGGCGGGAGCGGATCATCGGGCTGCTCACGGCGTACAGCGATCTGCTCTTCGCCCATCCCAGCCTTGCTCGCTCGGTGCTCATGCTGCGCCCGTCGGGGCCGCACTATCTGCGGCTGATCGACACGCTGCTCGGGCTGCTTCTCGACGGTGGTCTGCCGGAACGGCAAGCCGCCTGGGGTGTCGACATTCTGTTGCAGCAGGCGACGGCCATGGCGGCCGAGCAAGGGAGCCGGGACGAATCGGCCGACGCGGCCGGGGAGGAGCAGGATCTGGCCGTCGCGGTTGCTGAAGCCCGGGTGGACAACTACCCCCATGTGGTGCGCGTCCGGCACGAGATTTTGTCGGGGACCGGTGAGGAGCGGCGGCGCTGGGCGTTCGAGACGCTCATCGACGGGCTGGGCTGACCGCGGCGTACGAAGCGGCTCGCTTTTTTCTGACCATCGCGAACATGTTCGTTGCGAACACGTTCTCCAAGAGGAGGCATCATGAATATCACCATCGTGGGAGCGGGGCTGGGCGGTCTGACCCTGGCTCGCGTCCTGCACGTTCACGGCATCGCCGCGACCATCTATGAGCTGGACGCGTCGGCGGACGCTCGTACGCAGGGCGGCATGCTCGACATCCACGACTACAACGGGCAGGTCGCGCTGCGCGAGGCCGGGCTGTTCGAGCAGTTCCAGGCGATCATTCACGAGGGTGGGCAGGCGATGCGCATCCTCGACAAGCACAACACTGTCCTGCGGGAGGAGCCGGACGAGGAAGGTGACGGCGGCCGGCCCGAGGCCGACCGGGGGCAGCTGCGGCAGATGCTGCTCGACTCCCTGCCCGCGGGCGCGATCAAGTGGGGCAAGAAGGTCACCGGGGTGCGGCCGCTGGGTGGTGGCCGGCACGAGCTGAGCTTCGCCGGCGGCGACAAGGTCACCACCGACGTGCTGGTCGGTGCGGATGGCGCGTGGTCGCGGATCCGGCCGTTGCTCTCGGATGCTCTGCCGGCGTACACGGGAATCTCGTTCGTCGAAGTTGACCTTTTCGACGCTGACGCGCGGCATCCGGTGCCGGCCTCGGTGGTCGGCGGCGGGATGCTGTTCGCGCTGGCGCCGGGCAAGGGGTTCCTGGCGCACAAGGAGACCGACGGCAGCCTGCACATCTACATCGCGCTGAAGAAGCCGAAGGAGTGGCTCGACGGGATCGACTGGGCCGACACCGGCAAGGGCCAGGCGGTGCTCCTCGAAGAGTTCGCCGATTGGGCGCCGGAGATCCGGTCGCTGATCACGGAGGCCGACGGCGCGCTGGTTCCGCGGACCATCAACGCGCTGCCGGTCGAACACCGCTGGGACCGGGTCCCAGGGGTGACGCTGCTCGGCGACGCCGCGCACCTGATGTCGCCGTTCGCCGGTGAGGGCGCCAACCTGGCCATGTTCGACGGGGCCGAGCTGGGCAAGGCCATCGCGGCGCGGCCGGGGGACATCGAAGGGGCGCTTTCGGCATACGAGGGTGAGCTCTTCAAGCGCAGCGCGACGGTGGCCCGGGAGTCGGCCGACAGTCTGGAGACCATCTTCGACGACAACGCGCCGCGGTCGCTGGTCGACATGTTCGCCTCCTTCGGGGAGGAGCTGTGACGACAGTTCTGGTGCTGCACGGCGCGGCCGGCCCCGACAGCGTGAACTCCCTGGTCAGCCACCTGAGCGGAAGCAACCGGGTGATCGCGCCGACCCATCCCGGCTGGGACGGCACCGAGCGCCCGGACGACCTGGACAGCGTCGCCGGTCTCGCCGGCCTCTATCTCGATCGGCTGGAGCGGCCGGACCTCACCGGGGTGACGGTGGTCGGGGTCTCGTTCGGCGGCTGGGTCGCGGCCGAGATGGCCGTGACCGACCGCGGCCGGCGGATCGGGCGTCTTGTGCTGATCGACGCGGTCGGCCCGCGGATCGAAGGGCACCCGCCGGCGATGCCGAGCGGGCCGCCGCCCCCTGCGGCCGGTTCCCGGACAGGCACGATGGCGGTGTTTCGCGCCTACACCAGTGGCGGGCTGGAGGACCAGGGCCTGCTCGGCCGGTTCGAGGGGCTGACGATCCCGGTCCAGCTGATCTGGGGCGCAAACGACAGGGTGGTCACCCCGGAGTTCGGCCGGCTCTACGCCGCCGCGGTTCCCGGCGCCCGGTTCACGGTGATCCCGGGCGGTGGGCACCTGCCGATGCGCGAGGCGCCGGAGGCGACGTTCGCCGCCATCGACGACTTCCTGAGCAGGAGCCTTCCCGGCCGCCGGTGAGCACCGGACGGAAAGCTGATAGTGCCCGGCGCCCCGGTGCGAGATGCTCAATCCACCACAGACCGTCCGGGAGGGACGAAACGTGCCGACTGAGCTCATGCGTGTGCAGGCCGACGACGGCAGTGCCGTGCTGATCGAGATCGACAAGCCCGATTCCGGGTTCGGTGAGGTGGCCTTCGACGGGGCCGTCTTCAAGGCCAAGGAGACTCTGGAGCAGGCCCTCGACGGGGTGCGGGGCATCGCCCTCAAGGCCCTCGACGAGTTCCGCAAGGGTGACGGGCGCGGGAATCCGCCCGACTCGGTGGAGCTGGAGTTCGGGGTGAAGTTCAAGGCCGAGGCGGGGTCGGCGGTCTTCGCCCGGACCGCCGGGGACGGGCACATCGTGGTGCGGATGGCGTGGTCGGGCCGGGAACACCCGGTGGGGCGGCCGGCCCTGGACGACGACGATGACCCCTCGGCGACCGACGACTTCGAGGAGCCGCGAGCCTAAGGATTTCGTACGGCGAAAGGTGTGGCCCGGTCGGGGGAGATCTGTTCCAGGTGGACGCCGCCCCGCCGGGCGACCAGGAAGTGTGACGGGTAATTCGTGGCGGCGAAGGTCAAAGCGGTGCCCGTGGGCCGGGGGCAGAATGTGGCGTCGAATCTGAACAATTGTGAACTGTCCTGCCGGTCCAGGCGCAGGATGAAGTCGCGGTGGCGCAAGAAATAGCCTGGATAGTTAACTGATTCGAAAGAGACACAGCCCTGCCCGTTCAAACCGTCGCGGACGGTGAAACGGGAATTGTCGCGCTCTTCGGCGGTGCGGAGCACCTCGAGGGTGGCCACGAAGTGGCGGTGCCGGAGGCGCCGGCCGGACTGGTCGGCGACCTCGAGGGCGATCGCGGCGCCCGGAATCAGGGCCGGTGCGGGTGACGGCGGCGTTGTCCGCGCCGGCGGGGTCGTCGTGGCCCTCTCGACCGGCTTCGACGCGGTGGTGCGGACCGGCCGGGTCGGTGGCGGCGCGAAGGTCGGCACGGGCGCCGAGGACGCCGTGGGCTCGGGGCGGATCGACACCGGCGCGGGCGCCGAGAACGGCGGCACCACGAGCTGAGCCGCTGGTGGCGGCGGTGACGGCTGCTCGTCGCGGCCCACCGTGAGAGCGATCAGGCCCGCGGCCAGGATCACCGCGGCGGTGACTCCGGCCAGCAGGACGCGCCGTGGTGAGCCGCCGCTGAGGGTGTCGGTCAGAGAGTGTCGCGGCGGGTTGGCGCCGAGCAGGCTCAGCAGCGAATGGCGCAGGGCGCGCGGCCCGCCCGGGGGCGGGGTGGTCAGCGGGGGAACGGTGCGCGGGGACGGGGACGGGCCGGAGCCGGGGCCGTCGCGGTAGGGACCCCAGCCCTCGACGCGCAGACGCTCGTCCCTATCATCTTCGGTCATCTGAATTCCGCTCCGAGGGCGCCCGCTAAGACTTTCTTAAGCTGTCGAAAAGGCATTCTTACGGCGAAGGACGCCAATGGCAAGATTCTTCACGCGTTCGATCGTGATCGAACTTTCCGGGGCTGGTCTCCGTACTCCGGGTCGACGGCGCCCGCACGAGGAGACGACGCCATGGACGGCTCTGGCTCGCAGCAGCACACACTGGACGAAACCGCCGGTTGGCCGAAGATCTCGGACTACTGGCCCGACACCGCGAAGCCGAACGACGAGGACAAAGGGGAGGGCGGGAAGCCGTACCCCCGGGAAAGGAAACCGCGTCACCTGGCGCTCGTGGCCGGTGTGGCCGGCGTCGTCGTGCTGGTCGTGGTGACCGGGGTCGTCCTGCTGCGGATGGCCACCACCTCCGACCGGCCGCCCGCGGCCGCGCCCAACCCCGAGATCGTGGTGCCCTCGCCCAGCCCCCCGGTGTCGATCGAGCCGGCACCGGTCTCACCCAGCGCCACCAGCCCGTCGGCGGCGGGGCCGCCCTCCTCGCCACCGCCGTCGCCGTCCTCCCCGGCCACCACGAAACCGCCGGCCGCCGGACCGGCCTTCCCGGCGGCGACGTTCGTGCTGGCCGGCGGCATGCGGCAGCTCAACGTGTCGGTCGGCCGTCCGCCCACCAACGGCATCGCCCGGGTGTCCACGCCCGACGACAGCAGCGTGACGCCGGACGCGACCCTCGACGGCACCACGCTCACCCTGACCACCAAGGAGAACGACAACGAGGGGGAGGCCGTGGTCGACGTCGTGCTCGACGAGCGGATCGCCTGGACGATCAGGACCGAGCACGGTGTCCGCCGGGCGACCTTCGCCATGGCCGAGGGCAAGGTGGGCGGGTTCGACCTGCGGGGCGGGGCGAACAGCTTCGAGATGACGTTGCCGCGGCAGGAGGCGGAGATCCCCCTGCGCATGTCGGGCGGCGTGAACAGCTGGAAGATCCGTACGGAGGGATCGTTTCCGGTCAAGCTGACAGTGACCAAGGGCGTGGGGGAGTCCACCCTGAACGGCGAGCGCGACGAGGACCTCGCCCCCGGCGACACCCGCCGCGCCGACGGCGACGACAGGTCGGGCGGCCTGAGGATCGACGCGGTGGGTGGCATCGGCACCCTGGAGGTGAAGCCCCTCTAGAAGCCCCTAGAAGTCGGCCTTCACCCAGGTGCTCTGGTCGGCCAGGTCGCGCAGCCGCAGGCCCTCGGCGACCCGCCGGAGATCGGAGTCCGGCAGTCCGCCGTAGCCGTTCAGGTTGATCCGGTAGTCGCCCTTGACGACCGCGCAGGTCTCCCGGCCGGTGGTGCAGTGCACGCCCTCGTCCTTGACGGTGTCGGCGCTCGCGGGATCCAGGCCCTTCACCACCGAGATCTGCACGTGGCCGGGGAGGACCTCGTCGATCCGGGTGGACGGATCGGCGACCGGGCCCTGATGCAGGAACACCTCCGAGATCGGGGTGTTGGTGCCGGGGACGGACTGCCGCACCGCGACGGCCTGCCAGCCCTGAGGCAGGAACGTCAGCTGGTACGGGACTTTCAGCTCACGCCGGGCCGACGTGGTGAGCCCGGCGGCGATGTGCACCGCCTGCTCGCGGGACATGCCGGGGCCGCCGTAGTTGGGCAGCAGGGTGGCCCAGGCGCCGTCGGCGTACTGCCAGGCCAGGGCGGCCATCACGCGCTTCCTGGCCGGGTCGGCGGGTGAGGTGTACGTCCAGTCCCGGCCCAGCGCGTCCCGGCCGTCCACCAGCACCTGGTACTGATCGCCGATGACGAGAGTCGCGTTGCCGGCGCCACCGAACAGCGCGGTGTCGTACACACCCTCGTCGTAGACGGCGATGGTCGCGACCTCCAACGGCTCCGCCGACCCGCCGCCCATCGTCGTCCCGTCGTGGTAGACCGGCAGCTCGGTGTACCCGGCGGTGACCTTGACGGCCGGGCCGATCCGGTAGGCGCCGGCCCGGTACTGACCGAGATCGCTGCTGAAGTCGACCTTGTGGACGGGCCGGGGCCGGTCGGTCCGCTCGGCCGGGGGCGCGGAGAACGACGCCTGCGGGCCGGGCCCACCGGCCGGCCGGCCGCCACCCGGCCGGCTCACCACACTCCAGGAGACGGCCACGGCGACGACCAGGCAGGCGGCGGCGCCGGTGCCGAGGGCGGCCGTGCGCCGGACCCGGGCCCGGCGGGCCCGGCCGATGATGTCATCGGTTGTCGTGCGAGCCGGTGGCGGTGGCGTGGCCTAGGAACCTCAGGACGAGCACCGCGCGCTGCCGGGTGGGCAGCCGCCGGAGCGCGTGGTGCAGGCGCAACCGTTCGTTGACGGCGCCGGCGTGGTCGGGCAGCGCGGCGTCCGGCAGTTCGCTGCCGTACGAGCGTTCCCGCCGCCACGGCTTCCGCTTCTCGTTGATGGCCGCGCGGACCACCATCGTGCGGGCGTACGCGTCGGGTGTGGTGACCTTGTCCCAGCGGCGGTACAGCTTGGCGAGGGTCCCGGCCGCGGCGTCTTCGGCCGTCTGCCAGTCACCGCACGTCACGAACGCGAGCGCGCGCAACTGGTCGAAACGACTGCGGACGAACTCGCGGAAATCCTCCGCGTTCTCGGTGTCCACTCGGTTGTGCTCCCTCCGTCGAGCTAAGAGGCCCAGCCGAGCGGAAAGGGTTGCACGCGATGCCCAACTTTCTTAATCGGCCAGGCCGCGCGACAGACGTGTCTGTCAGCCCACCGTCATCCCGCTGCCGTCCGCCGGCCGGCCTTACTCGAGCCGGTAGAGCAGCCGGCCTTCGATCTCCTCGCGGGTGATGCCCAGGCCGTCGACCGGGCGGTTGGGCAGGCCCTCCCACGGGGTGCCGCCCAGCCACTCGGGCAGGACGACCACCGACTTGATGCCGGCCTCCCGCAGCGCGGCGATGCTCGCCGAGTCGGGGAACGACATGCTGATCGAGCGGATCCTCTCCTGACCGGCCGGGACGAAGGTGACCACCCCGTTGGGGACGCGCGGGAAGCCGTTCGTGGTCCAGAGCATGATGGACATCTCGAGGCTGCCGCCGCTGGGCAGCACCAGGACCGGCTCCTGGGCGGCGGCCATCGCGGCCGGATAGCGCAGCACTTCCGGATGTGAGGTCCGGTTGACCCCCTCGGCGGTGACCAGCACGAGCGGGATCAGCAGGGCGACGCGCAGGGCGACGAACTTGGCGCGGGCCAGGACGCCCGGCCGCCAGGGCGCCGTGGCCCGGGCCTGGGCGACGAACGCGCTGACCGCGCCGGCGGCCAGCAGGGCCAGCAGCAACGAGGACCACACCGTCATCCGGCCCGGGGTGCGCAGCGCCGACCAGCCCGGCAGGTGCT
This sequence comes from Actinoplanes sp. CA-131856, assembly GCF_050956135.1. Taxonomy (GTDB): domain Bacteria; phylum Actinomycetota; class Actinomycetes; order Mycobacteriales; family Micromonosporaceae; genus Actinoplanes. Next base: position 5,728,377 of record NZ_CP191849.1, on the reverse strand, counting down.
TGGAGAGGGTCAGATAGCCCGGGTCGCCGTTCCAGGGCAGTGTCGCGCCCAGGGCCAGGATCACCGCCACGGCGACGCCGAGGGTCAGCAGCACCCGGTGGCGGACCCGGAACACCGACACGAACACCCCGACCGTGGCCAGGGCGATCAGGGCCACACCGGGCAACAGCGCCATCTCGGGCGGCCACATCAGGTCGGCGCGCGCCCCGGCGTGACGGGCGCCCCACACCCAGGACGCCTCGGGGGCGACGAAGAAGCCCCGCCAGGGCGGCGAATACATCTCGGTCCAGTTCAGCCCGCGGTCGGCCTGCGGGTTGAGCTCCACGACGCGGGCGATGGCCAGCCCGATGTACAGGGTGGCGCCGGCGAAGACCGCCCCGCCGATCAGGTCGGCCGCCAGCAGCCGCCGCCCGATCGGCGGCCGGCCGTGCCGCCGCCATGACCAGGCGTAGGCGGCCGCGACGACGAGGCAGAGGGCGACCATCACGTAGGCGAAGACGAGCCCGATGGCCAGGCCCAGGGTGATCTGCCAGGCCGCCACCAGCCAGCCGGCCAGCGCCCACCACGGGCTGTGTCGTTCCGGGCGGTGCCCCCGGCGCAGCGACCACCCGTGGCCCCGGGCGATCATGGCCAGGCTCAGCGCGATGCCGCCGGTCGAGATGACGTTGAGGTGCCCGGCGTGGGCGAGTCGCCACGGCGCGAACGCCCAGGCGACGCCGGCCACGGCCGCACCGAGCGGATGGGCGCCGAGCTGGCGCGTCAGGGCGTACGCGCCGATGAAGGCGAGAGCGTGCAACAGGACGTACAGGATGTTGTAGCGCAGGACGGCCGCGTCCATGCCCGACCCGATCATCCCGAACGGCGCGTAGCCGAGAACGGTGTCGGTGAAGGCCAGCGAGTGCGGATCGGGGTAGAACGTGTTCGAGTTCCACAGCTGGAGGGGATCGTGCAGCAGGGCGTGGCCGCCCCAGGCGATCTGCCAGGCGAACAGGGCCGGGTCGCCGATGTCGCCGGGCACGGTGTGCCGGGGGTCGCGCAGCGTGGGCCAGGTCAGGGCGGCCGCCAGCGCCAGCCCGCCCAGCACGACCAGGATCCACTCGCGGCGGTCCCAGAGCCGTCCCAGTACGCCTCGGCGCGCCTCGGGAGCGCTCCCACCCTCGTCCTGCTCACCGTCGGCGACCGCGGTGGCCCCGATTCCGCTCACCCAAGCCCCCGCATCCCCATAGTTGCCGCGACATTGTTGCACATCGATGTCGTCGCGTGACCGATGAGTTCGGCCGCCACGGCGAGTCTGATGTCTTCGGAGAGAGGAGTCCATCATGACGATGCCACCCGTTGTCGACGAGGCGTCCTGGCGCACGGAGCTGGACGCGCTGCGGGCCCGTGAGAAGGCGGCCACCAGGGAACTCGACGCGATCGCGGCGCAGCGGCGGAAGCTGCCGATGGTGCGGATGCCGGAATACACGCTGATCGGGGCGGAGGGGCCGGTCAAGCTGGCCGACATCTTCGAGGGGCGATCCCAGCTGATCGTCTACAACCACATGTGGGACCCGGGCGCCGAGTGGCAGTGCGGCGGCTGCACCAGCCTCACGTCGGTCTTCACCCGCATGGGCTTCCTCGACAACTACGACGCCCGCTTCGTGATCGTCACCCAGGGCCCGATCGAGGACGCCCTCGCCTATGCCGAACGTGTCGGCAACAAGATGACGTGGTATTCGACGGCGGACAGTCCGTTCGGCGCCGACGTCGACGCTCCGGCCGGCGGCGGCTTCGCCCTGAACGTCTTCCTGCGCGACGGCGACAGCGTCTATCGCACCTGGCACACCACGGGCCGGGGGGTCGAGCAGATCACGTACACGTTCGCGCTGGTCGACGTGCTGCCGTACGGCCGGCAGGAGGACTGGCAGGACTCACCGGAGGGCTGGCCGCAGTCGCCGGCGTACAGCGGCTGGCTCGACTCACCCGACGTCGCCCGGCTGTACGGTCCCGCGCGTACGGCATGATCGTGGCGTGGGTGGACTGCGCCGGCTGTTGCCGTTCCTGATCGTTCCGCTGGTGGCCTCGTGCACGGCGTCGTGGCAGGCCACCAGCGGGCTCGCGCCCACGCCGTCCCCCGTCGTCCTCCCCACCTCCGCCGTCCCCACGGCTCCATCGGCCACGGTTCCGGCGGCGGGGATCGACGCGTCGGACGCCTGCACGCGGACCGGCGTGCTCATCACGGCGACCCGCGGGGAAGCGGCCATGGGATATCGGGAGATGATGGTGAACGTCCGGAACTGCGGCAAGAAGCCGTACGAGGTGAAGGGCCGCCCGGACATCGTCGTGCTCGACGAGGACGGCCGCCCCCTGAAGATCTCGGTCGAGCCCAGCGTGCACTACACGGCGCCACCGAGGTCGCAGGTGCTGAAGCCGGGCACAAGCGCCCGGACCGTGCTGTCCTGGCGCAACACCGTCACCGACATCAACGGCGCCGCGGACACCGGGACCGCACTGGCCATGGCCGTCACCAAGGGCGGAGAACGCCAGCTCGTCGCCCTGCCGGCGCCCATGGACCTCGGCAACACCGGCCGCCTCCAGGCCAGCGCCTGGTTCTGACCTCCGGGGTTCACGTCCACGCGCCGAAGGCGGGGTGCTTGGTGAGCCAGGTGGCGTAGCGGGGGCGGCGGTCGACGATCTCCAGGTAGGAGGCTGTGGCCAGCGAGGCGACCTCCGCCGCGTACAAGGAATGAGGCTCCCAGCCCAGCATGTGGCGCCAGCTCAGCGGGGAGTCGGTCAACGGGACCGCCACCGCGCCGGGGACGTCGCGGACCGTGGCCTGGCACAAGGCCACGGCCCGGCCCGAGGTGACCAGGTCGAAGACGGCGCCGGCGTCCAGCTCGTAGGGGAAGCGCGGGGCGAAGCCGGCCCGGGCGCAGGCGGCGGCGAAGCACTCGTTGAAGCAGCCGTCGCCGGGGGCGCTCACCCACTGGTCGGTGGACAGCTCGCTCAGGCTCACCTCGTCGCGGGTGGCCGCCGGGTGGTTCTCGTCGACCAGCACCCACACCGGGTCGACGCAGAGGACCCGCCAGGACAGGCCGGACAGGTCGTCGGTGCCCGGCTGGCCGGTGGCGCAGGCGCCGACCAGGGCGTAGTCGAGGCGCCCCTCCTGGACCAGGCGGACGATCTCGTTCTCCGACCACGTGGAGTGGACCGAGACCGGGCTGGCCGGGTACGCCTCGGCCAGGCGCTGGACCAGGCCGGCCACGATCGGGCCGTTCGTCGCGCCGATCCGGAACCGCGCGTCCCCGCCGGCCGTGACCAGGACGCCGGCGTCGTCGTGGAGGCCGCTCACAGCCGGGATCAGCACCCGGGCCCGGGCCAGCACCAGGTCGCCCAGCTCGGTCGGCAGGACGCCGCGGCGGCCCCGGACGAACAGCGGGCCGCCCAGCATGCGCTCGACCCGGCGCAGCTGGGTGGCGAGGGCCGGCTGCGCGACGCCGAGGACGGCGGCGGCTTTGGTGACGCTGCCGGCGTCCGCTATCGCACAGACCAGGCGCAGGTGGCGCAGTTCCAGCTCCACCGGACAGAGAGTAGTTCATCAATGTTTCAGGGGAGCTCCCGAAGCGCGGGCGGCGGCCGCGCGGCCACCCCGATAGCCGAAGACCACGGCGGGGGCGATCGTGGCGCCGGGACCGGGATAGGTACGGCCCATGACCGACGCCGTGGTGTTCCCGGCGGCGTACAGACCCTCGATGACGTCCCCTGAAGTGTCGATCACCCGGGCGTCGGCGTCGGTCAGCAGGCCGCCCTTCGTGCCCAGATCGCCCGGCACCAATTGGACCGCGGTGAACGGGCCCTTCTCCAGCGGTCCCAGGTTCGGATTCGGTTTGACGCGGGGATCGCCGTAATAGTTGTCGTATTCGGTGCGGCCGCGGCCGAAGTCCTCGTCCACTCCGGAGCGGGCGAATCCGTTGAACCGCTCGACCGTCGCCCGCAGCTTCGCCGGTTCCATCGCGAGCTCGGCCGCCAGGGCCTCGATCGTGGGCGCCGAGCGGACGATGCCGGCCGCCCGCAATTCCTTCGTGCCGGTGAGGAACGCGTTGAACAGATAACGGCGGCGATGCCGTACGTCCAGAATGAGCCAGCTCGGAATCGCGGGAACCGTCTTGTCGCGTTCCAGCATGGCGTGCCCGAAGTCGATGTAGCTGGCCGATTCGTTGGTGTAGCGCGAGCCCTCCGAGTCGACGACGATGCTGAACGGCATCGACCGCTCGGACAGCACGAATTGGCTGGTGCCGTTGGGCAACGGCACCGAGGCGCCCCACCAGGCGTCGTCCATCAGCTCGAGTCGCGCTCCCAGTTCGGCCGCGATGTCGATGGCCTGGCCGAGGTCGCCCTCCGGGGCCGAGCTATATCCGGCGATCCCGTGGTGCTTCTGGCGCCATTCGCCGTTACGCGCGAAGCCGCCCGCACCGAGCACTACTCCGCCCAGCGCTCTCACCCGTACACCGGAACCCAGAACCGCACCCACGACGGCGCCGGAACCGTCCCGCTCGAGCCCGGTCAACGGGGTTTGCAGAAGGACCTCCGTGCCCTGGCGCCGCACGATGTCCATCAGGCTGGCCGACAGCGCCGAGCCGATGCCGTAAAGGCGTTTGCCGGTGGCGAGACCGCCGAGCGTCCGGAAGACGAAACGCGCGCCGCGCACGAATCCGCTCGGGGTCGACCAGGCCCGGGAAAGGAGCCAGACATCGTCGGTCTTGAGGGGAGCCGGCATGCTGTCGAGACCGCGGAACGTGGCGCGCATCGGGCCCAGTTTGCGAATGTCGAACGGCTCGGCCTCGATGCTGCGCCCGGTCATGCCGCCGGGCCGGTCGGGGTAGTAGTCCGGATAGTCCTTGGCCGCGGTCCAGCGCACGCCCCGCTCGGCCAGCAGCTGGAAGACCTCGGGAATGGTCTCGACGAAGGCCCGGCGGCGTTCCGGCGAGCTGGCCGGCCCGGCGTCGCCGATGGCCTCCTGCATGTACGTGAGTGCCTTGGCGACCGAGTCCTCGCGCCCGTGCTTGCCGATCAGCGGGTTGGTCGGCATCCAGAGGCCGCCGCCGCTGAGCGCGGTCGTGCCACCCCACTTGGCCGTGCTCTCGACCACCAGCACCCGCATGTTCGCCTCGGCCGCGGCGATGGCCGCGCTCAGGGCGGCGGCGCCGGTACCCACCACCAGTACGTCAACTTCCCGATCCCACGCCACGACGCCTCCCTTTACTAGCCGATCGGCTAGGCAGCAAGGTAGCCGGGCGGCTAGTCCAAGACAAGGGGTCGCTACGATCCTCGGCATGAGTGCTCGCGATCGGGTCATCGGCGCCGCCCTCGACCTGTTCGCCGAGAACGGGGTCAGCGGCACGTCGCTGCAGATGATCGCCGACCGTCTGGGTGTCACGAAGGCGGCGGTGTACCACCAGTTCCCGACCAAGGAAGAGATCGTGCTGACCGCGATCGCGCCGGCGATGGAACGGCTGGTCGCGCTGGCCGAGTCGACGGCGCGCCGGAAGAGCCGTCCGGCCCGGGTGCGGCACGCGGTGGCCGGCGTGGTCGATCTGGTGGTCGAGCACCGGCGGCTGTCGGCGGTGCTGAGCTTCGACCCCGTGGTGATTCAGCTGGTACGGCCTCACCCGGCCATGCGCGCGGTGGAGAGCCTGCTGGACATGCTGGCCGGTCCCGATCCCGATCCGGCCACGCGGATCGGTGTCACGATGGTGAGCGGCGGCTTGATCACCGCAGGAACCGATCCCCACCTGGCCAAAATGGACGACGAAGAGCTGCGGTGCTTGCTCACCGCGTCCGCCTTGCGGCTTCTGGGGGTACGTCCGACGCGCGGCACCGTCACCTGATCAAGCTACATTTCTGACATTTACGATTTGTCGCCCCTAGCGTCGGCGGTGTCACGTCGCCACGCTCCGGGGGTTCGCATTCGCATGAGGAGATTCCACCGCCTGCTGGCGGCATCGCTGCTGATCGGCAGCGGCGCCGTCGTCACCGCCACCGAGACCAGCGCGACGGCCGCGGAAGCGCATCCCGCCAACCCGCCACTCATGACCGGCCCGGCGCCAACGGCCACTCCGTTGGGTGGTGGTCAGGGCTGGGCCACGCCCGGCAGCGTGATCAGTTCGTCGCCCGCGGCGCTGCCTCCTCCGCTCGCCGCGGCCGCCACTGGGCGGCTCGTCAAGTACGTGACCACCGACGTCCGGGGCGAGCGCGTTCCCGCCACCGGCCTCGTGCTGACCCCGCGCGCCAACCGCAAGGACCACGTCGTCGTCTGGGCGCACGGCACCACCGGACTGGCCGACCGCTGTGCGCCCTCCACCCGCCAGGACGTCTTCTGGCCCGAGGCCCGCGCTGCCGTGGCCGAGCTGCTCAGCCGCGGCTGGACCGTGGCCGCTCCCGACTATCCCGGCCTCGGCACCCCCCAGCCCCACCCGTACCTGATCGGCGGCAGCGAGGGGCGCTCGATCATCGACAGCGTCCGGGCCGCCCGCCGTCTCAACCCCGCGCTGGGCACGAAGTACGCGATCGACGGGCACTCGCAGGGCGGGCAGGGCGCCTTGTTCGCCAGTCAGCTCGCACCGTCGTACGACGGCGATCTGCAACTGCGCGGCACGGCGAGCATCGCCCCCGTCTCCAACGTCGACGTGCTCGCCCCGCAGATTCCCGGCACGCCCGGCCAGGGCTACCTGGTCATGGGCCTCTACGGTTTGAACGCGGTCGAGCCCTCGTTCCGCCCGGCCGACGTGCTCGCCGCGCCCGCCCGCCAGCGGGCCGGGGTGCTGGAGACCGGCTGCCTCAACGAGATCCTCGCCGCGTACGCCCCGCTGACCGCCGCCCAGCTGCTCGACGGCGGCCAGCTGCCGGCCGCCTGGGTGACCAAGCTGGCCCACTACGACAACCCCGGGCAGACCGCGCCCAGCGCCCCGATCCTGATCGTGCAGGGCACCGCCGACGAGGCCGTGCCGGCCCCCGTGACCGACATCCTCGTGGACCAGCTCGACGACTACCGCCCGGTCCGCTACGACAAACTGCCCGGCCAGACCCACGACGGCGCCGTCTTCGCCTCCACCGAGACGGTCGCCGACTGGATCGGCGACCGCCTGCGCTGAGGTCAGACCCCGGCCGTGTCGAGACGGGACAGCTGCTCGTCGCTCAGCTTCACATCGAGCGCGGGCAGCATGTCCTCGAACTGCTCGGGCGTGCGCGGCCCGATCAGCGGCAGCACCCGGGGCGAGCTCTGGTGCATCAGCCAGGCCAGCACGAGCTGGTTCGGGGTGACGCCCACCTCGCCGGCCACGTCGAGCAGCGCCGCCAGCCGGGCATCGGTGTCCGGGCCGCCGTACGAGCTGAACACCCAGTGCTCGTTCCGCTTGGCCGCCGAGTCGTAGATGCCCTTGAGGATCGGCGAGTAGGCGACCAGCGTCTGGTCGTCATGCTCACGCAGGTAGTCGAGCTGCTCCCCGTCGACGATGGAGGCGCTGTCGGCCCCGGGGTTCGGCCGCAGGTAGGAGTGCTGCTGCTGAACCGCGACCGGCAGCGGCCACCCGTTGGCCCGGCACAGCCCCCGGATCCGTTCGAGCCGCCACGTGCGAACGTTGGACCAGCCGAGGTGACGTACCTTGCCCGCTTGAACCAGGCCCGCCAGGGCCTCCAGGGTCTCCTCGAGGGGCGTGTTCCGGTCGTCGACGTGCACGTAGAACAGATCCACGTGATCGGTGCCGAGCCGCTTGAGGCTCCCGTCGAGCGCGGCGCGCAGGGTCTCGGCCCCCGCGCCTTCGAACGTGCGCCGCGCCAGCTCCCAGTCCGGGGTTCCGTCGGCCGCCCACAGGTCGGGGGAGTAGTGAGGCAGCGCGGTCGCCTTGGTGGCCAGGAAGACCTCGTCGCGCCGGTTGCCCTGGCGCATCCACCGCCCGAGCAGCTCTTCGCTCTCCCCGCCGCGGCTGTCCCGGCGAGCCCACCATTCGTAGCAGTTGGCGGTGTCCACGAACGACCCGCCCACTTCGAAATACCGATCGAGAATACGGAACGAGTCCGTCTCATCGGTCGCGTTGCCCATCTGCATGGCCCCCAGTGCCAGCCGGCTGACCTGCTGCCCGGTACGGCCCAATTCGATCGTCTGCATGGGGGGAACGCTAGGTCTTCGAGCGCACTCGAGGTCAAGCCCGGACGACTCGTGATTACTGTGGCGCCGTGGATGTCGAGGTGGTGCTTCGGAAGTATGACGGGCGGCTGCATCGGCGGCTTGTCATGCGGCGGTTGGGGGAGGACGCGCACGGTGTGTGGCTGAGGGCCCCGGCCGGCACGGCGGTGCACTCCGGGGTGGCGGGGAAGGGCTTTGTGACTCGGCACGACACCGTGCGGCTGGTGCCGGTCGGGCAGTGGTGGTCCGCGATCTTCTTCGGTGAGCCGGGTGAATGGGATGTCTACTGCGACGTCACGACGCCGGCCACCTGGGTCGGGCCGGGGACGGTGGAGATGGTCGACCTGGATCTCGATGTTCAGCGGGAGCGGGACAGCGGGCGTGTGGAGCTGCTGGACCAGGACGAGTTCGCGGTGAACGCGCGCGTCTACGGCTATCCGGCCGATGTCGTCGCCGGAGCACGAAAGGCCGCCGGGCGTCTTGTCGCCGACCTTGGTGGCCGTGTCGAGCCGTTCGGGGCTTCCGGCAAAGGGTGGCTTCAGCTCTGAAAGCCGGCGATCAATTTGCTCAGCAAGGCCGTGCGCTCGGCGATGCCCGAGATGGACACCCACTCGTGGCGGGCGTGGGCTCCACCGCCTCTCGGGGCCAGGCCGTCGACGGTGGGGATGCCCAGGGCGCCCGTGGTGTTCGTGTCGGCGGCGCCGTCGGCGGGGCGGCCGTCCAGCGTCTGGCCGATCGAGGCGGCTGCCTCGGCCACGCGGGCCAGCAAGGCGGTGCCCGCCTCGGTGGGGCGCCACGTCGCTCGGTGGGCCAGCAGAGTGGTGATGATCTGAGCGCGTTCGCGTACGGGGGTCAGGTCGCGCAGGGCCGTCAGGACCGCCTCCTCGTTCTCCGCGTCGAGGAAGCGCAGGCCCAGGTCGGCGTGGGCTCGGCCGGCGACCACGTTCGTGCGGCCGCCGCCCTCGATGGTGCCCACGTTGAGCAGGACCGGGCGGTTCCGGACCAGGTCGCGCACGCGCAGGAGCTGGTCGAGGAGCTCGTCGATGGCGTTCACGCCGGCGTCCGGGTCGAGGGCGGCGTGGGCCTCGATGCCGGTCACCTCGACGCGGGCCCGGGTGCTGCCGCGGCGGCCGGTCTTCAGGGCGCCGTCGGGGTGTGGGGGCTCCATCCCGAGGACGGCCCCGGCCTTCGCGGCCTCGGAACGCACCAGACCGGTCGCGGTGGGGGAGCCGATCTCCTCGTCCGCGACGACCAGCACGCGGATCTCCGGGCCGTCGTGACCCGCCTGTGGCGCGGCGGCCAGTAGCGCCGCCAGGCCGGACTTGGTGTCGTACACACCCGGGCCCTTGATCTTGTCGCCCTCGACCAGCCAGGGCATGTCGCGCAGCGTGCCCACGGGCCAGACGGTGTCGTAGTGGCTGAGGAACAGCAGCGGGCGCCCGGGGCGGCCGGGCCGGGACCAGAGCAGGTGCCCGTCCTCGCGGTCGGTGTGGAAGCCCGCCTGGGCGGCGTCCGACGAGAGCACCTCGGCCAGCTCGTCCAGTGCCTTGCGGTCACCGGTCGGCGACTCGATCAGCGTGTACCGGCGCAGTGCCTCGATCGCGTCCATATACGAACGCTAAGTTCGGGTCGACGCGTTGTCAACGCGCGATACAGGGTGCATGATGCCGGTTATACGATTCGTATCCTAGTGCGAAGCGTGAGGAGGTGGCCGGGTGATCGTGGTGCGTGATCTCGCCGGGCTCGGCGAGTGGACGGCGGCGTCGGCGCTCTACCGATCCGTCTTCGGCTATGAGCAGCCCGAGTTCGGTGTCAGTCCGCGGCTGCTGGCGGCCCTGCGGGAGAATGCCGGGACCGTGATCGGCGCGTTCCGGGGCGCCGAGCTCGTCGGGTTCTGTTACGGGTTCAGCGCGGTCGAGGAGGGCGAGCTCTACCACTACTCGCAGGCGGCCGCGGTCGCGCCGGGCCTTCAGGGCGCGGGCGTGGGGCGCAAACTGAAGCAGGCGCAGGCCGAGGCGGCGCGGGGGACGGGGGCGCGGACGATGCGGTGGACCTTCGATCCGTACGCCCTGCGCAACGCCCACTTCAACTTCACCGTCCTGGGCGCGACAGCGATCCGGTTCCTGCCCGACTATTACGACGACGGCGATTCGGACCGGCTGCTGGTCTCGTGGGACTTGTACAAGCCCTTTGCCGAAAAATCGGATGTATCGATCGTCGTGACCCCCGCCACGGATCGGCTCGCCGCTCCCCACGCCGACGACCGGGCAGCGCTGAGGGAACGCCTCAAAGCCGAATTCGCCGGCGGCCGGCGGCTCGTCAGTGTGGAAAGGCACCAAGTCCCCGACCAGGTGGGCTACACGTTCGTGCGGGACGTCCAGTGACCACACCGGCCGAGCGCTTCGACCGCAACGTCCAGCGGCGGTCGGCCCAGGTGCTCAAGCAGCGCGTCCTCGAACAGCAGCGGGCCGAGTTCGGCAAGGCGCTGGCCTGGGCCGCCGAGCACGACGCGATCGAGCAGGCGGCCGCCCGCATCGTCTCGGCCCGGCGGCGCTTCGTGCTGGGCAACGGCAAGTCGCAGGCGTACGCGGCGCTGCTCGCGGCCGACCTCAGCGCGGGCCTGTCCGGCGTGCAGGCGGTCACGCGGCCGCTCGACATGCTGGCCGACATCCGGCAGGGCGACCTGCTCGTCGCGGTCTCGATGGAGCGCTATCGCCGTGACACCGTGGACGTCGCCGAGGCGTACACCCGGCACGGGGGTGAACTGGTCCTGGTGACCGACGCCCCAGGCGCGCCGCTGACCGGCGCCGCCGCCGTCACCATCGTGGTCGAGCCGGACAGCGCCTCGTACGCCAACTCGCCCACCTCGATCGTCCTGGCCCTGCACCTGCTGGCCACCCTGACCATCGCCAGCTCCAAGGGCGCGGGCCGCCGCCTGCACGAACGCGACGCCCTCGCCGCCGAGCTCAACCTCTACGTGGACGAGACATGACCCGCATCGAGACCGTCCGGCTGCGCCGCGTCCGCCTGCCGCTGGTGCACGAGTTCCAGACCAGCTCGCACGCCAAGCGCTTCCTGGAACACATCCTGGTGACGCTCACCGATTCCGACGGCGCCGTGGGGTGGGGCGAGATCGCCTCACCGAGCGGCCCGTTCTACTCGGCCGAGACCGTCGAGTCGTGCTGGGCCGTGGCCCGCGACCACCTGGCGCCACTGGTTCTCCACGGCGGATCCGCCACCGTGCGCGGAAATCAGTTCGCGCGCGCCGGCTTCGACATGGCCGCCTGGGATCTGCGGACGAGAGCCGCCGGCCAGTCGCTCGCCGCCGCTCTGGGCGGCACGCGGACGAAGGTCGAGGCCGGCGTCTCCCTCGGCATCGAGCCCACCATCGACGCCCTGCTGGAGCAGGTCGCCCAGCGGGTCGGCGAGGGATATCGCCGGGTCAAGCTGAAGATCGCCCCGGGCTGGGACGTCGAGCCGGTCCGGGCCGTCCGCGCGGCGTTCCCCGAGGTCCCGCTGCACGTCGACGCCAACGGCGTCTACACCCCCGGCGACCTCGACGTGATGAAGGAACTCGATGCCTTCGGCCTCTTGATGATCGAGCAGCCGTACGGTCCACGCGCGCTCGCCGCGCTGGCCGACCTGCAAGAGCGGCTGTCCACGCCCGTCTGCCTGGACGAGTCGATCGAGGAACTCGACGACCTGCGCACCGCCCTGCGCCTGGGATCGGGCCGCGTGCTGAACATCAAGGTGTCGAGGATGGGCGGGCTGACCGCGGCCGTACGGGCCCACGACCTGGCCCAGGAGCACGGGATCCCGGTCTGGTGCGGCGGCATGCACGAGTTCGGCATCGGCCGCGCCGCGAACGTGGCCCTGAGCGCGCTGCCCGGCTTCACCCTGCCGTCGGACGTGTCCGGCTCCGACAAGTACTACGCCCGCGACGTCACCACCGAGCCCGTCCTCAGCGTCGACGGCCTGGTCGACGTGCCCACCGGCCCCGGGCTGGGCTACGAGCCGGACCTGGAGTTCATCTCGGCCCACACCAACGATTCCCTTGAGATATATCGAAGTTAATCGAAACAATGGAGTCTCTTGGCACCCCCACCAAGGAGACTCCGATGACCCGTCGCATCCTCATCGCCCTGCTGCTCGCCCTGGGCATCGCGCTCGTACCCGCCGGCGCCGCGCACGCCGCCGACTCCAAGGCCACCGTCCTGTCCAACTGGAGCCAGCCCACCGAGGCCAGCTTCAACGCCTGGAACGCGGCCCGCACCAACCGCGCCCCGTGGGCGTCCTACGGTTTCGACTGGTCCACCGACTACTGCTCGTCGAGCCCCGACAACCCGCTCGGGTTCGCCTTCGAGATCCCCTGCTGGCACCACGACTTCGGATATCGCAACTACAAGGCCATCGGCACCTTCACGGCCAACAAGTCCCGCGTCGACGACACCTTCTACGCCGACCTGAAGCGCGTGTGTGCCACGTACAGCGCGGCGGTCCGCCCGGCCTGCACCAGCCTGGCGTGGACGTACTACCAGGCGGTGAAGGTCTTCGGTTCGCTCACCGCCGTACAGCAGAAGGACCTGGACCGGGCCGCCGCCCTCATGTAGCCTCCGCCAGCCATCGCTCGTGGGCCGCCGTCAGCCGCCGCCACATGGCGGCGCGCTCGACGGCGGTCACGTCGTCGAGGGTGAGCCCGAAAAGGTCGGCCAGCGCGGCGAAGTAGTCGCCGGGCGTCTCCAGAACCGTGCGGTCGGCGGTCTCCTCGACCCGGGTCAGCTGGAGACCGCGCAGCACGTCGGCGCCGGAGGCGTCACGGCGCTGAGCGGTGGCGGTCCGCACGAAGCCGGACTCGGGCGACGTGGAGAGGAAATGGTGCTTGCCGGCGAAGGCGGTCATCTCGGCTGCCTCAGGCCGGAAATCCATGCCGAGAAAACCCCCGCGCGGGTCATGGTCGAAACGCCAGCCGCCGGGTTCGGCTTCGGAGGGGCGCAGGCCGTACGTGAAGGGGCCCTGCCGATGGGTGCCCGCGACCAGGGGAAGGGGCCCGTGCAGCCCGTCGCCCATGCCGAGATCGACCAGCCAGCGCCCGTCCGGCGCCTCGGCCGAAGGCAGCCCCGACACGGTGAGAACGAGGTGGTTGGCATCAGCGCCGGCCGGGCGGCCGGTCGTCGGCTGCACCCCGCCGACGTGGCGGGTCACGTGATAGCCGAGCGCGCGGAGAAGCGCGGAGAACGCGCCGTTGAGGTGGTAGCAGTAGCCGCCGCGCCCGCGAAGGATGCGGCCCACTGACTCGGCGGGGTCCACAGTGGTCGGCCGGCCGAGCCAGATCTCCAGGCTTTCGTACGGGACACGCTCGGCGTGCGCCCGATGAAGCTCGGTCAGCTGCTCCACGCTGGGCGCCCGGCCCGCACTCCCATCAAGCCCCAGCCGCCGCAGATAACCGTCAACATCGATCCCCGTGTCCATGGGCCCATTAAACTGGCTATGAGAGGCGGGGTGCGGTTTTCGTGGCTGTCCAGACGCCGGCGATGAACAGCAGCGGGACCAGCAACTGGAGCAGGAAGTTGTCCTCGCGGCCGTTGTTGGCCAGCACCAAGGCCAAGGCGAGGGACGCTGCCACGAGGCCGATCGCCCACGAGGCGTAGAAGCGGCGGGAATAACGGCGCGGGGCGGGCACGTCGGTGACCGTCACGCCCGGGTTCAGCCTGATCCACTCCTGGGCGACCTCCAGCGGGACGTTGGAGATGCGCAGGTCGCCCGTGTGCGTGCGGGACGGCTCCTGCTTCGGGAGGCCGCGGCCCTCGGTCAAGCCCCACAGCGGGCCGATCAGGCCGCCCACCAGGGCGAGCGTCGAGCCCTCGGCGGCGCCGACGATGAACAGCACGATCGAGGCCAGAGGGATCAGGAACGACAGCGGGGCCAGGCGCATGTAACGGCGGACGGCGCGGGCCGTGCGGGCGTCGACGGGCAGGAGCTGGGACGGGCGGCGGCGGAAGCGCAGCATGCTCATCGGCACGGCGACCCACTCGGGGTCGGGGGAGCCGTCGGTGACGGCCAGGGCGGGCATCCGCACGTCGGCGACGAGGGCGGCGGGAACGACAAGATCCATGGTCGGCCCAGCGTAGCGAGCGCGTGCACGATGGCCGAGTCGGCCGAAAGCCGTATAACGGGGCGTCGGCTCACCTAGAGTCGGCTTTCGGGGGAAAGCCGACCGAAAGGGGTGCGTGGTGTTCGAGCCGATGCTCATCGGAGGCGCGGCCCATTTCGACTGGGCCGAACCGGACGGGGTGCTCGCCACCTACGTCTCGCAGATGGACCGCCTCAGCGACGCCGTCGACCCGGGCGTGCCGCTCGGTCTCAGCGTCGGCGGCCTGCTCATCAGCGGTGAGCTGATCCCGCAGTGGCAGTGGTTCGCCGAGGTCAGCGAGCTCAACGACCACGAGGACGCGTTCTACGTGGGCACCGCCGAGCACGTCAAGGAGCAGTCCGACCTGGCTCACGCGGCGATCAAGTCGCGGGACGTCGGCGACGAGGTCACCCAGCGGCAGTACGCGGCCCTGATGACCCCGACCCGCTACATCCACCTGCGGAACGCCCGGATCCACTACCCGGGCACCCAGGCCACCAAGGGCCGACTGTGGCGTGGGCGGCTGGCCGACATCTCGGGCTGGACGCCGGGAGCCAGCATTTAAATAGCTGTCGCTCGATCGGGCGGCCCGGTACGAAGATCCGGTGTTCTTCGTCTCCGTCTTCCTGCTCGGCATCGCCGACTCGATGGCCCACTCGTACATCGTGCTGTTCGGCGCCGATGTCGTCGGTCTGACGCCGTGGCAGATCGGCGTCTGGTCGTCGGTGTTCGCCCTCGGCGGGATCACCATCGGCTGGTGGCTGGGCCGGCGGTTCGACCGGCACCCCTCACGGTGGTACGCGATCGCCGTGATCTCGCTGGGTTCCGTGGGTTACGCGCTGCTGCCCGGGGTGTCGAGCTTCTTCGTGCTGCTCCTCATGGCGGCGACCGTGCTCGGCGCCATGGGTGCCGCCTTTCCCCAGGTGTTCGCCCTGGCCCGCTCCGCGCTGGGCGACGGCGCGGCCGGGCGACGGTCGGCACCGCTGCTGCGGTCGGCCTGGTCGCTGGCCTGGGCCGTCGGCCCGCTGCTGGGCGCGCTCGTGCTGTCCCGCAGCGGATATACATGGCTGATGTGGGCGGCCGCGGCCGTCTTCCTCGTGACCGCCCTGACCCTGCTCGCCGTGCCCCGGCCCCGGGCCGCCGAGGTCACCACCTCGGCCCCGGGCGGCACCCCGGTGCTGCTCACCGCCGGCGTCACCCTGTTCTTCACCGCCATGTTCGCCGGTAGCCTGGCCCTGCCGCTGTTCGTCACCCGGGGCCTGCACCAGACGGCGGCGTCGGTCGGTGTGCTGCTGAGTGTCTGCGCCGCGGTCGAGGTGGTGGCCACGCTGGGGCTGGCCGCGCTGCCGGCCCGGGTCAGCCAGCGGGCCGTGATCCTGGGCGGGTTCGGCTCGTTCGTCGCCTACCACGCGCTGACCGTGGTGTCTTCGGGCATGGCCATGCTGGTGATCGGGCAGGCTCTGCGCGGGGTGGGTATCGCGATCGTCGGCGCGGCCGGCATCCGCTACTTCCAGGACCTGCTGGCCCCGGCCACCGGCCGCGCGACCACGCTGTTCGCCAACGCGTCCACGGCCGGGCTCCTGGTCTCCGGCATCGTCTCCGGCGTGACGATCGAACACTTCGGCTACCGGGCGACGCTGGTGCTCTGCGGGGTCGCGGCCGCGCTGGGCGGCGTGGCCTTTCTCGTGGGCAGCACGACCTACGCCGCCGCCTCGAGGTCGAGGACGAAGATCGAGCCGCCGTCCGGGTTGGGCGTGTAGCGGATGTCGCCCTCGTTGGCCCGGGCCAGCCCGCGCACGATGTAGAGGCCCAGGCCGGTGCCGCGCACGCTGGTCGCGTCGCGCTCGGCCCGGGCCAGCCGCTCGAACAGGCGCGGGCGGAACTCGGCCGGCACGCCCGGACCGTTGTCGGCGACGCTGACGCTGACCCGGGTGCCGTCGTGGCCGACGGTGATCGACGTGGCCCCGCCGCCGTACTTGCCCGCGTTGGACAGCAGGTTGGCCAGGATCTGCTGCAGATGACCGGGATTGCACAGCGCCCGCCCGTCGTCGCCGAGCACCGGCAGGTCCTCCAGGTCCATCGCCACGAGGGCCTGGGTGATCTGGTCACGCAGAGAGACATTTTGCCGTACGGCTGTGAGCGAACCGGCGTCGATCGACACCATCGCGAGAACCTCGCGCACGATGTCGTCGAGCCGGCCGGCCTGCCGGGCGATCGCCTCCACGGCCCGTTCCCGCATGGCGGCACCGGCGCCCTCGGTCAGCACCTCGGCGTAGCCGCGGATCGACGACAGCGGGTTGCCGATCTCGTGGCCGAGCATGCCGATGATGTCGAGCTTGAGCCGGTCGGCGGCCTCCAGTTCGGCGTTGCGCTCGGCCAGCGAGGCCGCGGCCCGGTCGCGGTCGGCCTCGGCGGCCCGGCGCGCGGACACGTCGGTGATCACGCCGATCAGATGCTTGGGGCGGCCGCCCACCTCGCGGACGACCGAGAACGTGGCCGACACGTCGACCCAGTGGCCGTCGGCGTGCCGCAGGCGGCCCTCGTGGGTGTAGGCGTCCCGTTCGCCGGTGAACAGGTCGGCCCGGTGCCGGCGGCTCTCCAGCAGGTCGTCCGGGTGCACGAACTCGCGGTCGTGCCGGCCCACCAGATGCTCGACGGTGTGGCCGAGCATCGCCGCGTAGGCCGGGTTGACCGACGCCAGTGAGCCGTCCAGCCCGTAGATGACCTGACCGGCCGCCGAATGGGTGAACTGGGCCCGGAACCGCTGCTCGCTCTCGGCCAGGGCCTGCTCGGCGGCGCGGGCCGCCGTCACATCGGTGTTGATCTCCAGGATCTGATCGGCCGGCAGGTGCAGCACCTGGCGGCTGAGCACGGTGACGACCCGGCCGGCCGCGGTCAGGTGCTCGAGCTGGCCGTTCCAGTGCCCGTCGCGCACGAGGCCGTCGAGCGCGTCCTGCTCGGTGCATTCCTCCGGGAAGACCGTGGACAGCAGCCGGTGGATGTTCTTGCCGGCGACCGCGGACAGCGGCCAGCCGTACAGCTGCTCCGCGCCCGCGTTCCACCAGCGGATGACGCCGTCGCGGTCGCGCACGATCACCGCGGCCGGGATCAGCTCCAGCAGCCGGGCCTGCCGGCGCAGCTGCGCCTCGGCGGCCCGCTGCGCGGTCACGTCCTCGGCCTGGCTCACCAGGTAGAGCGGGCGGCCGGTCTCGTCGCGGACCTCGGCCGTCCGGGACGACACCCAGACCTCGTGGCCGTCCTTGTGCAGATAGCGGACGACCGACCGGCCCGGCGTGGTGTCGGCCGGGCGGTCGTCCGGGTGCACGATCTCGGCGTACGTCATGCGCAGCAGCTCTTCGGCGGCGTAGCCGGTGATCGCCGACAGGGCCGGATTCGCCTGGAGGTAGCGGCCCGGCACGCCGTCGGCCAGGCTGATCAGGCCGAGACCGAGCGGCGAGTTGTCGAACGTCATCCGGAAACGGGTCTCGCTCGCCTCCAGCAGGGCCAGCGCGTGGGTGCGCTCGATCAGCAGGGCGGTGTTGCGGGCGGCGTCGTCGGCGTGCTGCAGGGCCGAGCTGAGGCTGTCGGCGAGCAGGGCCAGCTGCTGCACCTCGGGGGCGTCGAACGCGCCCGGCCGCGCCGAGGAGACCTTCAGGCAGCCGATCACCCGGTTCTCGGCGTGCAGCGGGGCGATCATCATCGAGCCGATGCCGTGCCGCTCGCAGGCGGCCCGGTCCACCCGCGGGTCGGCCGTGGTGTCGGAGCAGGACGCGGGGGCGCCGGTGGTCAGCACCTGTCCGCTGAGCGAGCCGGCGACCGGCACGTGGGCGTTGATCGCGGCGGCCAGGGTGCCGGCCGTGGCGGCGTACACCAGGTCGTCGCCCTGGACGAGCTCGACCGTGGCGCCGTCGGCGTCCTCGAAGAGCTCGACGGCCCGGGCCGCGACCACGCGCAGGGCCGCGTCCCGGTCGGCCGCGGCGGCGGTGACGTCGCGCTGCACGGCCAGCGTGGCCCGCAGGCGCTGCACCTCACGCTCGGCGGCGAGCGCGGCCGCCCGCTCGGCGGTGATGTCCTGGAGCTGCACGAGCCGCCAGCGGCGCCCGTCCGGACCGGGAATCAGCGACAGGCTGACCCGGGTCCAGCTGATCCGGCCGTCGGCGTGCCGCAGCCGGTTGTCGTACTGCACGTCGGCCGAGCCCCGCAGCAGGGCGAGCCGGGCCCGGGCGCTGGCCTCGATGTCGGCCGGATCGGTGATCTCGCGGTGGGTCAGACCGATCAGCTCGTCGACCGGGCGGCCGGTCAGCTCGGCCGCGGCCGGGTTGGCCCGCCGGAACCGGCCGTGCTCGTCGGCGATGAGCAGCCCGATCGGGCTGCCGTCGAACGCGGTGCGGAACTGCTCCTCGCTGCGCTCGTGTGCCTGCTGGGCGGCCAGGGTGGCGGTGACGTCGACCAGCTGGGCCAGGAAGTGCGCGGGCGCACCGTCGTCGTCGCGCAGCAGGGTCACGGTCAGCAGGCAGTGGGTCAGCCCGCCGTCGCGGCGCCGGTAGCGCTTGTGCGTGCGGTAGCTGTCGATCCGCCCGGCCAGCAGGTCGGCCGCCTGCGCGGCGTCGTTGTCGTAGTCCTCGGGGTGGATGACCGTCCGGCGGGTGCACGCCATCAACTCGTCGGGCGTGTAGCCGAGCATGCCGGCGATGGCCGGGTTGACCCGCACCCACTCGCCGTCGAGGCCGACCACGGCCATGCCGATCGGCGACGACTCGAACAGGGCGCCGAACGAGGGTGGCGCCGCCGCACGAAGCATGTATCTCTCATCGGCGGCGCCGGGGCCTATGTGAGGCTAGGCCGCCATCCCGCGCTTGCCGAACAGCCGCCGCAGCAGGTTGCGGCCGCCGGCGACGGCGTCGCCGGTCTCGGAGAGCAGCCGGTCACCGGCGATCGCCCACTCGGCCAGCAGCGACGCGGCCCGGTCCATGGTGCGGCGGGCCTGCTCGAAGTCGTCCTCGTCGTGGCGCAGCAGCCACAGGCGGCGCGCCTGGTCCCAGGCCCGCGCCCGCGTCACGGTGACCAGCATGCGCTGGCTCCAGTCGTCGAGCGGCCCGACGAACCGGTCCAGTTCCATCTGCCAGCGGTCGGAGAAGCCACGGCGCAGCGGCGGGATCTCCTCGTAGAAGATCTCGTTCACCAGCAGGTAGTCGGGGTGGATGATGTCGTCCTCGGGCGCGCCCAGGTCGACCCAGGTGGCGATCAGCGCCAGCGCCAGGTCGTGGTTGATGTGCGCGTTGACGCCGAGCATGGCCGCGGTGAGGCGGGTCATCTCGACGTCGCCGGCCCGCTTGAAGAGCACCTCCCAGACGTCGGGCGTGTCCTCGTTGTCGTTGTTCCACAGGTCGATGGCGGCGAAGTAGCGCCGCGCGAACTCGACGTCGAGCCGCTCCAGGAACTCGGGCGAGTTGACCCCGTCGACCAGCGCCGAGTCCACCCGGCGGGTGATCTTCAGATAGAGCTCGTTGAAGGCGGACACGCGGTTGTTGGCCGGGCTGGGCGGCAGCTCGTCGAGGATCTGCTGCATGGTGACCAGCATGGCGATCACCTCACCGATGGTCGCCGGCTGCTTCACCAGGCAATCGGTCACCTGCGAGCCGAGCGGCGCCCAGCCCCGCCCGGAGGGGATCGTCAGGGCGGACAGCTCGAGCCGCTTCTCGCGCAGAAGCTCCGCGCTGCCCCGCGCGGCAGCACGATCGAACGTCGTAGTCATGGCGACAGCCTCCACAGCGAAACACCGTTTCGCCACCAACTTGTCAGTAACCTGTCCCGCGAGATCCGTCACAGCCGTCAATCCACTCGACCGGTGGAGGCCTACGGCGCACGCTCGGCTGTCATGTGAACAGCGCCCGGTTGGCGCGGCTCCACCGGATGCGCTCGGCCGTCTCGTCGAGGAAGCCGCTCGCCTGCCACTCGGCCTGCGGCTCCCGGCCCTGCCGGGCCAGCTCCCGGGCCCGCTCCCAGACGACCTCCTGCTGGGCGATGACCTCGTCCACGTCGACCGCCATCCCATAGGCCGCGGCGAAGATCTCCATCCGGCGCCGTCTGTCCGGCGGCGCCGGATAGCGCAACCACCGTAGGCAGGTCTCGTCGTCACGGAACGGGGCCACATATTCCAGCGCGTACGCCACGTCGTGCACCGGCTTCGCCGGCCACGCGTAGTCCCAGTCGATGATCCCGACGGGCCGGTTCCCGTGCCACACCAGGTTCCACGGCCCGAAATCCCCGTGGCAGACGACCTCGTCCCCGACCAAGGGCCCGGTCCGCCCGGCCCAGTCACTCACCGGCCGAAAACCATTCACCGCTTCGTGATAGTCCCGGAGCAGCCGCGCCATCGCCACGAGCCCGTCCTCGTCGACGACCTTCGCCCACCCGCCGGGCCCGGACTCGCCGTCGACGTAGGTGAGCACCTCACGGCCCTCGTCGTCGATCCCGAGCACGCGAGGCGCGTACGGAAACCCGGCCGCCTCCAGATGCCGCAGCAGTGCGTGCACGGCCGGCGACCACGGCTGCAGCGGCCGCCGCACGGTGTCCCCGACCCGCACCACCTGCCGGTGCGGCTTGTCCTGCAACATCTCCCGATCCGTCACGCCCCCAGCCTGCCAGCCAGGACCGCGTCCAGCCGACTGTCGAGCGGGCCGCTCAACTCCAGCACCGGAAGGTCCTCCCAGGCGCCGAGGGGATCGTCGTAGACCAGCTCCAGCAGCGCGTCGTTCATGCGGGTGCGGAGACTGGGCAACTCGGCGGCCGGCAGGACCCGCTCGGTCTCCGGCGTGATCACCGTGACGACCAGCAGATCGAGGGTCGCGAAGGCGAGGCGCAGCTCGGCCGCGTCGACCTGCTCGGCCGGGTCGGCGCCGCCCGCGGCCACATAGGCCAGATAGTCCAGCGGCGACCGGTCGAAGACCGTCCCGGACGGCGACGGCGGCGCCAGCAGGCTCCGCACCGAGCAGGCGATCATCGCCCGGTAGTCCTCCGCCGACGGCGGGAAGTCACAGTCGTACCCCTGCTCCGCCAAGAGGTAGTACGGCTCCTCGACCATCACATGTCCCGGCAGGCGCGTGCAGAGCGCTTCGGCCAGCGTCGTCTTCCCGGTCCCATGCGTTCCGGAGATCGCCACCCGCATCCGGCTCTATCCCCGTCCCCGGGCGAGCAGCTCGGTGAACCAGGCCGCCTCGGACACCGGGACCATCTCGGCCTTGGACCAGAAAGTGCGGGCCGTGTCGGTCTCCGGGTCGCCGACCTGGGGTGTGGTGGCCACGTTGCCGGTGAAGTAGACGGTCACGTGCCGGGGGTCGTTGCGCACGCACATCTCGGCATTGGCGCACGTGTCGGTGGGCCGGGAGGCCAACTCGACCAGGGCGCTCAGCTTCTGCTCGCCGAACTGGTACGAGTCGACGACCGCGTCCGGGCCGTTCGAGCCGATGCCCATGCGCAGCAGGCCGGGTGGGCGCGTGCGGGGGACCAGGGCGAAATGTCCGGCCTCGCCGTGGCGGCGGTCGAAGTCGATGCGCAGGGCGTCCTCCACCAGTGCGCGCTCGGGCACCGACTCGTCGACCATCAGATCGCTGACCTGCGGCGCGGGGGCTTCGGCCCGGCCGGCGAGACCGAGGACGGCCAGCCCGAGGACCGCGACCCCGGCAGCGATCGGGAGGAGTGTGCGCTTCACCCGGCGATGCTAACGATCGCGGCCAACCGGCGCTGTGTTTCCTCGGCGGGGCGCTGGAGGCGCTCGACCTCGGTGAAACCGGCCCGGCGCAGGCGGGCCGAGAACTCGTCGACCGGCCAGCGGTAGGCGGTCGCGACCTTGTGGTCGAAGGGCTCCAGGACGTCGCCGCCGTCGAAGAAGCCGGTCACCAGCACGCCGCCCGGTGCCATGGCCCGCCGGAAGCCGGTCAGGACGTCGTCGATCTCCGTGGGCGGGATGTGGATCAGCGAGTACCAGGCGAGGATGCCGGCCAGGGAATCGGCGCCGAGATCGCGGAAGGAGCCCAGCCGGTAGTCGCCGCCCGGGAACGCCGTCCGGGCGTGGGCGATGAACGACGGCACCATGTCGATGCCGGCGGCGTCGGCTCCGAGCGAGCGCAGGTAGTCGGTCAGGTGGCCGGGGCCGCAGCCCACGTCGAGGATCCGGCCGTCGCGGATTGCCAGATGCCGGGCGATGAGGTCCAGGTCGCCGGGATGCGACTGCTCGCGGGTGCCGAACATCTCGATGTAAAGATCGGCGATCGATCCGTATGCCGCACGCACCTGCTCCGAAGTCACGCCCGAGACTGTAGCGATGAACCTCGACGACTATCAGAAGGCGGCCCTGCGGACCGCGGCCCCACGAGACAAGCACAACGAGGTCTTTCATCTGCTGCTCGGGCTCGTGGGGGAGACGGGGGAGATCGCCGAGAAGGCGAAGAAGGTGGTACGCGACCACGGGAGCGACTTTTCACGGTGGGACACCGGGGATCTGAAGAAGGAACTGGGCGACGTGCTCTGGTATGTCGCCGTCCTGGCCGACCACTTCGATCTGACGCTGGGGGAGGTCGCCGAGGCGAACATCGCCAAGCTCGCCGACCGCAGCCGCCGCGGCGTCCTCAGCGGCAGCGGCGACAACCGCTAAACCTTGACCTCGCGCAGCGAGCCGGAGGTGATGACGTGGGCGGCGCTGCGTTCTCGACTAGGGAGTCGGTGACTACAAAGTAGGAGGGCCGAACCAGGTCATGCCCTCGCCGTGGCCGGCGGTCCAGGCCAAGGGCTTGCCGTCCAAGGCCAGGACGTTCTTGTGCCGGCCGGAGACCGGGGGCAGGTCGGGGTAGACGAGCACCTCCGGGTCCTCGACGGCGATCCAGTGGCCGGGCAGCGAACCGACCAGTGAGGTGAACTGGCGGCGGGCCTCGTCGGGGACCTGGTAGAGCACCGAGGTGTGGAAGACGACCAGTGTCGCGTCGCGCGGGGCCGACCAGGCCAGCGCGGGCAGGTGGTCGACGAGGTCGCCCCGGATGAGGTCGGGCGGGTCGGCGGCGGCGATCGCGGCCGCTTCGCGCAGACGGGTGCGGCGCTGGTCGTGTTCGGGCCAGATCAGGGCGTCGAGCCAGGCCAGGTCGGCCGGGTTCGTGACGTCGAGGGGGTTGAGGTCGATGCCGGCGCGCCACACCACCGTGGGCAGCTCCGTCGGCAGCGGGACCCCGGTGGCCGTGCACGACAGCTGCGGGCCGGACGTGCCGACGTGGTGCGAGCCGTAGGCGTACGAGTAACGGTCCGGATAGAGGTTGAGCCCGGCCGAGCAGCCCACCTCCAGCAGGGCGAGGGGCTGCGGCAGCGCGGCCAGGATCGGCAGCAGCAGGGCACATCGGTTGAGCTCGTTCGTCTGTGTGGCCCGGGCCAGCAGCTCGCGCTGGACCGCCGGCCAGTGGGACCGGACGAACGCCGCGAACGCCGACGGCGAGTGCACGGGCCCGCCGAGCAGCCGCACGACGCCGAACAGCAGGTTGGGCTGGCGCTTGGGCGGCGGCACGGTTTCGAGCAGCGCGAGCAGGCCGTCGTCGCGCGCCACCGATCGCGCCAATCGCTCATACGTGAGCGAAACCCCACGCGCCTGGCGCTCGGCGAAATCGTCATACCAATCGGCGGCCGTCATGGTCCGCATGATCGCAGACATTCGCCGACCGCACTGTCCCCTGGTAGGCGGTCGGCCTCGGCGATGTGGCACTCCCCGTAGTTGAGCCATCACGACGAGGCGTCCACACTGGAACGGTGACTGTCATTGAGGTCTACCTCGAAACGGCCACCACCGCCCACGCCCTGCTCGGCCACCCGGCCGTGGCCGCGCGCTGGGACACCCCGAGCGCCCTGGCCCGCCTCGGCACCGGCCCGCTCGCCGCCCACCTGGCCGGCCAGCTCCTGCAGGTGCCACCCGCGCTCGACGCCCCGGTCGCCGGCGAGCGGGTCTCGCTGGCGGAGCATTTCGCCCGCTCCACCTGGACCGACGGCGACCTCGACAGCGAGGTCAACACCTACATCCGCCGCGTCTCCACCGACGCCGCCGTCGCGGGCCACGCCGCCGTGTGCGAAGCCGCCGGCGAGGCCCTCTCCGAGTTGCGCCGCCGTCTGCCGGGCGAGGACCCCGGCCGCGCCGTCCAGCTTCCGTTCGGCCCGTGGTCGCTGACCCTGGCCGACTACCTCACCACCCGCCTGCTCGAACTCACCGTGCACGGCGACGACCTGGCCGCCAGCGTGGGCGCCGATCCACCCGGGATGCCCCGGGCCGCCCTGGACGTCACGATCGGCGTGCTCTGCCGCCTCGCCGTCGAGCAGCACGGTCCCATCGCCGTCCTGCGCGCCCTCAGCCGGGCCGAGCGCGCCCCCGCGACGATCGCCGCGCTCTGACTACGCTGTCCCGGCGACGACCGGCGACGACCGGCGACGACCGGCGACGACCGGCGCGCTCTGCTCACGCGGCCTCGCCGACCACCTCGCGGCGCAGCGGCAGCGGGAGGGTCGCGCCGCGCTCGATCGGGCGTACACCGGAAAGACCTTGATCTTTTGCTCGGGTCAGGAAGGCCGACAGGGGCGACTTCATCACCTTGTAGTCGTCGTAGTGGATGGGCAGGGTCAGGCGGGGCCGGATCAGGTGGGTCAGCTCGACGCCCTGCTGGTCGTCCATGGTCAGCAGCATGCCGAGCAGCCTGGTGCCGCCCAGGTGGATCAGCATGGCGTCGATCTCGCCCATCCGGCGCGGAACGGCGGCCAGCGCGGCGTCGAACAGCGTGTCCCCGGTGATGTAGAGCCGCAGGGCGCACCGGCCGTCCACCTCCAGCTCGACCACCGTGCCCATCACGTCCGGCAGCAGGTGGTCGGCGGCGCCCGGCCCGTGCCGGCCCGGCACCGCCGTGATCCGCAGCCGCTGCCGGTCGCGGGTGTACTCGTGGCACTCCCAGGTCGGCAGGCCGCAGACCGCCAGGTAGCGGCGGCGCCGCAGGCGCCGCGCGGCCTGCGGCGTGGTCAGGATGGGCAGGGTCGGCTCGATCCGCCGGCGGGCGGCCCGGTCGAAGTGGTCGCCGTGCAGGTGCGACAGGAGCATGGCGTCGACCTCGCGCATGTCGACGGCGTCCAGCACCGGGTCGCGGAGCCTTTTCGACCAGGCGCCGTAGCCCAGGTAGACGCGGCTGCCGGCCGGGCCGAAGGCGGGGTCGGTGAGCAGGGTGAAGTTGCCCAACCGCAGGATCGTGGTGGCGTTACCGACAAACGTGACACTGGACCGCATGGGGGCCGCCTTCCCACTTCCCCGCGTTCTACACCACGCAGTGACGAAGCGATGACTCCCCGGCGTCCCAGTCCGACAGGACGCCCCGCGCCCACCACTCGTCGATCTTCAGGGCGCAGCGCGCTCCGAACAGGACGTCCCCCGCCAGCTCGGGCTCGGCCGTGGCGAAGGAGCCGCACAGGTCGTACGCGGCGATCTGCTCGTGCACCGCGTCCGCCTCCACGTGCTCGTCGTAGTACGCGGTCGACGCCGCGTCCCCGCCGAGGCGGCGCAAACCGTTGCCGTACGCCCGGTTGGGCAGGGTCGAGGTCATCTCGTACGCCGCCAGATGGCCCAGCATCGCGCCGCGCCAGCGCCGGCGCAGGCCGAACAGCGACATCACGTTGTTGACGGCCAGGGTCCGCGCACCCACCGAGTCCACGTACGTCCCGTAGGTGGTGTCGAGGCCGAGCCAGCCCATCGTCTGCTTGAAGAGCTCCTGATGCATCCTCGGGAGCTCCCCGCCGCCGTACTCGTCGGCCTGGATCTCGATGAGAGCGGCCTTGGCCTTGCCGCCCAGCCGGGGGATGGCGAAGGTGTGCGGATCGGCCTCGCGCAGCTGATAGACCGAGCGGTGGGCGACGAACTCGCGGAACTGCTCCAGGGTGGCGCGCCCGCGCAGATATCCGGACAGCGACGGCCCGTCGTCCTCCTCGACGATCTTCACGAGCTGGGCCGGCACGGTGGCCGGATCGACGCGCTCGGGCGGTCCGGCCAGCTCGGCCAGCGTCGCCTCGAAGACGCGCTCGCCGGCCGCCCGCACCCGCAGCAGGTCCGGGTCCCACTCCCACAGGTCGTCGACGCCGTCCCAGCCCCGATAGGCCAGCTCATAGCAGACGAACAGGCTCAGGTGCAGATCCTCGTCGTCGTCGAAGACCGGCGCGACGGGCAGGGAGCCACCCCGTCCGCCCAGCACGTCGATGAGTGCGGCCGAGACGGAGCCGCGGGCCGTGGGGAGCTTCATGGCGGCAAGGCTTCCCCAGGCCCGGTCGGCTAAACGATCTGTTTGATCAGCAGCTCAGCGGGCATCTGCCGGGCCATGTCGACAAAGATCGTGCCGTACCAGGACGGCCCGCTGATCGTGCGGGGCGACTTCGAGCTGCAGACCCCCGACGGCGAGACCATCGATCCCGGCCGCGGCACCATCGCCCTGTGCCGCTGCGGGCGCTCCGCCGTCAAGCCGTTCTGCGACGGCACACACAAGGCCGTCCGCTTCCGGGCCGGCACCGGCCGGGAAACGCCGGCGCCCCGCTGAGAAGTCCCATGTTTGCGCGCGGTCAAAAGGGGTAGGCCGCTGCGGCGAATGAGGGAGCTGATGCGGGTGATCCCGTTTGGGGCGCTGTCCGGACTGCCGGTCGACCGGGTCGTGTGCGGGGACAGTCTGGGCCGGTCGCTGCTGAGCGTGGTGGCCCGCGAGTACGGCACGTCGGCCGGCCGGATCCCGCTGCTGGGCCGCCTCGGCCAGCTTCCGCCCGACCAGCGCCGGGCCGAGCTGGCCCGGGAGGCCCAGGCCGAGGCGGTGCCGCACTACGCGGCGGCCGCGATCGACGCCGAGGCCGTCGCCGCGTGGGTGACCGGGCACTACCGGGACCCGGCCTATCCGGCCGTCCTGCTCGGGTCGCCGCACGGCGCGGCGGCCCATCTGGCGGTGGCGCTCGGCGCGGCCTGGCTGCCGACCAGCTTCACCACGACACTGACCTGGCCCGGCGGCAACGCGGGGGACTGGCCGGGCGCGCTCGAGTGGGGATCGGCGCTGGCCGAGCGGATCCTGGAGCGCAACCCCGGCGTCAGCGTGCGGCAGGTGCACGATCCGCTGCGCGGGGGACCACCGTGCGGCTCGACGGTCCGGCTCTACTTGCGCTGGCACAGCATGCCGAAGGCGTACGAGGAATTCCTGCGTGACCGGATCACCGAGGACGGCGCCACACTGCTCCTGCGTGACCTGCGCACCTGGCCGGCCCGGTCGCTGACCTCGCGGCACAGCTTCCAGCTGGGCAGCCCGGTCGGCGGCTGGCAGCCGGACGACTACACGATCGGCAACCCGGCGTTCCGGGTGGTCCTCGACGACCTGGGCGTCGACCGCTGGCCGATGCCGTCGGAGGCGCCACCCCGCTACGCCGAGCGCTCGGGTGAGCCGGCCTTCGGCATGGACCTCAACCGGATCGCGGTCGAGACCGGCCGCCCGTCCCACCGCGTCCTGTACGCCCAGCCCGAGACCCTGAGCGCCTGCGTCGCCGACCTGCTCCGCGGGACGACAGTGGAGCAACGCTGCGCGGTGGCCTGCGGCCGGCTGCTCGACCCGTGGCAGACGCAGGCGAGCGGCCTGGTCCCGTACTGGTGCGAGTCGGCGGCCCGCCCGGCCGTCGAGGCGGCCGAGTGGTGGCTGGCCGGAAGCCCGGCCTTCGACGAGGTGACAGTCCTGCCCGAGGCTCCCGGCCACGACAGCGACCGGGTGGCCACACTGGCGCATTGGCGCTCGCTGACATCGTTCGGCCGCGAACGGGGCCGCCTCGACCAGCTGGCGGCCAGCCGCTACCCGATGCTGCCGCTGGCTCCGGGCCACGCGAGCCGGGTGCTGGCCTCGGCCGGCGAGACACGCCCGGCGACGCCCCCGATCTCGTTGCCCCACGCGGTCTCCCACCTCCAGAGGACAGGCACGCCACTCGGGCTCCTGGTCAGCTGAGAGCATTTCACCGGAGGCGCACAAGTTTCTCTCAGGCGGGCGCGGCACATTGGGCTCACGCCCGACCG